>NZ_JBHTJA010000001.1:0-335418 GCF_042675525.1 Actinomadura sediminis
CGGGTTGTCGGACTCGGCCACCACGGCCTCCGTGCTCGCTTCGGTTGTCATGCGTCACTCCTTGATCAGGAGTTACACCGAAAACCGTACAGTCCCGTCTCAAGCCCTGACCCGCGCCCGTCCGGAGTTGGTCTTGTGGCCAGTGTCGGACTTTCGGGGACCGCCATGGACTGTCGGTACAACGCTATGTGGGAGGGGCCGACGGTCCATGGCGGCCCACGTCAATGCGGGGTGGTGTTCATGTCGGAGTCCGAGGTTGTGGGTGGCGGCGTTCAGGGTGAAGTGGAGGGGTCTTGGTTGGGGCGGGGGGTTGCGCTCTTTACTCCTGTGTTCGCTGTGTTCGCGGGGTGGCTGGCTGGGGTGGTGGCTCAGTTGGTGCCGGGGGCTGATTTGGACGAGACGCAGGTGACGGCGTTCATGGTGGCTGCTACTACTGCGGCGCTTGGGTCTGGGTGGAAGTGGTTGCAGGGGTGGCAGCAGCATGAGCGGTTCGTGGCGGAAGGGAAGGCCGCTCCGGTGAAACGGCGGGCTGCGCCGAAGTAGCCACTTCGGAGCAGACCTTGCAAGGCGCGTCCTGTGCAGGTGGTCACGCCCAGCGGAAGGTTTTGGCTGCTAGGGCTGTGCAGGTGAGGGTGGTAATGGCGAGGGCTGCCAAGGGGGCGAGTTCTGGGGTGGTGCCTGTCCAGGTCGCGGAGAGGGCTTCTAGGGCTGCGCCGTAGGGGAGGTGGGCGCCGATGGTGGCCAGCCAGGTGGGGAGGTTTTCGCGGGGGCCGAAGCCGCCGCCGGTGGCCATGGTGGCGAAGAAGGCGAGGAGGCCGATGGCCACGGCGGCGTTGGGGGACGGGGCCAGGGCGGCTATGAGGAGGCCGGCGGCGAACATGGCGGCCGTGGCCAGGGCGAAGGTGGCGGCTGCGGCGAGGGGGGCGCGCGGGAGGGCGGCGTCGAAGGCGAGCTTCGCGGTGAGCAGGGCGATCGTGGTGCCGATGAGGGTGTGGGCCAGGGCTACTGCGGCTTGGGCGGCGAGGACGGCCAGGGGGTTCGCGGGGGTCACGGAGAGGCGGCGGAGGATGCCCGACTTGCGGTAGGCCGCGATGAAGGACGGCATGTTCACGATGCCGATGAGCGCGACGATCATCGCGAGGGTCAGCGGGAGGACGTACGCGTCGAAAGCGGTGAGGCCGTCGTATTCGGGGGCCGGGTCGGACGTGCCCAGGCCGTTCATCACCATGATGAGGGTCGGGAGGGCGAAGGGGACGATCAGGCCGGCGGTGTCGCGGGCCACGAGCTTGGCCTCGGTCCAGGTGAGCAGGGCGTATGCGCGGGGTGTCACTCGAACCTCCGGCCGGTGAGGGCGAGGAACGCGTCCTCGAGGGTCGCTTCTTCGAGGCGGGTCTCCGTGGCGGTGACGCCGTGGTCGAGGAGGGTCGCGGTGACCGTGCGGAGGAGGTCGCCGCCGCCGGTGATGGTGGTTCGTGTGCCGTTGCCTTCGATCTTCTCGATGTCGGCGTTCGCGAAGATGGCCGGGTCGAGGGGTGTCGCGGTTTTCACGTGGACGCGCTGTGGTGCGTCCACGTGGGCGATCAGGTTGCCGGGGGTGTCGAGGGCGACGAGGCGGGCGCGGTCGATGACGGCGATGCGGTCGCAGAGGCGTTCGGCCTCGTCCATGAAGTGGGTGACGAGGAGGATCGTCACTCCGGTGTCGCGGATCTGGGTGATGAGGTCCCACGTGTCGCGGCGGGACTGGGGGTCGAGGCCGGTGGTGAGTTCGTCCAGGATCGCGATGCGGGGCTTGCCGATGAGGGCGAGGGCGATGGAGAGGCGCTGAGCCTCGCCGCCGGAGAGGGCACCGTACGGGGTGTTCCGGAGGTGTTCCAGGTTCAGGTCGGTGAGGAGTTGGGCCGGGTTTGCTCCGTTGGAGTAGAAGGAGCGGTAGAGGGCCACTGCTTCGCCCACTTTGAGCGCGTCGGGCAGGACGGTGTTCTGGAGCTGGACGCCGACGGTGCGGCGGAGCCGCTTGCGGTCGCGGACGGGGTCGAGGCCCAGGACGCGGACGCGGCCGGCGTCGGGACGGCGCAGGCCCGCGACGCACTCGACGGTGGTCGTCTTGCCGGCTCCGTTCGGTCCCAGGATGCCGAAGATCTCGCCGGGTTCGACGGTGAAGCCGATGCCGTCGGCGGCCAGGACGTCGCCGTAGCGCTTGGTCAGGGATTCGACTTCGATCACGGTCCGGACGCTAGGCCGCGCGACCCGGTTTGTCGGGTGCCGGACGTCACGTGACTTCCGGCACGGGTGGCCCCGCGCGGACGGGCCGTACGCTGCTGGGTATGGCCGACTCGCGTCTGGAACGGTGGGGGACGGCGTGCATGGTGGGCGTCTGCCTGGTCATCGCGTGTCCGGTGGCGCTGGCGCGACTGGGCGGAGAGCGTCCCACCGCGGGGCCCGTCTGGGTGTGGTGGGCCTGCTACGCCCTGTTCCTGGGGTTCCTGGTCGCCCTGTTCCTGGTGGCGCGGCCCGTCCTGCTGGGCGGGGTCGCGGTGGCGGCCGCGGGGGCGGTGCTGCTCGCGCCGGACGTCGCGTGGACGGCGATCCTGCTCGTGTTCGTCACCGCGATCGGCGCGCACGTGGCGGGGGGCCGCGCGACCGTGGGGCTGCTGGTCGTGAACAGCGGCGTCGTCGGGCTGGCGGCCGTCCTGCGGGACGGCTCCATGATGGACGTCGTGCTGTCATCGGCCATCTACGCGATGCTGCAGGTCTCGGCGGTGTGGGCGGTGCTGAGCGAGCGGCGGAACGCGGAGACGAGCGAGCGGCTGGCGGTCGCGAACGCCGAGCTGCGGGCGGCGACGGAGCTGCTGGCGGAGTCGAGCCGGTCCGGTGAGCGGCTGCGGATCGCGCGGGAGCTGCACGACCTGGTGGGGCATCAGCTGACGGCGCTGGTGCTGGAGCTGGAGGTCGCGGCGCACCGGAGCGGGGGGCCGGAGAAGGCGCACGTCGAGCGGGCCCGGGGGCTCGCGCGCGATCTGCTGGGGGACGTCCGGGTGGCGGTGGGGGAACTGCGGGGACGGTCGGTGCGGCTCGATCGGGCGCTGCAGGAGATCGTCGCGGACCTTCCCCGCCCGCGGGTGCACCTGCGGGTCGGCGACGTCGAGCCGGACGAGACGTCCGCGGCGGCGCTGGTCCGGTGCGTGCAGGAGATCGTGACGAACGCGATCCGGCACGCGGACGCCCGGAACCTGTGGGTCGAGGTCGCGCGGGACGGGGACGGTGTCGTGCTGAGCGCGCGGGACGACGGGTGCGGGACGAACGTCCTGCGGCTCGGGAACGGGCTCGCGGGGATGCGGGAGCGCGTGGCGCAGCTCGGCGGGGACGTCTCGTTCGACACGCGGAACGGGTTCGGCGTGCGGGTGCGGGTGCCGTCGTGATCCGGGTGTGCGTGGTGGACGACCAGACGCTCGTGCGGCAGGGCATCCGGCATCTGCTGGAGCTGTCGCCGGAGGTGACGGTCGCGGCGGAGGCCGCGGACGGGGACGAGGCGCTGCGGGTCGTCGCGGCCGATCCGCCGGACGTCCTGCTGCTGGACCTGCGGATGCCCGGACGGGACGGGATCGCGACGCTGACGGCGCTGCGCGAGCGGGGCGTCGAGGTCCCGACGCTGGTGCTGACGACGTTCGACGACGACGAGCTCGTCCTGCGGGCGCTGCGGGCGGGGGCGGACGGGTACCTGCTGAAGGACGTGACGCTGGAGGAGGTCGTCGGGGCGATCCGGACGCTCGCGGGCGGGGGCTCGCTGGTGCGTCCGGCGTTGACGGAGCGGCTGCTGCGCGCGGTGCCGCGGCTGCCGGAGCCGATCGACGATCTGCCGCCGCCGCGGCCGCTGACCGGGCGGGAGCTGGAGATCCTGCGGCTGCTGGCGGGCGGCTACGCGAACCGGGAGATCGCGGACGCGCTGCACCTGGCGGAGGGCACGGTGAAGAACCACGTGTCGAGCCTGCTGGCGAAGCTGGGGGTGCGGGACCGGACGCGGGCGGTGCTGCGGGCGCTGCAGCACGGGCTGCTCACCGAAAATGGATCTTGAACGGGCGGGGAAATGGGCGTCCGGTCCTTTTGGAACGGTCCTTGGCCTTTCTCGATTTACCGGACGGCGCAGAAGTTATATACCTCTGACCGGGGGTTCCCTGCGGAGACACCATTGTCTGTGAGAAGCTCCCATGGTCGTCGCGCTGGACGGACAATGGAGATCTTGTGCTGGGCAATGTGCAGGCGGGTCCGACGGCGTTGCGCATGCAGATCGGCGGGCGGCTGCGGCGGTTGCGGGAGCTGAACGGCATCGGACGCGCGGACGCGGGGCGCGCGATCCGCGGTTCGGCGTCCAAGATCAGCCGGTTGGAGCTGGGACGGCACGGGTTCAAGGAACGGGACGTGCGCGACCTGCTCGACCTCTACGGCGTGACGGACCCGGCGGAGCGGGAGACGCTGCTCGAACTCGTCCGGGAGGCGAGACGGCCCGGCTGGTGGGGCGCGTACGGGGACGCGGTGCCGAGCTGGTTCGAGCAGTACCTCGGGCTGGAGCAGTCGGCGTCGACCATCCGGACGTACGAGGTCCAGTACGTTCCGGGGCTGCTGCAGACACGGGAGTACGCGCGGGCGGTCATCGGCCTGGAGCACCACGACGCCCACCACGAGGGGCTCGACCGGCGGCTCACCGTCCGGATGAACCGGCAGGCGGTGCTGCACCGTCCGGTCGGCGCGGCGACGCTGTGGGCGATCATCGACGAGGCGGCGCTGCGCCGGCCGATCGGCGGGCCGGCGACGATGCGCGGCCAGCTGCGGCACCTGATCGACGTGGCCGAGTACCTGCACAACGTGAACGTCCAGGTCCTGCCGTTCTCGGCGGGCGGTCATCTGGCGCTGGGCGGGCCGATCACGATCATGCGGTTCGCGCAGCACGACCTGGAGGACGCGGTGTACCTCGAGCAGCTCACCGGGGCGCGGTACCCGGAGGGGCCGGAGGCGTCCCGCTACCAGGAGATCATGGACCTGCTGGCGATCCGCGCGGCGCGTCCCGCCCGGACCGTCGAGTTCCTCAAGGACCTGCTGAACGAGTTCTGATCCCCCGCCCGGGGGACGTCCTCGCCCGGATGCGGGAGGGTTCGCGGGGATTTCGCCGCTAAGGTCGCCCGCATGGATTCCGCCGTGACGGTCGTGGCGTTCGCCGCCGGGACTCTCCTCAACACACTGGCCCTGGCCTTCGGCGCGCGGCGGCTGCTGAACATGCGGTTCCCGCTGTTCCGGACGGTCGCGGCGGGCGCGGTCGGGCAGGCGGTGGCGAGCCCGGTCGCGGCCTCGCTGTTCGCGGGGATCGACCCGCAGCGGCAGGTGACGGCGACGCTGTGGTTCGTCGTGCTCGGCTTCGCGTGCGCGGTGCTCGTGTCGATGACCGTTCTGGTGCTGTGGGAGGCGTTCGTCCCGACCGGGTCGATCCCGTCGCCGCTGTACTGGTTCGGCAGCATCCGGTCGCGGCTGTCGCGGACGCGGCGGTACCGGCAGATCTCGTTCATCTTCCTCCGCCACGGCTTCGGCCCCTACCTGCGGGGACGCGCGAAGCGGGGGCCGAGCACGGAGAACGAGCGGGTGCGGCTCGCGCGGTCGCTGACGGAGGCGCTCGAGCAGGGCGGCGTCGCGTTCGTCAAGCTGGGGCAGGTCCTTTCGACGCGCCGGGACGTGCTGCCGCCGGAGTTCGTGGCCGAACTGGGACGGCTGCAGGACCGTGCGGCGCCCGTCCCGTGGGAGCGGATCGAGCAGGTGATCCGGGACGAGCTGGGCGCGGCCCCCGAGGACGTGTTCGCCGAGTTCGACCGGACGCCGCTGGCCGCGGCGTCGGTGGCGCAGGTGCACACGGCGCGGCTGCGGTCCGGCGAGGACGTCGTGGTGAAGATCCAGCGGCCGGGGATCCGGACGGTCGTGGAGCGCGACCTCGACATCGTCGGGCGGCTCGCGCGGACCCTCCACCAGCGGGCGGGGTGGGCGCGGGCGTTCGGGGTCGTCGACCTCGCCGACGGGTTCGCGGACGCGCTGAAGGAGGAGCTCGACTTCCGCGTGGAGGCGCGGAACATGGCGTCGGTCGGCGCCGCGCGCGGCGCGGACGTCCTGATCCCGCGGCCGTTCGACGACCTGTGCACGGGCCGGATCCTGGTGATGGAGCGGCTGGCGGGGACGGCGCTGAGCAAGGCGGGCCCGCTGATCGACGAGCGCGGGATGGACCGGTCGAAGCTCGCGCAGGCGCTGCTGGACACGGTGCTGCGGCAGATCGTCGTGGACGGCACGTTCCACGCCGACCCGCACCCCGGCAACATCCTGCTGCTCGACGACGGACGGCTCGGGCTGATCGACTTCGGGTCGGTGGGCCGTCTCGACGCGGAGCTGCGGGCGTGCCTGCAGCGGCTGCTGCTCGCGATGAACCGCGGGGACACGGTGGGCGTCACCGACGCGTTCCTCGAAATGGTCGCGCGTCCGGACGAACTGGACGAGCAGGGCCTCGCGCGGGCGCTGGGCGCGTTCATGGCGCGGCACCTCGGGCCGGGCAGCGCCCCCGACATGACGATGTTCACGGAGCTGTTCCGGCTGGTCGCGCGGTACGAGCTGGCGGTGCCGCCGGAGATCGCGGCGGTGTTCCGGGCGCTGGCGACGCTGGAGGGCGGGCTGACGGAGCTGGCCCCCGGGTTCGGCATCGTGGCGGAGGCGCAGGCGTTCGGCGAGACGTACCTGCGGGAGCGGCTGCGGCCGTCGTCGCTGCAGGAGGCGGTGTCGGACGAGGTGATGGGCATGCTGCCGATGCTGCGGCGGCTCCCCCGCCGGCTCGACCGCATCACCGCCGCCGCGGAGGCGGGGCGGCTGACGCTGAACGTGCGCCTGTTCGGCGACGAGCGCGACCGCCGCACCGTCACGGGCCTCCTGCAGCAGGTCCTCCTGACGATCCTCGCGTCGACCGCGGGGATCATGGCGGTGATGCTGCTCGGCCTCGACGGCGGCCCCGCGATGGCGAGGGACGTCACGCTGTACCAGTTCCTCGGCTACTGCATGCTCGTCGTCTGCTCCATCCTGGCCCTCCGCGTCCTGGTAGTGATCTTCCGAAGGTGACGCGCCCGCCGCGCGGCGCCAGGCCCGGCGCCGAGCAGCGGCGGGACGAGGAGGAACGCGGCTCCGGCCGTCGCCATAGCCGTCCCCGTCACGGCGACCAGGACGGGCACGGCGGGCTGCGCGACACCCCAGGACGCCCCGAAGAACGCGAACCAGCGTGGACGTTCGCGCTCCGGCGCGGTCTCGGCGACCACGGCCTGCCAGCGTCCCTGCAGGACGCTGTCGACGACGGCCCACGCCACGTACGCCGCGACGAGCAGCGGAACCGCTCGTCCCGCGGCCATCGCGAACGCGAGCACGCCGAGGACGGCGGCGCCCACCGCGAGGACCCGCCCGTGCGCGACCCCGTCGAGCCTGCGGCGGCCGAGGCGTCCGGTCAGCGGGGCCAGGACGGCGGCACAGGTCAGCGCCGCCCCGGGCAGCCACTCGGGCGCTCCGCGCTGCAGGAGGACGAGCGGCATGAACATGAGCACGGCCAGGTAGCCGCACCCGAACGCCGTCCCCGCGAGGGTGAGCCGGACGAGCGTCCCGGACGGCCGCCAGCGCGTGCTTCGCACGACGCCCCGGCGGACGGGCTCGCGCTCCAGGAAGACGTAAGCGACACCCGCCGCAGCCAGGCACGTCCCGGCGTCGACGACCGCGAGCCAGCGCGCACCGAGCGGGAGCAGGACCGCGGCCATCAGCCCGGCGACCGCCCCGGCCGCGACCAGTGACGTGCCGAGCAGCCCGTAGACGTCGGCGCGGCGTTCCCTCCTCGCAAGCCGGGCCAGTGACTCCTGGGTGGCGGGCTCATAGATCTCGAACGCGAGCCCGGCGAGCGTCACCGCGGCCAGCACCTGGACGGGCCCGCGCGCGGCGGCGAGCAGGAGGAGGGCCGCGCCCGTCGCGGTCAGGCCCGCGACGATCAGGGTGCGCGGCGGCAGCCGGTCGAGCAGCAGCCCGCCCAGCCAGCGGGACGCCAGCGCGGCCGCGCCGAAGACCGCGAGCGCCTCCGTGGCGAGGCCCGGGCCGGCGATGACCGCGAGGAACGGCATCACGTAGGCGCCGAGCTGGTTCAGGACGCGCACGCCGACGAGCGCCCGCACAGGGCGCGGCAACTCTCTCCACACCCGCGCACCCTACGGGCCGCCACCGACAGAATCCGGCGTGTCGTCGTCGCAGGTCGGCGCTGGACTTCGAACGGATGTTCGGGGCCGGCGGGTACGGTGGGGGCATGCTGCAAGGGTCGTTGCTGGACTTCACGGACGGGACGGGGCCGCGGCCGCTCACCGACGCGCGGCGGACCGGGCTGGCGCACGGGGCGTGGATCGACGTGCTCCCCGGCTGGATCCCCGATGCGGACGCGTTGTTCGAACGGCTGCTGTCGTCCGTCCCGTGGCGGGGCGAGCGGCGGCGCATGTACGAGCGGGTCGTGGACGTGCCGCGGCTGCTCGCGTTCTACGACGAGGGCACGCCGCTGCCCGACCCCGTGCTGGCCGACGCCAAGGCCGCGCTCGATGCCCACTACGCGTCCGAGCTGGGCGAACCGTTCCGGACGGCCGGGCTGTGCCTGTACCGGGACGGGCGCGACAGCGTCGCCTGGCACGGCGACACGATCGGGCGTGGCGCGACGCACGACACGATGGTCGCGATCCTGTCCGTGGGGGCGCCGCGCAGCCTGCTGCTGCGGCCGCGCGGCGGCGGGCGGACGATCCGCCGCGACCTCGGGCACGGCGACCTCATCGTGATGGGCGGGAGCTGCCAGCGGACGTGGGAGCACGCCGTCCCGAAGAGCGCCCGCGCCGCCGGGCCGCGCATCAGCGTCCAGTTCCGCCCCCGCGGCGTCCGCTGACGCTCCGGCCCGGTCCGGGGGCGTCCGCCCGTCCCCCGGCGTCCGCCACCGCCGGCCGCACCCCCGTTCGCGGTGCCCGCTGCTCGAACCCCTGTGCGCTCGTCCGGCGTCTCATCGGATGACACCATGGCGATGACTTGATCCGACCTTGGGAGGTCCGTTGCTGCGTCTCGTCGTGTCACAGACCGCCCCGCGAGCGTTCCGGTCGGTACTGGACGCGCTGCAGGCGCCCATGCCGGCCTACGGGCCGGTCCCGGCGGGGCGGCACGTCCTCATCGAACCGGGCCACTACCCGAACACCGTGATCCGCAGCCCGGAGGACTTCGTGCTCACCGCCGTCGGCGGGCCCGGCACGGTGACGCTGGACGGCGCAGCCGACGCGATCCTGGACCTCACCGGGCACGTCACCCTGCAGGGCCTGATCGTCCGCAACTGGAGCGACCTCGGTGCGGCGCTGGTCGTCTCCACGGGGAGCGTCCTCGCGGAGCAGTGCCAGTTCACGAGCCGGGCCGAGGCGGACGCCGTGCGGGCGAACGGCGGGGCGCGGCTGGCGCTCAAGGAGTGCCACGTCCAAGACGGCGCGGTCGTGTACGCGGGGGCCACCGGGCTCATGGAAGGCACCACCGTGACCGGCACCGCCCGGAACGCCGTGGCGCTGCGCACGGGCAGCGCGGTGACCATCCGATCATGCCGGATGGCGGACGTGGGCGGCAGCGGAGTGTGGGTGACCGAGGGCTCCCAGCCGCTGATCGAGCAGTGCACCATCAGCGGACCGGCCCAGGCCGGGATCCGGGTGGACGACCGGGGCGACGCGGCCGTCCGCAACTGCGCGCTGGAGCGGACGGGCATGGCGTCGCTGGTCGTCAAGGACAAGGGCGTCGTGCTCATCGAGGACTCCCTGATCGAGGATTCGGCCTCCGACGCCATGTCGGTCACGGCGGGCGGCTCGCTGACCGCGCGCCGCGTCCACGTGCGGCGCCCGCAGGTGAGCGGCCTGTTCGCCGAGCAGAGCGGCTGCTCGCTCGACGACTGCGAGATCCACGCCCCCGCGCTGAACGGCGTGTACGCCGCCGGGCGGGCGAACGTCCGGCTGACCGGCGGGAAGGTCGTCGGCGCGGCCGAGATCGGGGTGAGCGCCGCCGCCGGCGGGCTCGTCGTCGTCGACGGGACGGCGATCGGCGACTGCCGGCTCGTCGGGGTCAACGCGGACCCCGGCTCCGACGTGACCCTGCTGCGCTGCACGATCACCGACAACCCGGGCATGGGCGTGCTGTCGTCCGACGAGGCGAACCTCCGCATGGAGGGCGTGACCAGCGAACGCAACGGCATCCCGGACGTCATCGGCATGGAGTCGCAAGCCGGGACCGCGCCGGACGGGGCGGAGCCGGGCACGACGCCCGCGGCCGGCGCGCCCAGGGTGCCGGCGGACGAGCGGGCCGTCGACGCACTCCTCGCCGAACTCGAGGCCATGGTCGGGCTGGAGACGGTCAAGGACGAGATCAAGAAGCTCACCAACCTGCAGAAGGTGGCCGAGCAGCGCCGGCTGGCCGGGCTGCCGCCCGGCCCCGCGATCGGCCGGCACATGGTCTTCGCGGGCCCGCCCGGCACCGGCAAGACCACCGTCGCCCGGCTGTACGGCGCCATCCTCGCGGCGCTCGGCGTGGTGCGGCGCGGGCAGGTCGTGGAGGTGAGCCGCGCCGACCTGATCTCGGAGAACGTCGGCGGGACGGCCCCCAAGACCACCGAAGCGTTCGAGCGGGCCCGTGGCGGCGTGCTCTTCATCGACGAGGCACACGCACTCGCGCGCGAAACGTCCGGTCCCGACTTCGGCCGCGAGGCCGTCGACACGCTCGTCAAGCTCATGGAGGACCACCGCCACGACGTCGTCGTCATCGCCGCCGGCTACTCCGCGGAGATGCGCGAGTTCCTCAACTCCAACCCCGGTCTCAGCTCGCGCTTCTCCCGCACGATCGAGTTCGAGAACTACAGCCCGGCGGAACTGCTCCGGATCGTGGAGTCGCAGGCGCACCGGGACGGCTACCGGCTCTCCGAGGACGCCCGCGACGCGCTGCTCACCCACTTCACCACCGTCAAGCGCGGGGCGGGGTTCGGGAACGGGCGGGCCGCGCGGCGCGTCTTCGAGGCGGCGGTCGAGCGGCAGGCGCAGCGGCTCGCCGAACGGGACGACCTGCCGTCCGGCGACGAACTGTCCGAGCTGCGCGCCGAGGACCTCGACGTCGGCACCGGACTCGGCGTCCGGTTCGGAGAGGCCCGCGACTCCGCGCAGGTCCGCGGCATCCTCGACCGGCTCGACGCGATGACCGGGCTCGACGACGTCAAGCGGGAGATCCGCGACCTCCTCGACGTCCTCAGCGCCGCGCGCCGCCGCCGCGCCGCCGGCCTGGAGGTCGAGCCGTTCACCGGCCACCTCGTCTTCGCGGGACCGCCCGGCACCGGCAAGACCACCGTGGCCCGGCTGTACGGCGAACTGCTCGCCGCCCTCGGCGTCCTCGCGCAGGGCCAGGTCGTCGAGGCGGCGCGCGTCGACCTCGTCGGGCAGTACGTGGGGCACACCGCGCAGAAGACCGCGAACGTGTTCGACCGGGCGCGCGGCGGCGTCCTGTTCATCGACGAGGCGTACACGCTGTCCCGTCCGGGCGGCGGCGGGCACGACTTCGGGCAGGAGGCCATCGACACCCTCGTCAAGCTCATGGAGGACCACCGCGACGAGGTCGTCGTCATCGCCGCCGGGTACACGTCCGAGATGGAGGGGTTCATCGCGACGAACCCGGGCCTCGCGTCCCGCTTCGCCCGCACGCTCGAGTTCCGCCCCTACGACGTTCCCGGCCTGGTGTCGATCTTCCTGAGCAAGGCCGCGGCCGCCGACTACCTCGTCGCCGAGGAGACCCGCGAGGCCCTCACCGCGCACCTGGACGCCCACCGCGACCGGTTCCGCGACGGCAACGGCCGCGAGATCGACAAGCTGTTCCGCGCCGCCGTCACCGCGCACGCCCGCCGCACCGAGCACCTCGCGAACACCGGCACCGAACCGACCCGCGAACAGCTCTCCACCCTCACCCCCGAGGACATCCCCGAATGACGCCCTTCGGCCGCCTGTTTCGGGAGGTGCGGTGGCCCCAACGGCACCGCGCTCGATGGCGCAGCCGACGTGACCGTGCCGTTCTTCCACTGAGCGACCTCACCGCCGAGGGGCCGCAGGGCTTGCGCGCCGGAACCGTAGGGCATCAGTCGAACAGCTCCTCGACCGACGTGACCGTCGCGGCGCGCCGCAACCACTCCTCCAACTGTTCCCGATCGCCGCACTCCACGATGCGCCCGCGCGCCTCCTTGGAGACGCAGACCTTACGGGCCTCCAGCACCAAGAGGAGTGCTTTGATCTCCCCCTTGGCCTCGCCCTTGGCCTCGTACCGGCGAGCGAAGTCCGACTGCAGCTCGTAGTCGTTGGCCTGCATGTGTTCCTCCAGGAGTTTGCGAGCCACGGACGATGCCCGTGACAACCCGTAGTCATGGTACTGCGAGGCGATGTCGTGGTTCCAAAGTTCGGCCGCGCTGCGGACGGCGTGGAGAAAGCAGTCCTTGACGGCGTCCTGATCTGGGCCTTCGACGTGTGCGCCGGCGCTGAGGATGGCCAGTGCGGGGTATTTGCGCGCCTGTTCCGGATCGGTTACCGGCGGTAGCTCCCCCGGATGGAGGGTCAGGGGTTTGAGGTTCCAGTTCGGGTGGCCCATGCGGATGGGGTTGGAGCAGGCGCGGGCGACCTGCTCGTCCGGGCAGAAGACGAGCAGGATCGTGTCGCACTTGTGGCGCAGCCGGAAGTTCGCCACGTACGCGGGCCAACTGAAGCCCTTGCCTGGGTCGTCCCTCAACTGCGACTCGACGATGATCCCCAGGGAGGGCTTCTTCGGGTCGCCCACGAGGATGGTCGCGTCGCAGCGGAGTTCCTGCGGGTGGAATGCGTTGTAGGTCTCCGATGTCAGCGTTGCTTCACCGTCCGGCATTCGGGGGACCTCTTCGGGGAAGACGCTGCGCAGCAACTCGGGGACGAGATCTGGCTGCTTGCGCACCATCTCCAGCGGGAGCTCGTGGTTCTTCGATGGCATGTTCGAAGACTAACCGTTACTGACCAGTTACGTATCGTGTTCACCAAGAAGCGCCAAAAGGCCCGCATCGCCTGGGCGGTGCGGGCCTTTACGGCAGGACGGTCAGTCCTTGTTGAAGTTGACCGCGCCCTCGATCGGGGGCGGGCTGTCGGGAACGGTGGTCGGCTTCGGGACGCCCTTGAAGGTGAACTTCGCGTCCTCGCCGGTGCCCTCGGTGCCCACGATCACGATCTGGCCGGGCTTGAGCTCGCTGTAAAGGATCTTCTCCGACAGCTGGTCCTCGATCTCGCGCTGGATCGTGCGGCGCAGCGGCCGGGCGCCCAGGACGGGGTCGTAGCCGCGCTCGGCGAGCAGGTCCTTGGCCTCCTGGCGGAGCTCGATGCCCATGTCGCGGTCGCGGAGCCGCTCGTCCACCTTGGCGATCATCAGATCGACGATCTGGATGATCTCCTTCGGGGTGAGCTGGTGGAACACGACCGTGTCGTCGACACGGTTGAGGAACTCCGGCCGGAAGTGCTGCTTGAGCTCTTCGGAGACCTTGGCCTTCATCCGCTCGTACGAGCCCTGCTCGTCGTTCTGGCGGGCGAAGCCCATCGAGACGCCCTTGGAGATGTCCTTGGACCCCAGGTTCGTCGTCATGATGATGACGGTGTTCTTGAAGTCCACGACACGGCCCTGCGCGTCGGTGAGGCGGCCGTCCTCCAGGATCTGCAGGAGGCTGTTGAAGATGTCCTGGTGGGCCTTCTCGATCTCGTCGAACAGGACGACCGAGAACGGCTTACGGCGCACCTTCTCGGTGAGCTGGCCGCCCTCCTCGTACCCGACGTAGCCGGGCGGGGAGCCGAACAGGCGGGAGACCGTGTGCTTCTCCATGAACTCGGACATGTCGAGCTGGATCAGCGCGTCCTCGTCGCCGAACAGGAACTCGGCGAGCGTCTTGGACAGCTCGGTCTTACCGACGCCGGACGGGCCGGCGAAGATGAACGAGCCGCCGGGACGCTTCGGGTCCTTCAGGCCGGCGCGGGTGCGGCGGATCGACTGGGAGAGCGCGCGGATGGCGTCCTCCTGGCCGATGACCCGCTTGTGGAGCTCGTCCTCCATGCGCAGGAGGCGGGAGCTCTCCTCCTCGGTCAGCTTGAACACCGGGATGCCGGTGGCGGTGGCGAGGACCTCGGCGATGAGCTCGTCGGTGACCTCGGCGACGACGTCCATGTCGCCGGCCTTCCACTCCTTCTCCCGCTGCGCCTTCTGGCCGAGCAGCTGCTTCTCCGAGTCGCGGAGCGCGGCGGCCTTCTCGAAGTCCTGCGCGTCGATCGCGGACTCCTTGTCCCGGCGGACGTCGGCGATCTTCTCGTCGTACTCGCGCAGGTCCGGCGGCGCCGTCATGCGGCGGATCCGCATCCGGGAGCCGGCCTCGTCGATGAGGTCGATCGCCTTGTCCGGCAGGAACCGGTCGCTGATGTAGCGGTCGGCGAGCTGCGCGGCCGAGACGAGCGCGCCGTCGGTGATCGACACGCGGTGGTGCGCCTCGTAGCGGTCCCGCAGGCCCTTGAGGATCTCGATGGTGTGCGCCAGCGACGGCTCGGCGACCTGGATCGGCTGGAACCGGCGCTCGAGCGCGGCGTCCTTCTCCAGGTGCTTGCGGTACTCGTCGAGGGTGGTGGCGCCGATGGTCTGGAGCTCGCCGCGGGCCAGCATCGGCTTGAGGATGCTGGCGGCGTCGATCGCGCCCTCGGCGGCGCCCGCGCCGACGAGCGTGTGGAGCTCGTCGATGAACAGGATGATGTCGCCCCGGGTGCGGATCTCCTTCAGGACCTTCTTCAGCCGTTCCTCGAAGTCGCCGCGGTAGCGGGACCCGGCGACCAGCGCGCCGAGGTCGAGGGTGTACAGCTGCTTGTCCTTCAGCGTCTCGGGCACCTCGCCCTTGACGATCTTCTGGGAGAGGCCCTCGACGACGGCGGTCTTGCCGACGCCGGGTTCGCCCACGAGGACGGGGTTGTTCTTGGTGCGGCGGGACAGCACCTGCATGACCCGCTCGATCTCCTTGTCCCGGCCGATGACCGGGTCGAGCTTGCCCTCGCGCGCGGCCTGCGTCAGGTTGCGGCCGAACTGGTCGAGGACGAGGGAGGTGGAGGGAGCCGACTCCGAGGGGCCGCCCGAGGCGGCCGGCTCCTTGCCCTGGTAACCGTGCAGCAGCTGGATGACCTGCTGCCGCACCCGGTTCAGGTCGGCGCCCAGCTTCACCAGGACCTGCGCGGCGACGCCCTCGCCCTCGCGGATCAGGCCCAGCAGGATGTGCTCGGTGCCGATGTAGTTGTGGCCCAGCTGCAGCGCCTCGCGCAGTGACAGCTCAAGGACCTTCTTGGCGCGCGGAGTGAACGGGATGTGGCCCGACGGCGCCTGCTGGCCCTGGCCGATGATCTCCTCGACCTGCTGGCGCACCGCCTCAAGGCTGATCCCCAGGCTCTCCAGAGCCTTTGCGGCGACACCCTCACCCTCGTGGATCAGACCCAGGAGGATGTGCTCGGTGCCGATGTAGTTGTGGTTGAGCATCCTGGCTTCTTCTTGTGCCAGGACGACAACCCGCCGCGCGCGGTCGGTGAACCTCTCGAACATCTCGTCGCTCCTCACAGAGCGGTTGGGCAGAGTCCGGAACGTCCGGAACTGTCCTTCCGCATGCTAGCCCGCCCCGAGGAGGCCACCCGGTGCACTCCCACCAGGAGACGTTCCCCAGCTAAGCGCTGTTCAGTCTCATCCAACTACCGCATCGGTGCGTCATGTTCCCGCTACGCCCCAAGCGAACGGGGGCTTTCCGCAGGTAGTTCAGGGCGCGCCCGAGTCCGGAGAAGGTGTGCCTTGACGGCCGGGTCTACCTCGTCGCGCGCCCCGCGAAACGTCCGGAACGCTACGCCAGAAGCGAACGGGTTCGTTCGCCCGAACGGCGCCGATTCCGGGTCCGGCCGGACGCCCTTCTTCGGGCGCCGGACGGACGTGCGCGTGCGGTCCCCTCGTATAACGAAGTGGCGCGTCGAGTTCTTCCAGCCGAGGGACTTCACCCTCGACGGGTCCGGCCCGCCCGTTCGGCCCGGGTGCGGACGCGAACGGCCCGCCCCGCGGACGGAGGCGGGCCGTCGGCCGGCCGGGTCAGTGCGCCGCCTCGTACTTTTCGATCACGTGGGCGGGGATGCGGCCGCGCTCATTGACCTTGATGCCATTGTTCTTGGCCCAGGTCCGGATCTCGGCGCTGCGCTCACGGCTGGAGGCGCCCCGCTGCCGCCGCTTGTTGCGGCTGACGGTGCCCGCCTTGCGCGCCTTCTCCACGAACGGCTGCAGGGAATCCCGCAGCTTCTTTGCGTTGGCGTCACTCAGATCGATCTCGTAGGAGGCGCCGTCGAGCGAGAACGTCACGGTCTCGTCCGCCTCACCACCGTCGAGGTCGTCGAGGAGAAGCACCTGAACCTTCTGTGCCATGAGGACAGACCTTTCGCTGGAGCAAACTGCATTGGTTGACAAAGATATACCGCGATGTGCGTGGATGACAATTCAACACTCGCGAGGAAGTCCCCTTCCCCCCTGGTAACTCATCGTAATCGCCCTCATCGAATCCCGGAGGGCAGCGCTCGGTGGCCCGTCAGGTCGCGGGCGGGTCCGTATGAATTTGCGTGCGGGCGCCCGGCTCGGCGGATTTCGGGCGTGACCCACGTCACTGCCCACCCGCGCCGACCTGGGAGGTTAGCGGAGGCCATGCGGACGCCCCCGGTCCGGGGACGCCGCGGCGGCGAGGGTGGAAAAGGGTCTGCGGGGGACCTTAACAGGTACGGCGCGCCAACATCGCCCAGCACCGATTAACCCTGGCGTAACGGCACTAACCGCACCGGACGGGAAAGCACGGGGCCCGGGAGCCCCGGTGGCGCAGGGCTTACGGGCCGTCACCGGCGCATGTCGCTCGATAACGCCGCGGGGGCGGCGGGCGAAAATCGGTTGCCTCGGCGGCGGCGCGAAGTGTCCGTGCCGCCGCACCGGCCGAAGCGCGGCGGCCGGCCTCCATCCCGAAATCGGTTGATAAGCGACACAATCCGACCCGCCTCCCCACTTCCATGGGCGGCTGGAGTGCCCCGGCGCGCCCATCCCAAACCGGAGGGCTCGTCCGGGACGGGACAGATCCTCGGCGATTCGCGGCCGTAACCGGAACGAGCTGGGATTCGCCCGGGGAACGCGGGCGTCCGAAACGCGGAGGGCCACTCCCCAAAACCGGCGGTGCCGCCGCAGTTGTGCGGCCGATGGTCCACGGAAGGGAGCGGGGAAGCGGGCTCGGGGGCGGGCCGGTGGCGGGCACCGAAGCCCTTCGGGAAGGGGACCGGACGGGCGCCCGGGGGGCGCGTCCGCGGGCTTCTGAGAGGCCCGTCAGAACGTCGTGGAACGGACGTCCGGCCGTTTGACCACAACGGTGCCCGCGAGCCTGTCGTGGAGCGCCTGGCGGCTTCGTCCCTCGAACAGCAGGCCCGCGTTCGCGACCCAGAACACGCCCGCGAGCAGCCCGGCCACGGGAACGGGACGGGCCACGATCGGGACCGAGTAGACCGCCGCGCGGAGCGCGCCGCGCAGGGCGCCGAGCCGCGCGGGGTCGTCCGCCCGGGCGCCGCCGGGCCCGCCGTCCGGGCGGACGTCCGGGCGGACGTCCGGGGGCGGCGCGTCCTCGTCGTGCCGGTCGAGGACGGCCTCGGCCCGGACGGTCTCCGCGCGGACGACCTCGATCCCGGCGACGCGCTTGCCGGGCGTCCGTCCCCAGAGGGCGAGCTGGACGGCCTCGTACACGAGCAGGCAGCCGGCGACCGCCGGCGGCGCGACGAGGTCGAGGGCTCCGCCCGGCACCGTCTCGCGGAGGACGAGCATGACGGGCAGGCCGACGATCAGCGTGTCGACGATGCGGGCGAGGAGCCGCTGGCCCGGTTCGGCGAGCAGCCGAACGGCGGACGTCCCGTCCGTCCCGGGCGCCTCGGACGTCCCGGGCGGTTCCTCGAAGGCGGGCTGCGACGTCTCCATCGCCGTCCTCCCCGGCGTTAGCGGACGAACTCGGTGGTCTCGCCGTGCCCGTGGTCGTCGTGCCCGTGCCCGTCGTCGTACAGCGCGCGCTCGTCGATGACCAGGGTGTTGGAGAAGCGGTCGTGGAGGGCCTGGTGGAGGGGCTGGTCCCAGATCGCCCAGAGGTGGGCCATGACCATGCCGATCCAGACGAGCAGCATGCCGTAGGCGGCGTAGCTCCACACCATCACCGCGAGGACGAGGAAGAAGAACACACCGAGCTGGTACGCGATGTGCGTGATCCCGGCGCGCCAGACGCCCTGCGTCGTCGTCAGCGGCTCGCCCTCGGGCCGCGCCTGGACGACGCCGATGCCGAGGAGCCGCTTGCCCCACGTGCGTCCCCACAGGGCCAGCTGCACGGCCTCGTAGATGAACGGCAGCACCGAGAGCACGCAGAACAGCGTGAAGATGATGGGCCAGTTCCAGATGCCGCCCTCGTCCTCGGCCGTGCTCCCGGCCCGGTCGAGGCCGACCGTGCCGACGACGACCGGCAGGACGAGCGCGAACCCGAACACCGCGACGATCGAGTTGTCGATGATGCGGGCCCCGGCCCGGCGCAGGATGGGGGCCAGGGGCGTGCCGGCGTAGGAGTCTCCGTGGGACGGCGCCCCGTGATGCCCGTGGCCGGGGTCGTATCCCCCGCCGTAACCGCCGCCGTATGACGGGTCATAGGACGGTTGCTGCTGCCACTGCTGCTGCTGGGCGGGCTGCTGCTGCCATTGCTGCCGCGCCGGGGGTTGCGCGGGCTGCTGGGGGCGCTGCGGTTGCTGCCACTGGGGACCCTGGTACGAGGGCGGGGGGCCGTAGGACCCCTGACCCTGCGGCGGCTGGTACGGCCGGCCGCGGTGGGGGGATTCGCTCATTCGGTCAGTCCTCCAGGCGAAGCAACATCCGGGTGTTGCCCAAGGTATTCGGCTTCACCCTGTCGAGGTCCAGGAACTCGGCCACGCCTTCGTCGTACGAACGGAGAAGCTCCTCGTACACCTCTGGCGACACCGGAGTCCCCAGAAGCTGACGGAAACCGTGACGGGCGAAGAACTCCACTTCGAAGGTAAGGCAGAAGACCCTCCGGACGCCGAGTTCACGGGCGGTTTCGAGCAGCCGCGCGACGATCCGGTGGCCGATTCCGCGCCCGCCGTACCCCTTGTCGACGGCGACCGAGCGCACCTCCGCGAGGTCCTCCCACATCACGTGCAGGGCACCGCAGCCGATGACGCGGCCGCCCGCCTGGGCGTCCTCGGCGACCCAGAATTCCTGGACGTCCTCGTAGAGCGTCACCGTGGTCTTCTTCAGCAGGCGTCGTCCCGACCCGGCGTACATGTCGACCAGCCTGCGGATCTCCCTGACGTCGGCGGTGCGTGCACGCCGGATCTCGACTTCCACAAACAGGCGACATTACCGAACCTCGCGCCCCGGTACGGACGCCGCGCACGGGACACGGGCGGTGACCTGCGTCTTCGCGCGTTCTTGTTGGAAACCCGCACGGGTTCCGTTAGTGTCCTGCGCTGATGTCGGCCCGCTGCGGAAGCGGGCCGGACCGCCCCGTCCGAGGGCCACCGGCCGTTCCGGACGGCGGGGCGTTCCGTTTTTCGCCGGCGCCCGGGGTCGTGTTCCCGGAGGAGCCGCACCGTCAGGGTGATCCACCAGACCGCATGGCCCCGTGCCGCGCCGCGAGCGCCGTGGACGGTCGTCCGGGCCTCCGGCCGCCCGGGTCCCGGAGCCGCGCCCGGCAGGCGACGAGGAGAGGAGATCGCATGGAGCCCCCGCGTCCCGCGTCCCGTCCGCGCCGCACCGGCCTCGCCCGCCGTCCGGCCGCGCTCGTCCTCGGCCGGACGGCGACGGTGGCCGCGGCGCTCGCCGTCGTCTCGGCGGCCCCGCACGCCGCCGTCCCGCGGTACGGCTCGGCGGCGCTCGCCGACCCGGGGCCGTCCGCCGGGAACCTCGCCTCCGAGGCGTACCGGCTCGCCGACGAGTTCGAGAAGCTCACCGAGCAGTACAACGGCCTCCGGGTGAGGCTGGACCAGGCGGAGCGGGCCGCCGAGGCGTCCAAGGTGAACGCCGAGAAGCAGCGCGGGGCGTTCGAGGCGCTGCGGAAGGAGATCGGACGTCTCGCCGCGGCCCGGTACATGCACGGCGGGGACGACCCGGCCGTCACGTTCGTCGCGTCCCAGGACCCGCAGGCCGTCCTCGACCAGGCCGCCACCTTCGACTACTTCGCCGAGCAGCAGAGCACCGAAGTCGTCACGTACATGCGGGCGATGCAGGCCGCCGAACGCGCGCGCAAGTCCGCCGAGCAGCGCGCCGCGCAGGCGACCGGGCTGAAAAGGCAGGTCGAGGAGCAGCGCGAGAAGATCACGCGGGAGTACGAGAAGATCCGCGGCAAGGTGATCAAGCGGGCGCCGGAGAAGCTCGCCGAACTGCCGGTGATCGGCACGGGCAAGGCGGCGCGCGCGCTGAAGCACGCGATGAGCAAGCTCGGACGTCCGTATGTGTGGGGCGCGGCCGGTCCGGGCAGCTTCGACTGCTCGGGGCTGACGATGTGGGCCTACAAGCAGGTCGGGATCAACCTGCCGCACTACACCGGCAGCCAGTTCGCCTCGGGCGTGCGCGTCTCACGGAGCGAGCTGCAGCCGGGCGACCTGGTGTTCTTCCACTCCGACCTGCACCACATGGGCATGTACGTCGGCGACGGGAAGATGATCCACGCGCCGCACACCGGCGACGTCGTCCGGATCGCGCCCATGGCGGGACGGCCGTTCGCGGGCGGCGTGCGCGTCGCGTGAAACGGGCGTCGCGTGAAACGGGCGTCGGTGAACCGGGCGGCCGTGGGAACAACGTCCGCGGCGGCGCCTCCCGGAGGGACCTACCTGCCGGGGAGCCGGCGCCGCCGCCGCGGGGTCGGACGGAGTTCGCGTCGGTGAGTGTGCCGCCTGGTCCTGCCGGTGACGCCCGCCTTCCCCCGGGCGGACGCCGCGTGCGCACGCTAGATGAGCTGCCTCCGGGCCGCCCACACCACGGCCTCGATGGGGGTGCCGACCTCCAGCCGGTCGCAGATGGTGCGCAACCGGCGGCGCAGGGTCCGCGCGCTCAGTTCCAGCTTTCGTGCCGCCACATCGGCGGTGACACCGCTCGCGATCTGGGCCAGCAGTCGGATCTCCTCCTCGCTCAGCCCGAACTCGTCGGTGCCACGACGTGCGAGTGTGGCCTGTTCCACTCCGTCCTCCCTCGTCCGTGGTGATGACCGCGGGGATGCAGCCGTCCGCTGCACAGGCACGGGTTCGGCCTCGTGTACGCGCGTTGGGTTGCCGGGTCCGGAGCCCTCCGGACTAGATCATCAGGTTCCCTTGCTGTCTCACGAGCTTGGCCGGAGGTGGCCGATCGGCCGATTGCGGGGATGCGCGGGGGAACTCCGGGTGACGATTCAGTCGTTGGCCTTCCGGACGACACGGGCTCTGGTCGCCAGCCATCCGCGCCCGTCCCTTCCTCGGATCCACCTGGTCCTCGCCGCAGGCGAAGATCATGAATCGTTTCAAGCTACGCTTCGGCTCGGAACGCTAGGCGGCCGGATCCGGCCCGTCAAGCGGTGGTCAAATGCCTTGTGTGCTCGTATGGTCGCCTTGTGTGACGGGCCGTTCGAGCCCGCGCGATAGAGAATGCCGCTACCTGGGAGAACGTGCCCGGGGGCGGATGAGGAGCGAGTTGCCACAGACCAGTATCCGTGAGGTGGCGAAGCGAGCCGGGGTCTCAGTTGGGACCGTTTCGAATGTCCTAAACCGGCCAGACCTCGTGGCCGAAGCCACCCGTGACCGTGTGCGCGCTGCGATCGACGAGCTCGGGTTCGTCCGCAACGAGTCCGCCCGCCGACTGCGCCAGGGCCCCCGCCCGGGCCGGCCCGGCGGCGCGGAGACCGCCGACGGGACGATCGACGGGACGATCGACGGGGCCGCCGGCGACGGGGCGGCCGGCGCCGCGTCCGCGGGTGCGCGTCGCGAGCCCCGCCGCGCCTTCGGCGTCATCGTCGAGGACCTGACGAACCCCTACGCGAGCGACGTCGCGCGGGGCGCCGAACTCGCGCTGAACGAGGCGGGCCACGACGCCCTGTGGATCTCCAGCGACAACTCGTCGGTCAAGGAGCGGCGCTCGCTCGATCTGCTCGCGGAGCACCGGGTGGCCGGAGCCCTCATCATCCCGGTCGGGCTCGGTCCCCGCCGCATCGCCGAGCTGCGCGCCGCCGGGCTCAGCGTCGTGCTGATCGACCGGGACGCGTCCGACGCGTGCTCCGCCCGGGTCGACCACGTCGCGGGCGGCGAGACCGCGGCCGCGCACCTGCTCGCCGCGGGCTGCGCCCGGGTGGCGTTCGTGACCGGACGGCCCGAGCCGGCGCCGTGCGTCCACCGGCGGGACGGCGCGGCCCGCATGCTCGTCGAGGCGGGCCTCGACACGCCCCGGGTGCTGGTGCAGGAGGCGCTCAGCATCACCGAGGGACGGGCGGCGGCGCAGCGGATCCTGGCGATGTCGCCGCGCCCGGACGGCGTGTTCTGCGCCAACGACCTCCTCGCCATCGGGCTGATCAACGAGCTGACGCGGCTGGGCGTCCGGGTGCCCGCCGACATCGCGGTCATCGGCTACGACGACATCGAGCTCGCCGCCAGCGCCGCCGTGCCGATCACCACGATCCGGCAGCCGCGCCGCGAACTCGGCTGGGAGGCCGCCGAACTGGCCCTCGCCGAGATCCGCGAGGGCCGGTCGCACCAGCACCGGCAGGTCGTGCTGAAGCCCGAGCTCGTCGTCCGCGACTCCGCCTGAGCACGCCCCGGGACACGGGCCCGGACGGACGGGACGGCTCAGGCGGCCGCGCGCGGCGGCGCGGAGCACGTCCCGCCCGCAGCGGGCCACTCGGGCTTGACCGGCTACTCGGGCTACTCGGGCTTGACGGGCTACTCGGGCTTGACCAGGGGGAACAGGATCGTCTCCCGGATGCCCTTGCCGGTGAAGGCCATGATCATCCGGTCGATGCCGGCGCCCATCCCGCCGGTCGGCGGCATCGCGTACTCGAGCGCCCGCAGGAAGTCCTCGTCCAGTTGCATGGCCTCGGGGTCGCCGCCCGCGGCCAGCAGCGACTGCTCGGTGAGCCGGCGGCGCTGCTCGATCGGGTCGATCAGCTCCGAGTAGGCGGTGCCGAGCTCGGTGCCGAAGCCGATGAGGTCCCACTTCTCGGTGAGCAGCGGCTCCTCGCGGTGCTGCCGGGTCAGCGGGGAGGTCTCCACCGGGAAGTCCATGACGAACGTCGGCTGGACGAGCGTGTGCTCGATCAGCTCCTCGAAGATCTCCTGGACGAGCTTGCCCTGGCCCCACTTGGGGTCCCAGCTCACGCCGCGCCCGTCCGCGAGCTTGCGGACGGCCTCGAGCGGCGTGTGCGGGGTGACCTCCTCGCCGAGCGCCTCCGACACCGACCCGTACAGCGTGATCCGCGGCCACTCGGTCACGCCGAGGTCGATCTCCTGGCCGTCGTGGACGACGACCGTGGTGTCCAGCGCGGCGACGACCGCCTTCTGGTACATCCGCTGGGTCAGGTCGGCCATGTCGTTGTAGTCGAGATACGTCCCGTACGCCTCGAGCATCGTGAACTCGGGGTTGTGCGTCGAGTCGGCGCCTTCGTTGCGGAAGTTCCGGTTGATCTCGAAGACCTTCTCGATCCCGCCGACGACGAGCCGCTTCAGGTACAGCTCGATGGCGATCCGCAGGTAGAGGTCCATGCCGTACGCGTTGATGTGCGTGGTGAACGGGCGCGCCGTCGCACCGCCGTGGACGGGCTGCAGCATCGGCGTCTCGACCTCGAGGTAGCCCTCGTCGTGCCAGAAGTCGCGGACGGCGCGCACGGTGGCGCTGCGGATCCGCGCCATCCGGCGGGCCTCGTCGTTGACGATCAGGTCGACGTACCGCTGCCGCACCCGCGCCTCGGGGTCGGTGAGGCCGGCGTGCTTCTCCGGCAGCGGGCGCAGGCACTTGGACGTGATCGCGAACCGGTCGGCCATGATCGACAGCTCGCCGCGCCGGGACGTGATCACCTCGCCCTCGACGCCGATGTGGTCGCCGAGGTCGACCTCGCGCTTCCAGAAGTCGAGCTGCTCCTGCCCGACGTTCGCGAGCGACAGCATCACCTGGATCTCGCCGCCGCCGTCGCGGATCGTCGCGAAGCACAGCTTGCCGCCGTTGCGGACGAGCATGACCCGCCCGGTGACGCCGGCCCGCTCGCCCGTCTCGGTGCCCGGCTCCAGGTCGGGGTGTTTCTCGCGGACCTCGGTGATGGTCGCAGTGCGCGGGAAGGACACCGGGTAGGGGTCGATCCCGCTCTCGCGCAGCCGGTCGAGCTTCTCCCGGCGAACGCGCATCTGCTCCGGAAGGTCATCGAGGGTCTCGTCACTCACCCCTCAAGGCTATCGAGCCCGCTCAGTGCCCCGCGAACCACTTGAGCGGACGCGTCCGGCGCGAGCGGTCCGGGTCCGGCCGTCCCTCGCAGCACGGGGCCCGCGTCGCGGGCCAGCGCGGCCGCCAGCGCCCGGAACGCCCGCACCGGGCCGCTCGGGTCGCCGCGGCGCGTCGCGAGGACGCTGCTGTCCCAGGGCGCGTCCACGATCGGGACGTACCGGACGCCGGGCCACGGGTAGAAGCGGGCGAACGACGCGAGCGCCGAACCGACGCCGCGTCCGGCGGCGACGCTCAGCAGCACGTCCTGCGGGGTGCGGGCCAGGTCGGGCCCGCGCCGTCCCCGCTCGCCGTTGACCGCGCGGGTGAAGTACAGGTAGTCGGCGAACACGGCGGGGGTGAAGTCGGGCACCTCGACGATCGGCAGGTCGAGGACGTCCGCGAGCCGCAGCGTCGCGGCGTCCCCGAACGGTCCGTCCGCGGGGACGCACACGATCCGCGGCTCGGTCGTCAGCACGTCGACGTCGATGCGCTCGTCGTCGGGCGCGGGACGGACGAACGCGACGTCCACGCGGTTCTCGACGAGCGCGGTGACGTGCTCGGTGAAGTCGAGCGGTTCGATGGCGAGCCGCACGTCGGGACGGGCGCGGCGGAACGCGCGCACGATCGCGGGGGTGAGCTCGGCGGACCCGTGCCCCATGATCCCGACGCGCAGCACCGTCCCGCCGGTGCCCGGGCGCGCGCCGCCGCCCGGTTCGGCGGCCGCCGCGACGGCGGCGTTCGCGGCGGCGACCGCCGCGCGGGCGTGCGGCACGAACCGTTCGCCGGCTTCGGTGAGCCGCAGCGGGGAGCGTTCCAGCAGCCGGACGCCGAGGTCGCGTTCGAGCCGCTGGACGTGCGCGGTCACGGCGGGCGGCGACAGGAACAGCCGCGCCGCAGCGCGCGCGAACTGCCCCTCCTCCACGACCGCGAGGAACGACGCCAGTTCCCGCAGTTCCATGCCGTTCACGTTAATCGCCCCGAATGCCGCAGCGGGAGCCCACGCGACCGGCGTCACACGGCGCCCGCCGGGCGTGCGGTCCGGCGGTCCGGGCGGACGCGCCGGCGGGCGGGCCGAGCCGGCACACCACGACCCGCACGGACACCGGCGGGCGGGACCGTCCGCGCAGGGGCCGACGCCCCGCCGGGCGGGCGGTTCGCGAAACGTGAAGGGGCCGGGCTGGGCGGGCGCGGGCGCCATAGACAGGGATCATGGACAAGTCGGGGTCGTCTCCCGGGCGCTGGCTCCCGGTGGCGCTGATCATGTTCGGCGTCGGCTGGGGCGCCAACCAGTTCGCGTCGCTGCTCGGGCTCTACACCGAGCGGCTGCACCTCGGCGGCGGCGCCGCGCAGGCGATGTTCGGCGTGTACGCGCTCGGGCTCGTGCCCGGTCTCGCGGCCGGCGGGCCGCTGTCCGACCGGTTCGGGCGCCGCCGCGTCGCGCTGCCGGCCGCGTGCGCGTCCGGCCCGGTGACGCTCGTCCTGATGGCCGGGGCGGCGGTGCCGGAGCTGCTGTACGCGGGACGGCTGCTCGCGGGGGCGGTGACGGGCGCGGTCCTCGCGGCGGGCACCGCGTGGGTCAAGGAGCTGGCGCCCGGGCCGGGCGTGCGGGCCACCGCGCTGGCGGTGTCGGCCGGGTTCGGCGCCGGGCCGCTCGCGGCGGCGCTGATCGCGCAGTGGGCGCCGCTCCCGCTGGTCACCGCGTACGCGCCGCACCTGCTGATCATGGCGGTGACGGTGCCCGCGGCGGCGCGCGTCCCGGACGTCCGGCACGTCCGGCGGGCCTCGGGAGGGCTGCGGCTCGACGGGCTGCGGCGGCCCGCGTTCCGCACGTCGGTCGTCCCGGTCGCGATCTGGACGTTCGCCGCGCCGACGAGCGCGTTCGCGCTGCTGCCGTCGGTCGTCCCGGTGCGGCAGGCGCCGCTCGTCCACGCGGGCCTGGTCACCGCGCTGACGCTCGGCGCGGGCATGGCGGCGCAGCCGTTCGCGCGGCGGCTGGAGGCGCGGCATCCGCGGCTCGTCGCCCGCGCCGGGCTGGCCGCCGTGTCGGCCGGGCTGCTGGTGGCCGCGCTGACGGTCGCGCTGCGCGAGCCCGCGCTGACCGCGGCGGCGGCCGTCCCGCTGGGCCTCGGCTACGGGTTCGTGCTGACCTACAGCCTCGGCGAGACGGCCCGCATCGCCGCGCCGGACGAGCTGGCGGGCCTGACGGCCGTCGCGTACGCGGTGATCTACGCGGGGATGTTCACGCCGCTGCTGCTGACCGTGCTGGCGCGGGCCGTCCCGATGGCGCTGCTCCTGGCCGTCCTGTCCGGGCTCGCGGCGTTGTGCCTGCTGCGGACGGGCCGTCAGGCCGTGTTGCGCTCGTAGATCAGCCGGAGCCCGATGAGGGTGAGCCACGGCTCGAACACGTCGATGCTGCGGGACTCCTCGAGGACGAGCGGGGCGAGCCCGCCGGTCGCGATGACGGTGACCTCGTCGGGGTCGGCGGCGAGCTCGTCGGCCATCCGCTCGACGATCCCGTCGACCTGGCCGGCGAACCCGAAGATGATCCCGGACTGGAGCGCCTCGACGGTGTTCTTGGCGATGACGTTGCGCGGCCGCACGAGCTCGATCTTGTGGAGCTGGGCGCCGCGCGACGACAGCGCGTCTATCGAGATCTCGATGCCGGGGGCGATGGCGCCGCCGACGTACTCGCCCTTGGCGGAGACGGCGTCGAACGTGGTCGCGGTGCCGAAGTCGACGACGAGCGCGGGGCCGCCGTGGGTGTGCACGGCGGCGAGCGCGTTCACGACCCGGTCGGCGCCGACCTCCTTGGGGTTGTCCATCCGGACGGGCACCCCGGTCTTGACGCCCGGTTCCACGATCACCGCGGGGACGTCACCGTAGTAGCGGCGGCACATCTCCCGCATCTCGTGCAGCACGGACGGGACGGTCGAGCACAGCGCGATGCCGCTGATGTCGGTCTCGGCGAGCAGCGGGCTCTGCTGCACCAGGCCCTGCAGGACCACGGCGATCTCGTCGGCGGTGCGCCGGGGATCGGTGTTGATCCGCCAGTGCTCGATCACCTCCTCGCCCTCGAACAGGCCGAGCACGGTCTGGGTGTTACCGACGTCGATGGTGAGCAGCATCAGGTCCCCGCTGGTCAGGTGAAGTCAAGGCCGATGTCGAACACGCGCGCCGAGTGCGTCAGCGCGCCGACGGCAAGGTAGTCCACTCCGGTCACGGCGACGTCTCGGGCCCGCTCCAGGGTAAGGCCACCGCTCGCCTCGAGTTCCGCCCGCCCCGCCACAAGCCGGACGGCCTCGGACATTTCGGCGTCCGTCATGTTGTCGAGCAGGATCGCGCGCGCGCCCGCGGCCAGCGCCTCCTCCACCTGCGCGAGGGTGTCGCACTCCACCTGGACGTGCAACGCGGGGTACACGTCCCGGACGGCCTGGAAGGCGCGGGTGACCGATCCGGCCGCGGCGACGTGGTTGTCCTTGATGAGCGCGGCGTCGTGCAGGCCCATGCGGTGGTTGACGCCGCCGCCGCAGCGCACCGCGTACTTCTGGAGGGCGCGCAGGCCGGGGAGGGTCTTGCGGGTGTCGCGGACGCGCGCCTTCGTGCCGTCGACGGCGTCCGCCCAGCGCCGCGTCGCCGTCGCTATTCCGGACAGGTGCGTCAGCAGGTTGAGGGCCGTCCGTTCCGCGCGCAGCACCGCCCGGGTCGGGCCGCTCACCGAGAGGAGCACCTGCCCGGGGACGACCCGGCCGCCGTCCGCGACCTTCGCCTCGTGCACCACGCCGAGCAGGTCGAACACGACCGCGGCGACCGGGACGCCCGCGACGACGCCCTCCTCGCGGGCGGTGAAGTCCCCGGTGGCGGTGTCGCCCGGTGCGAAGATCGGCTCGCTGGTGACGTCGGTGTCGCCGTCCTCGGCGAGCGCCGCCCGCACAAGGTTCTCCACAGCCTGTGGATCGAGCCCGGCGGCCCGCAGCGCCGCGTCCGTCTCGGGTGTCATGCGCGTGTCCCCTTCGCGGGTTCGTAGGTGGTGACCAGTTCGGTGCGATCGTTCCCCGCGGCCGTCCGGGCGAGCCGGGTGACCAGGTGGCCGCGCCAGCGCGCGTCGGAACGTTCCGGGAAGTCCTCGCGCCAGTGGCTGCCGCGCGTCTCCTCGCGGCGCCGGGCGGCGGCGACGATCGCGGACGCGACCGTGTGCAGGTTCGTGACCTCCCACGCCTCCACGCCGGGGGCGGCGCCCGCGCCGGGGAGGGCGGCGAGTTCGCGGGCCGCGGCGGCCAGGCCGTCCGCGCCGCGCAGGACGCCCGCGTACCCGGTCATGATCCGCTGGACGTCCGCCCGCCGCGCCGGGTCCAGCAGGGCGCCCGCGCCCGGCCCGGGCCGCGCCGGCGGGGCGTCCGCCGCGTTCGCGAGGTCGCCGGGGAGGGCGGCGGCGATCCGCGCGGCGAACACGAGCCCCTCGAGCAGCGAGTTGGACGCGAGCCGGTTCGCGCCGTGCACGCCCGTGCAGGCGACCTCGCCGCACGCGTACAGGCCGGGGACGGACGTGCGCCCGTGCAGGTCCGTGCGGACGCCGCCGCTCGCGTAGTGCGCGGCGGGGACGACCGGGATCGGCTCGGTGACGGGGTCGATGCCGTGGTGCCGGCACGCGGCGAGGATCGTCGGGAAGCGCGACTCCCACATCGCGGCGCCGAGGTGCCGCCCGTCCAGGAGCATGCAGGCCGCGCCGGTCTCCCGCATCCGGTTCATGATCCCCTTGGCGACGACGTCGCGCGGCGCGAGCTCGGCGAGTTCGTGGCGCCCGACCATGAACCGTTCGCCCGCGAGGTCGGTCAGGTGGGCGCCCTCGCCCCGGACGGCCTCCGAGATGAGGGGCTGCTGCCCGCGCGCCCCCTCCCCGAGCCAGAGCACGGTGGGGTGGAACTGGACGAACTCGAGATCGGTGACGTCCGCGCCCGCACGCAACGCGAGGGCCACGCCGTCGCCCGTGGACACTTCGGGGTTCGTGGTGGCGGAGAAGACCTGCCCGAGCCCGCCGGTCGCGAGGACGACGGCGCGTGCACGGACGGCGCCCACGCCCGCGGGCTGGCCCTCTCCCATCACGTGCAGGGTGATCCCGGCGGCGCGGCCGTCCGCGTCCTTGAGCAGGTCGAGGACGAGCGCGTGCTCGATCACCTCGACGCCGGAGTCCTTGAGCGCGGCGAGCAGCGCCCGGCTGATCTCCGCGCCGGTCGCGTCGCCGCCCGCGTGCGCGATGCGGCGCCGCCGGTGCCCGCCCTCGCGGGTCAGCGCGATGGACCCGCCGTCGGCCCGGTCGAACGCCGCACCGAGGTCGATGAGGTCGCGGACGGCGTCCGGCCCCTCGGTGACCAGGGCGCGGACGGCGTCCTCGTCGCACAGCCCGACCCCGGCGACGAGCGTGTCGGCCAGGTGCTCGGCGGGGGTGTCGTCGGGGGCGAGGGCGGCGGCGATCCCGCCCTGCGCCCAGCGCGTGGAGCCGGCGTCCAGCAGCGCCTTCGTGACGAGCAGGACGCGCCCGTGCGGGCGGCAGCGGAGCGCGGCGACGAGACCGGCGATGCCGGAGCCGACGACGACGATGTCGGCGCGGGCGGTCCAGCCGGGTTCGGGGGCGGTCAGCGCGGAAGGGATCATGGGCCCTCCTCCGGGGGCTCGATTCTCGTCATTGTGACACTAACCCCCGGCCGGACTATTCCCCGGCCCCCGAACAAGGCGGGCGGGCCGCCCGGAGACCCGGACGGCCCGCCCGTCGCGACCGGTCGAACGCGGGGCCCGCCGCAGAAAGGCCGCTCAGCGGCCCGACGGCGACAGCACGTCCCCGCGGACGCCGTCCCCGCCGGGGACCGGCTCGGCGGGGTCGGTGCCCAGCGAGATGATCCGGTTGGAACGGTCGACGTGCACCACCTGCGGGACGAACTCGCGCGCCTCGGCGTCGCTGAGCTGCGCGTAACTGATGATGATCACCAGGTCGCCGGGCTGCACCAGCCGGGCCGCCGCCCCGTTGATCCCGATCACGCCGGAGCCGCGCTCGCCCGCGATCAGGTACGTCTCCAGCCGGGCCCCGTTGTCGATGTCGACGATGTGGACCTGCTCGCCGGGCAGCAGGTCGGCGGCGTCCATCAGGTCCTGGTCGATGGTCAGCGACCCCACGTAGTGCAGGTCCGCCTGGGTCACCGTGGCGCGGTGGATCTTCGACTTGAACATCGTCCGGAACATCAGTGCTCCTTGGTGAGCTGGAGGGGAACGTTGTCGATCAGGTGGGTGGCGCCGACGCGTCCGGCGACGGCGAGCACGGCCGGCCCGGCGTGGTCGGCGGTGACCTCGGTGAACGTCGCCGGGTCGACGAGCACGAGGTAGTCGGGTTCCAGCGGCGGCTCGGCCGCCGCGGCCGCGGCCAGCTCCGCGCGGGCCGCACCGAGCACCGCGTCCGGACCGGCCCCCGCCGCGGCGGCGTCCGCACCGGCCCGCAGCGCCCGCGACAGCGCGAGCGCGGTGCGGCGCTCGTCCGGCGACAGGTAGCGGTTGCGGCTCGACAGCGCCAGCCCGTCCGGCTCCCGGACGGTCGGCGCGCCGACGATCTCCACGGGCACGTTCAGATCCGCGACCATCCGGCGGATCAGGGCGAGCTGCTGCGCGTCCTTCTCCCCGAAGACGGCCACATCGGGACGTACCAGGTTCAACAACTTCAGGACGACGGTGAGCATTCCGTCGAAGTGGCCCGGACGGGACGCGCCCTCGACCACGGAACCCATCGGCCCCGACTTCAGCGTCACCTGCGGCTCCGCCGGATACATCACGTCGCGGGTCGGCGCGAACACCACGTCCACGCCCACGCGCGCGCACGCCGCGACGTCGTCCTCGAACGTCCGGGGGTATCGGTCGAAGTCCTCACCGGGGCCGAACTGCAGCGGGTTCACGAAGATGCTGACGGCCACGCCGTCCGCACGCGCGCGCGCCTCCCGCATCAGGGACAGATGCCCCTCGTGCAGCGCCCCCATGGTCGGGACGAGCGCCAGCGTGCCGGGCACGGACTTCCGGGCGGCGGCCAGCTCCTCCCGCGTCCTCGCGATGACGGGCGTCACGACGCTCCCCTCGACTCGTTCTCGTCCTGCCGCGGCCCGTCCGGCCGCGGTCCGTACCGGTACAAGACGGTCAGTCCGCCAGTGCCTCGAGGAGCCGTTCGGCGTCCTCCGGCTTGAGCATCCCGGCGCCGAGCGCCCGGTCGGCGGTCAGCCGGGCCAGCGCGACGTAGGCGCGGCGGCTCTCCGGCGACACCTTCCCGAGCTCCGCGACGTGATCGGCGACCGTCCCCGCGTCGCCGCGCGCGACCGGTCCGGTCAGCCCGTCGATGCCGAGCCGCAGCGCGTTGTCGAGCGCCGCGCCCAGCAGCGGCCCGAGCATCGCGCCCGGCTCGTCCACCCCGGCGCCGCGCAGCAGGTCCATCGCCTCGACGACCAGCGTGACCAGGTGGTTCGCGCCGCCCGCGAGCGCCGCGTGGTACAGCGGCCGCCGCTCCTCGGGGATCCACACCGGCTCCCCGCCCATCTCGACGACGAGCGCCTCGGCGACCGGCCGCAGCGGCTCCGGCGCGGTGACGCCGAACGAGATCCCGGCGAGCCGCGCGACGTCGTCGGGGCGTCCGGTGAACGTCATCACCGGGTGCAGCGCCAGCGGCAGCGCGCCCGCGCGGGTCAGCGGGTCCAGGACGGCCGCGCCGAACCGGCCGCTGGTGTGCACGACCAGCTTGCCCGCGACCGGGACGCCCGCCGCGGCGAACCCCGCGGCCAGATCGGGCAACTGGTCGTCGGGCACGGTCAGCAGCACCAGGTCGGCGGCGGTCACCGCGCCCCGCGGGTCGGTGACGGCCGCGCCGGGCAGCCGGTCGGCCGCCCGCTCCCGCGACCGCGCCGACACGGCCGTCGCGGCCACGACGCGGTGCCCGGCCAGTTCGAGCGCCGAGCCGAGCGCCGAGCCGACGCGGCCCGCGCCCACGACGCCGACCGACAGCCGGGCGGGCCGGTCCTCCGGGGCGCCGGGCTGCTCGTTTCCGGACGCGGCGGGAGGCGTGCCGTGCGAATCCATCGTTCGTTCCAGTCCTCGAAACGTAGGTACCGGACGTTTGCGCGGCCCAGGTTACCCAGGAACGCGGCCCGCGTCCGCCGTCGGGGCCGTCCCGTCCGGAACCGACCCCGGACACGGCGGCGCGCCGCCCCGCCGGCCGGTCGGCCGGGGAGCGGCGCGCCGCCCTGCCGGGCCTGGCTCCGCGGTGGACGCCGGGCTACTCGGTGGACGCCGGGCTACTCGGTGGACAGCGACTCGACGATGGACGCCTTCGCGGCGCGGCGCGCGGGCATGACGGCGGCGAGCACCCCCGCCACCGCGGCCAGCACGATGAACCCCGCGATCTGCCCGTAGGGCAGGGCGAACACCGAACTCTCGCCCATCGCCTCCGTCGCCGCCCAGCCGAACGCGATGCCGAGCACGACCCCGGTGAGCGCGCCGATCACCGCCATGACCAGCGCCTCGATCGACAGCATGCGGCGCAGCTGCCGCTTGGTGATGCCGAGGGCGCGCAGCAGCGCCGACTCCCGGGTGCGCTCCACCACCGACAGCGTCAGCGTGTTCGCGATGCCGAACAGCGCGATGATGATCGCCAGGCCGAGCAGCCCGCCGAAGATCATCAGCATGGTGTCGACGGAGTCGTTCAGGGTGTCCTTGAACTCCGCGACCGACATCACCCGGACCGTCGGGTACGGCTGTGCGGCGGTGTCGATCGCCTTCCGCGCGGCGTTCGGGTCCGCCCCGTCCGCCATCTTCACCATGATCGCCGACGGGTCGCGGACGGTGAAGTAGCGGTCGAAGTCCGCCTCGGGCACCAGGAACGCGCCGAACGCGGGCGTCTTGTGGAACCCGACGACCTTCACCTGAGCGGTGCCCCGCTCCGTGGCGATACGCGCGGTGTCGCCGACGGAAAGCCCCCTGTCCTTGGCGGTGTACTCCTCCACCAGCGCCGTGCCCGGCCGCAGCGCCGACAGCGACCCCTCCGTGACGGCCGGCTTCAGCGTCGTCCCGAGCGCCGACGCGGTCACCGTCGACACCACCAGCTCGTCGCCGCCGATCTCGGCCCGCGTGTCCCGCAGCTCGATGACCCGGGAGAACTCCGGACGCTGCCGCAGTGCGCCGGCGAGCGCGTGCGGCACCCGGTCGTCCTCGCCGCCGAACTGCGTGTTCACCTGGAACTCGACCGGGAACTGCTCCTCGAGCTGCGCGACCGACGTCGCCTTGCCGCTCGCCGCGACCACCGCGAACAGGCTCATCAGCCCGACCCCGACGGTCAGCGCGATCGTCGTCGTCGCCGTCCGGCGCGGCGCGCGGCGCGCGTTCGCCACCGCGAGCCGTCCCGGCACGCCCCCGGCCCGCGCCGGGATCGCGCCCGCGAACCGGCCCAGCGGCCGCACCAGCGCGGGCATCGCCGCGATCACCCCGGCGAAGAACACGGCCCCGCCCAGGGCGACCAGGTACATCGCGGTCTCGCCCTTCTCCATCACGAGGGAGGCGTAGCCGCCGACCGCCAGGCCCGCCGCGGCGAACAGGACGGCGAACAGCGTCCGGACGACGCCCAGGCGGAACCGCCCGCTGCCCGGCTCCAGCTCCGCGCGCAGCGCCGTCACCGGCGAGACGCGCGTCGCCGCGCGGGCCGGCAGCAGCGCGGACCCCACGGTCACGACGACGCCGACCGCGAGCCCGACCACGACCGTCCGGACGGCCAGCGCCGGCGCGGCCACCGGGATCGCGTCGTTGAACCGGTGCACCAGCGCGAGCAGCCCCCAGCCGAGCCCCAGCCCGGCGGCCAGCCCCAGCACCGACCCGACCAGGCCCACCACCGCGGACTCGGTCACCACGCCGCCGAACACCTGCCGCCGCGTCGCGCCGACGCAGCGCAGCAGCGCCATCTCGCGCATCCGCTGCGCGATGAGGATCGAGAACGTGTTGTAGATGACGAGGGCGGAGACCAGCATCGCGACCATGCCGAACAGCAGCAGCCCCGTCCGGATGATCTCGGTGTCGGCGCCCGCCTCCTCCGCGAGGATCGCCCCCAGCTCCTCGCCGGTGTGCACCTCGTACGAGCCGCCGACGGCCGCGGCGACCGCGGCCTCGTCCGCCCCGAGGACGTCCAGCTCCCGGTACGTCTTCTCGCCCGTCATCCGCAGCGCCGTCGCGGTGTCGAACCCGACCGCGCCCCGGTAGCTCGCCTCCTGGTCGATGCCGAAGTCGACCAGTCCGACGACCGTGAAGCGGTGCGGCCGCTTCCGCTCGTCCAGGACGGTCGCGGCCTCGCCGACCTCGAACCCCTCCCGCTCGGCCAGATCCGTGTGGATCACGACCTCGCCGACGCCGCGCGGCGCGCGCCCCGCGTCGACCTCGTACCGCAGCAGTTCCCCGGACGGCACCGACAGCCCGACCGTCGGCATGTCGCCGACCGCCTTGCCGTCCTCGCCGACGAGCGCCGCGTCGCCCCGCACCAGCCCGGCGACCTTCGTGACGCCCGGAAGCGCCCGCACCTTCTCCAGGACGTCCTGCGGGACACCGTTCTCACCGTCGGGGCCCTCGCCCGCGCCGTCGCCCGGCAGGACCGCGACGTCGACCTTCCCCGCCGACTTCGCGAACGTCTGCCCGAACGCCTTGTCGACCGTGTCGGTCAGGACGAACGTCCCGGCGATGAACCCGACCCCGAGCGTGATCGCCACGGCCGTCAGGAGCAGCCGCAGCTTGTGGGCCCGCAGGCCCGCCAGCGTCGTCTTCAGCATCAGGCCCCCAGGTTCTTCAGCCGGTCCAGCACCGTCTCCGGCGTCGGCCCGTGGATCTCGCTGACGATCTCGCCGTCGCGCAGGAACACCACCCGGTCCGCGTACGAGGCCGCCACCGGGTCGTGCGTCACCATGACGATCGTCTGGCCCATCTCCCGGACGGACGAGCGCAGGAACTCGAGGACTTCGGCGCCCGCACGGGAGTCGAGGTTGCCGGTTGGTTCGTCCGCGAAGATGACCTCGGGACGGGCGACGAGGGCGCGCGCGCACGCCACGCGCTGCTGCTGGCCGCCCGACAGCTCGTTCGGACGGTGCGACAGGCGATCCCGCAGGCCCACGACGTCCACGACCTGGTCGAACCACTGCCGGTCCGGCTTGCGGCCCGCGAGGTCCATCGGCAGCAGGATGTTCTGCTCGGCGGTGAGCGTCGGCAGCAGGTTGAACGCCTGGAAGACGAACCCGACGCGCTCCCGCCGCAGCATCGTGAGCTGCCGGTCGTTCATGCCGGTGATCTCCGCGTCCCCGAGGGTGATCCGCCCGCCGCTGACCGTGTCGAGCCCGGCCAGGCAGTGCATCAGCGTCGACTTCCCGGACCCCGACGGGCCCATGATCGCGGTGAACGCGCCGCGCGCGAACCCGACGCTGACGCCGCGCAGCGCGTGGACGGCCGCGTCACCGGCGCCGTACACCTTCGACACCTCCGCGGCGACGACGGCCGGCGGTGCGGCGGCGGCGGGAGATCCTCCGGCGGGGCCGGTGAACGTGCTGGTCACGGTGACTCCTTCGTGGACGGTTACGACCATCGACCACGCTAGGAATCCGCCGCCCCCGTGCCATCGCCCGCACGGCCACGGTCCGCATCGGCATCGAGGCTGCCTCCGGGCGCCGCGTACGACCTGAGTCGTACGCCCGGATCAGCCCTCGCACCGACCCGGGCGGAACGTGCCGGGGCGGGACGTGCCGGGGCGGGACGTGCCGGGAGAGACCAAACGCCGGCGGCCCCCTTCGGGCCCCCGGCGTTCGGCGTTCGGTCGTCGACGGTCAGTCGAAGTCGACCTCCGCGCCGCCCTTGCAGCCGGCACCGGCGTTGCCGAGGACGGCGACCGCGTTGCCGCAGACGTTGACCGGGACCGAGATCGGGGCGATGACCTGGGTACCGCCCAGGATGCTGAAGTTCCCGCTCGTCTTGTTGTTCGAGAACGAACCGCCGTCGTGCTTCTTGCCGTGGTGGCCGTCCCAGCCGCCCGCGTAGGCGGCGGGAGCGGCGGCGAGGGCCGAGGCGGTGATGGCGAAGCCGAGTACGCCGGTCGCGGCGAGCTTCTTGATCACGAGAGTCCTCCCGTACATGGGCTTTATGGGCCCGAGCTGACATTGCCCGACGCAGTCCGCGAAGACGACGTCGCGTACGGTAGTTACCCAGCTACTTTCTGGTAAGCCAACAGAAAGGCCCATGATGAAGGCAAAAAGTCACCACGGAGTGATCAACTCGTTACCCAGAGTTACCGCTTTGACCGCTTTTCACCAGACCCGTCTCATACGCGAAGACCACCGCCTGAACGCGATCCCGCAAATCGAGCTTTGTCAGGATCCGGCCCATATGCGTCTTCACGGTCGCCTCCGACACGTAGAGCCGCCCGGCGATCTCCGCGTTCGACATGCCCCGCGCGACCAGCCGCAGTACCTCGCCCTCCCGCTCGGTCAGGCTCTCGAGCGCCCCGCCCGCCGCCGCCCGATCGGCGTCCGGCAGATGCACCGCGAACCGGTCCAGCAGCCGCCTCGTCGTGCTCGGCGCCACCACCGCGTCCCCCGAGTGCACCGCCTTGATCGCCTCGATGAGGTGCGCCGGGCCCGCGTCCTTGAGCAGGAACCCGCCCGCCCCCGCCTTGATCGCCGCGAACGCGTACTCGTCGAGGTCGAACGTCGTCAGGATGACGACCTTCGGCCGCTCCCCGCCCGCCACGATCCGGCGGGTCGCCTCGATCCCGTCCATCCGCGGCATCCGGACGTCCATCAGCACCACGTCCGCCCGCGTCGCCCGCAGCAGCTCCAGCGCCCGGACGCCGTCACCGGCCTCCCCCACCACCTCGATGTCCGGCTGCGCGTCGAGGACCATCGCGAACCCCGTCCGCACCAGCTCCTGATCGTCCACCAGAACGACCCGGATGGGTCCGTCCTCACCCATTCCGGAAACTCCTCTCGGCCGATTCGTCCTCCCCGGTGGGGATCCGGGCCAGCACCCCGAAACCACCGCCCGCCCGGGGCTCCGCCCGGACCGTGCCGCCGTACACCGCCGCGCGCTCCCGCATCCCGACCAGGCCGTGCCCCCGGCCGTCCCCGCCGGGCGCCGCCGCGCCGCGGCCGTCGTCCTCCACCCGGACCTCGACGGCGTCCCCGCCGTACCGCAGCCGAACCAGCGCCGACGCCCGCGGCCCGCCGTGCTTGAGGGTATTGGTCAGCGCCTCCTGGACGATCCGGAAGACCGTGAGCTGGCGGCCCTGCGACAGCTCCGGCGGCGTGCCCTCCACCTCGAACGTCACCGGCAGCCCCGACGCGCGCACCTGCCCCACCAGGTCGTCGAGGTCCGCCACCCCCGGCTGCGGCGCGTACGCACCCGCGTCGTCGCCCTCCCGCAGCACCCCCAGCAGCCGCCGCATCTCGCCCAGCGCGTACCGTCCGGTCGTGGAGATCGCCTCCAGCGCCTGCCGGGCCCGCCCCACATCGTGCTCGATCGCGTACGACGCGCCGTCCGCCTGCACCACGATCACGCTGACGTTGTGCGCCACCACGTCGTGCAGCTCGCGCGCGATGCTCGCCCGCTCCGCGGCCATCGCCATCTTCACCTCGGCGTCGCGCTCCCGCTCCAGCCGCTCCGCCCGCTCCTCCAGCGACCGCAGGTACGCCCGCCGCGTCCGCATGTGCAGCCCGAGCAGCCACACCCCCGCGGTCACCACCGTCAGCATCACGAACGTGTACCGGCGGTCGGCGCCGCCCTCCGGATACCGGTACGACGCCATCACCGCGCCGATCTCCACGACCAGCGCCGCGGCCACCCCCCACCGCAGCGTGAACCCGGCCGTCACCGTGTACAGGCCCATCAGCACCGCCATGTTGGCCGGCACCGGGACGATCCCGGCGGCGCACTGCACGCCCGACACCAGCGCGACCACCGCGAAGACCGTCCGCGGGAAGGTCCGCCGCAGCACCATCGGGGCCAGCAGCGCGACCGTGAGCACGATGTACTGCACGACGGGCACGCCGTACGAGCCGCCCACGAACCCCGGCAGCGACATCAGCGCGACGGGCGCCGCGAGGAAGGCGTCGACCAGCGCCGTCTTACCCCGAAGCCACTCCCACATCCTCCCGACCATGCGGACAGGCTACGTATCGCCTGGTCCGCCCCGGATCAGCCGCAAGTCGGACGGCGATCCGCCGCGAGGATGGTCCGCCCCGGACCGTCGCCCACGGTAACGTCGCATCCGTGTTGGTCACCGAGTGGGTGCCCTGGCGCACCGCGATGGAGCGGGCACTGTACGGGGAGCGGGGGTTCTACCGGCGCGGCGAGCGCCCCTCCGACCATTTCCGCACCTCCGTGCACGCGTCGCCCCGGTTCGCCGCCGCCGTCGCCCGGCTGCTCACCGACGTCGACACGTCCCTCGGGCACCCGTCCCGCCTCGACCTCGTCGACATCGGGGCCGGCTCCGGCGCGCTCCTCACGAACGTCCTCGCCTGCGCCGCCCCCGAACTCCGCGCGCGCCTTCGTCCCACCGCCGTGGAGATCGCCCCGCACCCCGCGGGCCCCGCCCACGTGACGTGGCGCCGCGACCTCCCCGACTCCTTCACCGGCCTCGCGATCGCCAACGAATGGCTCGACAACGTCCCCCTCGACGTGGTCGAACGCACCCCCGACGGCGTCCGCACGATGCTCGTCGACCCCTCCAGCGGCGCCGAACGCCCCGGGCCCGAGCCGTCCGCCGAGGACCGCGCGTGGCTCGACCGCTGGTGGCCGCTCACCGAACCGGGCGACCGCGCCGAGGTCGGCCGTCCCCGCTGCGCCGCCTGGGGCGCCGTCCTGCGCCGCCTGTCCCGCGGCCTCGCGATCGCCGTCGACTACGCGCACACCCGCGCGTCCCGCCCCCCGTACGGCACCCTGGCCGGGTACCGCGACGGCGCCACCGTCCCCGCCGTCCCCGACGGGTCCTGCGACGTCACCGCCCACGTCGCCCTCGACGCCTGCGCCGTCGAAGGCGAGCGCGCGGGCGCCACCGCGACCGTCCTCACCACCCAGCGCACCGCCCTGCGCGCCCTCGGCCTCACCGGCGCCCGACCCCCGGTCGACCTCGCCCACCGCGACCCCCGCGCCTACGTCGCCGCCCTCTGCCACGCGGGCGAAGACGCCGAACTGACCGACCCGTCCGGCCTGGGCGGCTTCACCTGGCTGGCCCAGTCGAAGCACATCCCCCTCCCCGCCCCCCTCACCGCCCCGCCCACCTAGGGCGGGTTCTCGAAGCGGTCGGCGCCACCTCGGTCTCGCCTGCGGTTCTACGGGCGGGACGAGATCGAGGCGTCGCCGAACGCCACCGGGTTCGAGGCCGGCGAGCTCCTGGACGTGCCGGACCGGCCGGGCCCTGAACGGGTCCCCGTGCCCCGCCGGCCCCGGCACGGCAGTCAGGAAAGGCCGCGGAAGAAGGCGCGGATGTCGTCCGCGAGCAGCTCCGTCTCCTCCATGGCGGGGAAGTGACCGCCCTCGGTGAACTCGCTCCAGTGACCGATCGCCTTCCACGGGTCCATCACGCGGCGCACGAGCGGGTTGGTGTCGAACACGGCCCATCCGGACGGCACGCCGGAGGGCATGAACAAGTCGACTCCGGAGTGCTCGGACTCGTAGTAGAACTGCGCACTCGACGCGCCGCTGCGGGTGAACCAGTACAGGCCGATGTTCGTGAGGAGCTGGTCGCGGTCGACCGACTCGTCCGGCGTCCGGTGGTCGCCGCCTGTCCTGGTCTTGAACTTCTCGGCGATCCACGCCAGCTGACCGACCGGCGAATCGGTGAGCGCCGCGCCGATCGTGTCGGGGCGGTGGTTCTGCATCCCGAGATAGCCGCGGTCGGCCGCGTCCTCGGCGCGCACCGCCTCGAGCTGGGCGATCTCGTCATCGGACAGTCCGTCGGGACAAGGGAACCTGTCGCCGACCAACCCGAGCCACCGGGGGTCGCATCCGATGTGCGTGCCGATGACGCGCTCCGGGTAGAGCCCCGCGAGGCGGCCGGTGATGCCCGCGCCGATGTCGGTGCCGTGGGCCCCGAACCTCTCGTACCCGAGGCGCGTCATGATCTCGGCGTAGGCCTCCGTCGTCCGCGCCAGCTCCCAGCCGGTCCCGGACAGCGGGGTGGAGAACCCGAAGCCGGGCGGCGACGGGACGACCACGTGGAACTCGTCGGCCAGCAGCGGGATGAGTCGCCGGTACTCGACGAACGAACCCGGCCAGCCGTGGTTCAGGAGCAGCGGGGCGGCCTCCGGGTTCGTCGACCGCACGTGGACGACGTGGAACGTCTGGCCGTCGACGACCGTCGTGAACTGCTCGTACTCGTTGAGCCGCTCCTCCTGCGCGCGCCAGTCGAACCCGTCGCGCCAATACTCGGCGAGCTCCTTCAGGTACACCGGCGGGATGCCGCGGCTGAAGTCGGCGCGGTCGTCTCGGCCCGGCACGGGGATCGGCCACCGCGTGTGCGCCAGCCGGTTGCGCAGGTCGTCGATGTCGGCCTGCGGGATGTCGATGCGGAACGGGGTGAGCGCTTTGTTCTCGTCCATGACACCGACACTCCCAGGCAATGCGGCAGAAAAGCTTCCGCGATTGCTGAAATGATGGGGAGCGTGTTGGAGACCTCGGCCCGCCTCCTCGAACTGCTGTCCTTGCTCCAGCTCAAGCGCGACTGGACGAGCTCCGAGCTCGCCGGCCGGCTCGGCGTGAGCACGCGGACCGTGCGCGCCGACATCGGCAAGCTGCGGTCGCTCGGCTATCCCGTGGACGCGCGCCCCGGCGTCGCGGGCGGGTACCGGCTGGCCGCCGGGACGGCGATGCCCCCGCTGCTGCTCGACGACGACGAGGCCGTCGCCGTCGCGGTCGGACTGGGCGCGGTCGCGACGCAGAGGCTCGGCGTCGAGGAGACATCGCTCACCGCGCTCGCGAAGCTGGAGCAGGTGCTGCCCGCGCGCCTGCGCCGGCGCGTCGAGGCGGTGCGCGAGGCGACGAGCGTCGTCCCCGGGGCCGCACCGCTCGATCTCTCCGTTCTCGGCGCGGTCGCGGCCGCGATCCGCGGCCGCGAACGGCTCCGGTTCGGATACACCAAGCGCGGGGGCGGCGAAGGGCCCCGCCGCACCGAACCGCAGCGGCTGGTGAGCTGGGGGTCCCTCTGGTACCTGCTCGCGTGGGATCTCGACCGTGACGACTGGCGGGTCTTCCGTGTCGACCGCATGGTTCCGCACCCGCCGACGGGCGAACGGTTCCGGCCGCGCGTGATCCCCGAGGACGATGTCGTCGAGTACGTCGTCGGGCGCGTCAGCAAGGCGGCCTGGACGTACCGCGCCCGGGTGCTCGTGCACGCTCCCGCCGCCGAGGTCGCCGCGAAGATCCCCATCCCGCTCGATATCGAGGTGGTCGACGAGTCCACGTGCCGTGTCGAAGTGGGCTCCGCCGACCCGGACCGGCTCGCGCTGTGGATGGCACAGCTCGACGTCGACATCGAGGTGATCGACGGAGACGGGCTCGCGGCGGCGTTCGACCGCCTCGCGACGAGGTTCCGCCGCGCGGCGGGCGGCGCGTCCTGACCCCCGTCCCGCCCCACCTCCCGAGCCGCCCGGTGTGGGGTGCGGGCGCGGACGGGTGTCAGTCGGGGGTGCGGGTGTTGAGGCGGGCGGCCTGGCGGGTCAGGTGGTCGCGTTCGGCCAGGTTGGGCGCCTTCCGGGCCGCTTCGGCGTACAAGCGGGCGGCCGTCGCCGGGTCGCCGGCGCGCTCGTGGAGGTACGCCGCCGCCGCGGTGTGGCGGGGCAGGGAGGCGTCCAGCGCGGCGAGCGCCGCCAGCCCGGCCCGGGGCCCGTCGGCCTCGCCGACCGCCACCGCGCGGTTGAGCCGGACGACCGGGTTGTCGGTCAGGCGCACGAGCTCGTCGTACCACTCGACGATCTGCACCCAGTCGGTCTCCTCGGCGGTGGGCGCGTCGGCGTGCAGCGCCGCGATCGCGGCCTGGGCCTGGAACTCGCCCAGCCGGTCGCGGGCGAGGGCGGCCTGCAGGATGGCGACCCCCTCGGCGATCGCCGCGGTGTCCCACCGGCCGCGGTCCTGCTCGGCGAGCGGCACCAGCCCGCCGTCGGGCGCGGTCCGGGCGGCGCGCCGGGCGTGGTGGAGCAGCATGAGCGCGAGCAGGCCCGCCACCTCCGGGTGGTCGATCGCGGCCGCGAGCCGCCGGGTCAGCCGGATGGCCTCGGCTGCCAGGTCCACGTCCCCGGAGTAGCCCTCGTTGAAGACCAGGTAGAGGACGCGCAGCACGGTGGCGACGTCGCCGGGCCGGTCGAACCGCACCCCGGAGACGGTGCGTTTGGCCCGGCTGATCCGCTGCGCCATGGTCGCCTCGGGCACCAGGTACGCCTGGGCGATCTGGCGGGTGGTCAGCCCGCCCACCGCGCGCAGCGTGAGGGCGACCGCCGATGCGGGCGTCAGCGACGGGTGGGCGCACAGGAAGTAGAGCCGGAGCGTGTCGTCCGCCTCGGGCGCGGGCCCCGGTGCCGGTTCCTCCTCGAGGAGCTCCTCGCGGCGGCGGCGGGCGGCGTCCGCCCGCGCGGTGTCGAGGAACCGGCGCCATGCCACGGTGACCAGCCAGCCCTTCGGGTCGCGCGGCGGGTCGTCCGGCCAGACGCGCAGCGCCTCGACCAGCGCGTCCTGCACGGCGTCCTCGGCCGCCGCGAAGTCGGCCCCGCGGCGGACGAGGATTCCGAGGACGTTCGGCGTGAGACTCCGCAGCAGCACCTCGTCCATCCGAGCGGTCATTCCGTGATCGTGGGCGCCTCGCCCAGGAACGGGCGCACCTCGAGCCACTCGTGGACGGGCTTCCCGCCCGCCCCGGGGGCGGCCGACAGCTCCCCGGCCAGCTCGACGGCGCGCTCGTACCCGTCGACGTCGATGATCATCCAGCCGGCGATGAGGTCCTTGGTCTCGGCGAACGGGCCGTCGGTGACCGGCGGGCGCCGCTCGCCGTCGTACCGCACCCACGTCCCCTCGGGGGCGAGCGCCTGGCTGTCGACGTACTCGCCGGTCTCCTCGAGCCGGGCCGCGAAGTCGTTCATGTACTGCACGTGCGCCGAGATCTCGTCCGGCGTCCACTGGTCCATCGGCACGTCGTTGACCGAGGCCGGGGCACCGCGGTAGTGCTTCAGCAGCAGGTACTTCGCCATCGTGTTCTCCTCGATGCTCGTACGACCCATCTTGGTCGCGTTCGCCCCTGGGACGTAGCCGTTCACGCGTTCTCGACATCGCCGCGCGAGTTTTTTTGGGCTTTCGTGGACGAGCCCGCGCGAGCCGTCCGACGGCCGGCACCGGCCCGGGCCGCCGCCGGGCGCGCATGCGGGCTCGCGCCGGCGCCCGCCGAAGCCAGCGACTCCGTCTGGACGGGCCGTCAGCCGTGTCCGGGGCCTCGGGCGCCCGAGGCGCCCCGCCGCCAGCCGGGTGTCCGCGCGGGGCGGCCGGTCAGCATTCGACGTGCAGGGCCTCCAAGCCGCGCAGCACGAAGCCGGGCTTCCACTCGGGTTCGGCGGTCAGGCGCATTCCGGGTGCGGCCTTCAGGAGCGCGCCGAAGGACTCGGCCAGCTCGATGCGGCCGAGGGGCGCGCCCAGGCAGTAGTGGATGCCGAGGCCGAACGTGATGTGCGGGTTCGGGTCGCGGCTCAGGTCGAGCCGGTCCGGGTCGGGGAAGACGGCGGGGTCGCGGTTGGCGGACGCGAACAGCAGCGCGACCTCGGCGCCGCGGGGAATGTCGACCCCGGCGACGGTGACGTCCTCCAGGACCCAGCGTTCGAACATCGGGGCCGGGGTGTCGTAGCGCAGCAGTTCCTCGACGGCGGTGGGGACGAGGGCCGGGTCGGCGCGGAGCCGTGCCAGCTCGCCGGGGTTGCGGAACAGCGACCACCAGCCGTTGCCGGTGGCGTTCACCGTGGCCTCGTGCCCGGCGTTGAGGAGGAGGACGCAGGTGCCGATCAGTTCGTCCTCGGTGAGCCGGTCGCCCTCGTCGGCCACCTGCGCGAGCGCGCTGATCAGGTCGTCGCGCGGTTCGTCCCGGCGGGAGCGGGCCAGGCCGCGCAGGTAGTCGGAGAACTCGACGGCGGCGCGGACGGCCGTCCGCTGGGTCTCCTCGGACGGGTTGAGCTCGTACATCCCGCAGATGTCGGCCGACCAGGGGCGCAGGAGGGGACGGTCTTCCGGCGGGACGCCCAGCATCTCGGCGATCACGTTCACCGGGAGCGGTTCGGCGACCTCCGCGAGCAGGTCGCCGCCGCCCTCGGCCGCGAGCGCGTCCGCCAGTTCCCCGGCGAGTCTTCGGATGGTGGGCCGCAGCCCCTCCACCATGCGCGCGGTGAACGCCTTGGACACCAGCCGCCGCAACCGGGTGTGGGTGGGCGGTTCGACGTCCAGCATCCCGGCGCGGATCAGATCCCAGAACGGTCTGAGGAACTCGGCCTCCGCCGGTCTGCCGAACTCCTCGTGGGTCGCCACGTGCAGGTACGAGCGGCCGAGCCGACGGTCCCGCAGGAGCGCGTCGACGTCCTCGTACCGGCTGATCACCCATTGGTCCGTCGGCTCGTGGAAGAACACCGGACGTTCGTCCCGGAGCCGCTCGAACACGGGATAGGGGTCGGCCACGAAATCGGGCGACCACGGGTCATAGGACATCATCCCCGAACGATATTTCGCGATGGTGCGCGCGTGTCCAGGCTGTTTCACGGGACGCCTCCGTGCTCGGTGATCGGAACCGGTCCGCCCATCCCCCGCGCTGGGCGGACCGGCCACTTCATGCTCGATCACGGCGCCGCCGACGGTGACGGAGATCTCGGCCTGTGGACAACTCTCGTCAGCCGTGCTGCCGGGCGAGCATCTCGCCGATGACGCGGGCGCCGTCGGGGAACGCGCCGGGGTTCGGGCCCGCGTAGCCGAGCCGCAGGTAGGCGCCGGTCGGTTCGGCGGGGAACCACTCGTCGCCGGGCGCGACGACGACACCGGCGGCCTCGCAGTCCCGGACGAGCCGCGGCAGGTCGGTGGCGTCCGGCAGCCGCACCCACAGGTTCAGCCCGCCCTGCGGGACGTCGAGCCGGGCGGCGGGGACGTGCTCCCGCAGCGCGCCGGCCAGGAGGTCGCGGCGGGCGGCGAGCTGCCGGCGGACGCCCCGCAGGTGCGTGCGCCAGGCGGGCTGGGTGACGACGTCGAGCGCGACGGCCTGCAGGACGCCGCTGACGTACATCGACTCGGCCTGCGCGTCGGCGAGGATGCGTTCGCGGGCGGGCCCCCGCGCGACGACCCCCGCGACGCGCACCGCGGGCGAGACGCTCTTGGTCAGCGACCGCAGGTACACGACGTGCCCGGCGTCGTCGCGGGCCGCGACCGGGGACGCGTCCGCGGCGATGCCGAAGTCGTGCGCCCAGTCGTCCTCGATGAGGAACGCGCCGTGCCGCCGGACGAGCTCGAGGACGCGGTCGGCGGCGTCCGGGGACCAGCGGGCGCCCGTCGGGTTGGCGAAGTTCGGCTGGGCGTAGAAGGCGCGCGCCCCGGTCCGCTCGAAGGCGCGCGCCAGTTCGTCCGGGTCCGGCCCGTCGATGCCGCTGGGGACGGGCACGATCCGCACGCCCGTCTGGGCGGCGGCGAGGATCGCGCCCCAGTACGTCGGGGACTCCGCGAGGAGGGGACGGCCCGCGCCGACGAGGGCGCGGAAGGCGCCGCCGAGCCCGCTCTGGCTGCCGGGGACGACGATGACGTCGCTCGGCGCCGGGGGCGCGGCCCACGCCGGGGCCGCGGCGCCGAGCTCGGCCGCGAACCACGCCTGCAGGTCCGGCAGCCCGGCGGACGGGGGACGGCCCACGGCCGCGTCGCCGCGCGCCGCACGGGCGAACGCCGTCCTCACCAGGCGCTCGGGCAGCAGTTCGCGGTCGGGGTAGCCGGAGTGCAGGGCGATCACGTCGTTGGGCGCGCTCCGCAACGCCGCGGACGTGCGCGGGAGCGGGTTCCGGGGCGACCCGAGCGCGGCGGTCTGCCATCCGTAGTCGTTGGGGCGCGGCATCCGGACGGCGCGGACGAACGTGCCCACACCGGGCCGGCTCTCGACCATCCCCTGTGACGCCAGGGTACGCAGCGCCTTCTGCACCGTGACGGGGCTCGCCCCGTACTGCGCGACCAGGGCTCGCGTGGACGGCAGTCTCGCCCCGGGCGCGGCGGCGGCGATCCACTCCCGGAGCCCCGCGACGATCCGCGCACTGCTATCGTCATTCATGAAGCTAGATAGTAGCGCTACTCGCTCGGAGCCCACTCCGCTATCGCGGGCCGGGCTGTGGTGGGGGCTCCTCGGTGTCGCGGCGTTCTCGTTCACCGTCCCGTTCACCCGTATCGCCGTACAAGGCGGCGGGATGTCGCCGCTGTTCGCGGGCTCCGGCCGCGCGGTCGTCGCCGCGGCCCTCGCGGCCACCGCGCTGGCCGTCACGGGGCAGCGCCCGCCGCGCGGCGTCCAATGGGCCCGCGTCGCGGTCGTCGCGGGCGGGGTCGTCGCCGGGTTCCCGCTGCTGACCTCGTTCGCGCTCACCACCGCCCCGGCGAGCCACGGGGCCGTCGTGATCGCGTTGCTGCCCGCGGCGACGGCGGTGACGGCCGTGCTGCGGGCGCACGAACGCCGGCCGGCGTCGTTCTGGCTCACCGCGGCCGTCGGCGCGGTCGCCGCCGTCGCGTTCGCGTCCCTGCAGGGCGGCGGGCTCGGCGGGCCGCACGGGTCGGACCTGCTGCTGTTCGGCGCCGTCCTCGCGGCCGCGATCGGCTACGCCGAGGGCGGCCTCCTCGCGCGTGAACTCGGCGCGTGGCAGACCGTGTCCTGGGCGCTCGTGGTGGCGGCGCCGCCGATGCTCCTCGCCACCGCGGCGTCGCTCGACCGGCGCCCCCTGACCGCGGGCCCGGTCGAATGGGCGGCGTTCGCGTACCTCGGCGTCGTCAGCATGTTCCTCGGCTTCTTCGCCTGGTACCGGGGCCTCGCGATCGGGCCGATGGCGCGGGTGGGGCAGGTCCAGCTCGTCCAGCCGGTCATGACGATCTCCTGGGCCGCGCTGTTCCTGCACGAGCCGCTCTCCTGGCCGACCGTCCTCGGCGGGGTCGCCGTCATCGCCTGCGCGGCGGCCGCCGTACGCACCCGCCGGGGACGACGCGGGAATCCCGCGAAATCCACGTGAGGTCCGCTTTCCTCTCTGGGACGATCACGAGACCGGTGATCACCTCACAGAGGAGCTTCCGTGCCCCGTGCCGTCACCCTGATCCGTTCCGCGTCCCTGTCGGACGTCGCCGAGTACGCCTACGCCGCCACCGCCCCCGCCGAAGCCAGGCTGATCTTCCTCGCGGGGGCGTGCCCGCTCGGCGGGGACGGCTCCACCGTCGCGATCGGCGACTACGCGGGGCAGGCGGCCCGGTGCGTCGAGAACCTGCGGACCGCGCTCGCGGACGCCGGCGCCTCGCTCGAGGACGTCATCAGCACCCGGGTCCTCGTCGCGTCCGCCCGCCAGGAGGATCTGGTGACGTCCTGGCAGGTCGTCCGGGACGCGTTCGGGGACCACGACGTGCCCAGCACCCTGATGGGCGTGACCGTGCTCGGCTACGACGACCAGCTCGTGGAGCTGGAGGCCGTCGCCGCGGTCCTCGACTGACGGACGGGACGGGCGCCGGCGCGCGGCGGGCGTTGCCGGCACGGGCGGTGCCGGGACGGGCGTCAGCGCGCGGCCCAGTGGGACGGGTCGCCCGCCGCCTCGCGCGCCGCGCGCGCCCGCCGGGCCGTCGAGTCGACGATCGCGCGCGCCTCGCCCAGTTCCCGGTCGGCAGCGGCGACATGAACGGAACCCGGCGGCGCGTCCACATGGACGGTCGCCAACCCCAGGAGCCTCTGGAGCGGGTTCACGGTCAGACGGACGCTCTGCGCGCGCGCGTGGGCGATCACGTCCGTCCGCCGACAGGGCCAGCCGTGCCGTGTCACGAACACGACGTCGTCGGTGCCCGCACCGTCCGGGCGGTCGATCGTGACCGACTTGGCGGACGCCGGGACGAGCGGGACGGCGTCCACGTGCGTCCCCGGGAACACCTGCGAGACCAGGTGCATCGCGACGTGGCGCGGCGCGACCGGAAGGAGCGTCGAGGACAGCGCCTGCCGGTCGCCCGCGTACCCCGCCACCGTGATCTCGACGCGGGCCCAGCCGAGGCTCCGCCAGATCCCCGGCTCGACGATCCCGACGGCCTGCACGCGGCCGGGCGGGAGCGTCTGCATGCGCGTCTCGAGGAGCCCGTACCGGAGCCTGATCCCGTCAGGTGACAGGGCGACCCGGAAGTTCGCGTACATCACCATGGGGGCGACCACGGCGCGGAGGAGGCCGAGGAGGATCGGCACGGTGACGGCCAGAATGCCGCCCTCCGTGTACACCACCATGAACACCAGGGTGCCGAGGAACAGCAGGATCGTCCCTATTACCGGCCAACGCAGGAGAAGGGACGAGAAGAGCGCGCCGAAGGGGACCCGCCACACGTGCCGTTCGGGTGCCTCCGGGGTGTGCCCGGGGAGTCCGGCGGCGAGGGCGAGGAGTTCGGCGCGCAACTGCTGAGCGGAGTTCCGCCCCAGGTAGCGCAGGACGATCTCGCTCTGCTCGCCGCCGGCCAGCTCCACCCGGACCTCGGCGAGGGCGAACACGCGGGTCACGAGCGGCCGGACGATGTCGACGGCCTGGATCCGCGACAGCGGGATGCGGCGCTTGCGCTTGCGCAGCAGGCCCGTCTCCACGACCAGGTCGTCGCCGTCGACCCGGAACCGCAGCGCCAGCCACGTCCACAGGCCCGTCCCGATCGCGATCGCCGCCATCGGCACCGACACGATCAGGAACCTCGCGACCACCTCCGGGGTGAGCGCGAGGACGATGCCCTCGTCCGTCTGGGTCAGCAGGAGCGGGAACCCCAGCAGGACGAAGTAGACGATCAGGAAGACGAACGCGCGAAGCGGCGCGGTCGCCCAGTGCAGCCTGTGGGTGCCCTCGGAGAACCGCCGCGGAGGCGGCATCGGATGGCCGTAGGGCGGCCCCGGGTACGGATGCCCCTGGTACGGCCCCGGCGGCCCATAGGGAGGACGCGGGGGCCCGTAAGGCCCATGCGGACCTGGTTGACCATGCGGACCTGGTTGACCGTACGGGCCGGGGCGTCCCTGCGGACCGTAAGGACCGGGCGGGGGACCGTACGGACCGGGCGGCGGGCCGTAGGGGCCGTTCACAGGCCCATGCTCCTCTCCTCGCCCTTCTGCGCGAGACGGTCGCGCAGCAGCGCGGCCTCAGCGGCGGGCAGGCCCGGGACGGTCGCGTCCGTGGCGGCCGCCGCGGTGTGCATGCGGACGGTCGCGATGCCCATCCAGCGCTCCAGCAGCCCCGCCGTGACGTCGACGAACTGCATCCGTCCGTACGGGACGACGATGAGGCGCTTGACGAACACACCGTGCGTCAGGATGAGGTCGTCGGCCCGCTCGGCGTATCCGAAGGAGCGGCGGTCGAGTTCGGCCACGATCCCGATGACGGCGACCGCCAGGACGACCGCGGCGCCCCACATCCCCGCGGCGGCGAGGCCACCGTCACGCCCGAGCAGGAAAATGCCCAGAGCGCCCACGGGGACGGCCCAGAGCGCGGCCGTCAACGCCCGCTGCCAGGTGTGCCGCTTGGAGATCGGCCACCACTTCTGCCCGCCGCCGGGGGCGAACGCCTCGTCCGGACGGTACTGGGGCGGTGCGGCGACCGGGGCGTTCGGGGCGTCTCCCGGCACGGGCCGCCCCGGCGCTCCCTGCACGGGTCCCTGCGGCATCGGGCCGGGCGGCGGCCGCGCGGCGGGGTCGTACGGCTGTCCGCCGTGGTTCGGGTTCATCGGACCCTAGTCAACCGGAAACGGGCATCGGCCGCCATGGGAGCATGGCACGGTGACCCGAGCGGCGGAGACGCGACCATGACCACCGAACGGATCGTCGGGATCGGCGCGGGCTCGAACTCCTTGGGCAAGGAGCTCGCGACCGAGGACATGACCCTGAACATCGGGCCGCAGCACCCGTCCACGCACGGAGTGCTCCGGCTCCGGCTGACCCTGGACGGGGAACGCATCTCGGCGGCCGAACCCATCGTCGGGTACATGCACCGGGGCGCGGAGAAACTGTTCGAGGTCCGCGACTTCCGCCAGATCATCGTGCTGGCGAACCGGCACGATTGGCTGTCGGCGTTCTCCAGCGAACTGGGCGTCGTCCTGGCGGTGGAGCGGATGCTGGGCATGGAGGTGCCGGTCCGGGCCGTGTGGGCCAGGACGCTGCTCGCCGAGTTGAACCGGATACTCAACCACCTCATGTTCCTGGGGTCGTACCCCCTGGAAGTGGGTGCGATGACCCCGATCTTCTACGCGTTCCGTGAGCGCGAGGAGCTGCAGCGGGTCATGGAGGAGATCTCCGGCGGCCGCATGCACTACATGTTCAACCGCGTGGGCGGCCTGAAGGACGACCTGCCCGCCGGCTGGACGGGACGCGCGCGCCACGCGATCTCGGTCGTGCGGGGCCGGATGAGCGACATCGCCGACCTCATACTCGGCAACGAGATCTTCCGCGCGCGCACACGCGGGGTGGGTGTGCTCACCGAAGAGCAGATCCTGCAGTACGGGGTCTCCGGCCCGATCGCACGCGCGTCCGGGGTGGACTTCGACCTCCGCAGGGACGAACCGTACCTCGCCTACGACGAACTGGACGTCCGCGTGGTCACCCGGACCGAGGGCGACGCACTCGCACGCTTCGAGTGCCTCCTCGACCAGGTGCACGCGTCCCTGGACCTCGCCGACGCCTGCCTGGACCGGCTCGCCGAACTGCCGAAGGGCCCGATCAACCAGCGCCTTCCGAAGGTCCTGAAGGTGCCGGAGGGCCACACCTACGCGTGGACGGAGAACCCGCTCGGCATCAACGGCTACTACCTGGTGTCGCGCGGGGAGAAGACGCCGTGGCGGCTGAAGCTGCGCTCCGCGTCGTTCAACAACGTCCAGGTGCTCGCCGAACTCCTCCCCGGCACCCTCGTCGCCGACATGATCGCGATCCTGGGTTCCATGTTCTTCGTCGTCGGCGACATCGACAAATGACCGCCGCACGGCCTCCGGGCGCCGGGCGCCCTACGGCCGCGCGTGAGAGCACCCGTCTCCCCGAAGGCACCCGCGCAACGCACGCGTAGGCGCGGGGAGACGCGCTGTCTCCCTCCCACCGGCGACCACGCGACACGCGCGTCGGCGCGTGAGAGACGCACCCGCCTCCCTCGAGGGCGCCCACACGACGCACACGTAGGCACCCGGGAGACGCACGCGTAGGCGCGGGGGATCGGTGGCGGGTCAGGCTCTGGACGCGCCGTTGCGGGGGTCCTCGTCGTCGTCGGGGCCGCCGGGGACGCGGCACGCGTATTCGAGGAAGTAGGCGGCGGCCACCAGGACGGCCGCGGCCAGGAAGGTCGCGCCGCTGGCGAAGAAGTCGTGCCGGGGCGTCGGCTTGTCGAGGGCGTCGACGACGCTGAACGCGAACCCGCCGAACACGCCCGCGATCACCGCGGCGGCGTGCGCGCTGGCCTTGCCGAGGGCCGCCAGGCGCGCGACGGCGAGGGGCTCGACGGGGCGCGTGCCGGGCTTGCGGCGGATGCGGCGCAGCACGTTGTAGCCGCTGATCCCCTCGGCGAGCGCCAGGAGCAGCAGCGTCGGCACCGTCGTCCACGGCAGCGGCGGCAACGCCAGGTAGGCCGTGCGGAGCACCGCCCAGGTGATCACCGCGACGACGACCAGCAGGCCGGCGAGGAAGAGCGGGCGCGACGGCTTCATGCAGGCTGCTGCAGGGTCAGGTCCGTCCGGCGGCGCACGGCCGACGGGCCGCCCTCCGCGAGTTTCGCCTCCGCGAGGTCGCCGACGCGGCCGTGCCCGGGCAGCAGGACGTCCGGCTCGATGTCGGCCCAGGGGACGAGGACGAACGCGCGCTCGTGCGCGCGCGGGTGCGGGAGCGTCAGGTCGGGGTCGTCGGAGGCGATGTCACCGAAGACCACGATGTCGATGTCGAGGGTGCGCGGCCCCCATCGGACCTCCCTGACCCGCTGCATGGAGTTCTCGATGTTGAGGACGCGTTCCAGGAGGTTTTCCGGGGGGAGCCGGGTGTCGGCCACGAGAACGACGTTGAGGTAGTCGTCCTGGGGCGGGATCGACTCTCCGGGGGGTGCGTACGGGGCCGTCTCGTAGACCGGGGAGAACGCCACGAAGTCGAGTCCGGGGGCGTCGAACAGCGCGTCGACGGCCTCCTGGATGTTGTCCAGGCGGTCGCCGAGGTTGCTGCCGATGGAGAAGACGACCCGGTGGTGGACGAGCATGTGCCCGCCGGTCGCGGTGCGGTCGGGCATGCGGTCGTACGCGGTCATGGGCGACTCCTCTGGATCTTCACGGCCACGTCCGTGAAGGGGTGCGGCACCGGGGCGTTCGGCTTGTGGACGGTGATCTCGACCTCTGAGACCGCCGCGTCCTCCAGACATATCTTCGCCAGCCGCTCGGCCAGCGTTTCGATCAGGTCGACGGGCTCGCCCCCGACCGCGGCGACCAGCCGGTCGGCCAGGGACCCGTAGTCGACGGTGAGCGACAGGTCGTCGTCCGCCGCCGCCGGGCGGGTGTCCAGGCCGAGGACGGCGTCCACGACGAACTCCTGGCCGAGTTCCCGTTCCGCCGGGAGGCAACCGTGCCTGCCTCTGGCCCGCAGGCCGCGCAGTTCGATGCGGTCGAGACTCATTCTTCCTCTGTATCAGCGACGTTCAGCACGGGCGAACCATGGTGAAGCAGGAGCCGCCATTCTTCTCCGGCGCGAACGAACACGTTGGTGGCCACGATGCTTCCCCCTGCCAGGAATCCGGCCTCCGTGTCCTCGTCGGCGGTCAGGACGTTCTCCTTGCAGGTGACCACTGCGTGGTCCCCGTACACGTCCGTCTCGACGTCGGTCAGCACGAACTGGATGTAGGTGGTGTTGGCCATGATGAGGGCCCATGACCGCAGCACCTCCTCGCGTCCGCGCAGCATGGTCCAGCCCGGGTGTACGCAGGAGACGGCCGGGGCGTACGGGCCGTCCGCCCAGACGGCCGCCATGCGGTCGTAGTCGCCGGCCTCGAACGCGGCGTAGAACTCGGCGTGCACCTCACCGACGTCCGCGCGGTTCACCGGAGCGCTCATGGCCGGCCGCTCCCCGGGCCGGCGCCGGGGCGGTCGCCCTGGCCGCCCCCTGCGGCGCGTACCGCGGCGGCGACGCGCACGGCGTCGGCGTTCGGACGGACGCGGTGCACGCGCACGCACCATCCGCCGGCGGCCGCGACGAGCGACGTGATCGCGACCGTGGCGTCGTCGCATTCGCCGAACGGCCGCGGCGTCCCTTCCGCGTCGGTGAGGAGCCTGCCGAGGAAACTCTTGCGGGACGCTCCGACCAGGACGGGGTAGCCCGTGCTCGTGAACGCGTCCAGATGCGCCAGCAGGGACCAGTTGTGCCCGGCGGTCGGATTCTTCGCGAAACCGAGGCCCGGATCCAGGATCACCTTGGCCGGGTCCAGCCCTTCTTGCAGGACGACCTCCACGCGTTGCAGCAACTCGTCGCGTACTTCGCGGACGACATCCTGGTACACGGCGCGGGTCTGCATGTCGTGGCTGTGCCCGCGCCAGTGCATCACGACGTACGGGACGCCCGCGCGCGCGACCGCACGGGGCATGTCGGGGTCGGCGAGGCCGCCGCTCACGTCGTTGACGAGCCGGGCGCCCGCCTCGATCGCGGCCTCCGCGACCTCGGCGCGCATGGTGTCCACGCTGACCGGGACGCCCTCGGCGGTGAGCGCCTCGATGACCGGCACGATGCGGCGCAGCTCCTCCTCGCGGGAGACGCGCTGCGCGCCCGGACGGGTCGACTCGCCGCCCACGTCGACGATGTCGGCGCCCTCGGCGGCCAGGTTGAGCCCGTGGTGGATCGCCTTCTCGTGGTCGAACCAGGCGCCGCCGTCCGAGAAGGAGTCGGGGGTCACGTTGACCACGCCCATGACGAGGCACCGCCCCGGCGCGGGCAGGCCTGGAACGTCGGCAGTGGTCATGGCATCAACCCTATGTCGTGGTCTCGGTATGTCGATCTCGCGCCCCGATCACCGGCCCGCCGGGCCCGGCGCTCGCCCCCCAGCCCTCCCCGTAAGCGCCGGAACGGGCCTCAGCGCGTCGCTGAGGCCCGTTCCGGCGTCGATGTGCACTCGCGGTGGGGTCGGGGTCAGGAGCGGCCCAGGATCAGGCTCATCGCCTCGGCGCGCGTCTCGGGGTGATCGCGGAAGTCGCCGCGGACCGCGGACGTCACCGTCCGCGCGCCCGGCTTGCGGACGCCGCGCATCGTCATGCACAGATGCTCGGCCTCGATCACCACGATGGCGCCGCGCGGCTCCAGGACGTTCATGAGCGCGTCCGCGACCTGGCTCGTCAGACGCTCCTGCACCTGCGGGCGCCGCGCGTACACGTCCACGACCCGGGCCAGCTTCGACAGACCGGTGATCTGCCCCTTCTGGTTCGGCGTGTACCCGACGTGGGCCACACCGTGGAACGGGACGAGATGGTGCTCGCACACGCTGTACACCCCGATGTCCTTCACCAGGACCATTTCCTCATGGCCGGCGTCGAACACCGTGGTGAGCGCCTCTTCGGGTCGCTGCCGCAGGCCGGCGAACTGCTCGGCGTACGCGCGCGCGACCCGCGCGGGGGTGTCGCGGAGCCCGTCGCGATCGGGGTCCTCCCCGATCGCGAACAGGATCTCGCGCACGGCCTTCTCGATCCTGCCGTGATCGAACCCGGGGGGCGCGTCGGGCAGGGGGGCGTCGTCGAACGGATCGGTCAAGGGGTCAGCCTTCGCCCTTGAGCGGGTCGGTGGTCTCCGTGCTCGGAACGCCGCTCTGCCCGTTGCCCTGCCCGTTGCCCTTGGTGAGGTCGGTGACCTCCTGGGGGCCCATCAGGGCGAGCTCCTTGGCCGTCAGTACCGGCGGGCGGTCCGACGGCAGGCGCTTGCCGTACCCGGTGTAGGAGTTCTGGTGCGGCCGCTTCTGGATCGGCGCGAAGATCTGGAGGACCTGGTCCTTGGACAGGGTCTCCTTCTCCATCAGGTTCACGACGAGCTCGTCCAGGACGTCCCGGTACTCGGTGAGGATCTCCCACGCGGTGTCGTGCGCCGCCTCGATGTAGCGCCGGACCTCGTCGTCGATCGCGGACGCGATGTCCTCGGAGTAGTCGCGCTCGTGGCCCATGTCGCGGCCGAGGAACACCTCGCCCTGGCCCGAGCCGAACTTGCGGGCGCCGAGGCGCTCGCTCATCCCGTACTCGGTCACCATGTTGCGCGCGATCGCGCTGGCCTTCTCGATGTCGTTCGCCGCGCCGGTCGTCGGCTCGTGGAACACGAGCTCCTCGGCCGTCCGGCCGCCCAGCAGCATGGCGAGCTGGTCGGTCATCTCCGAGCGCGTCGTGAGGAACTTGTCCTCCATCGGCAGGGTCATGGTGTAGCCCAGGGCCCGGCCGCGCGGCAGGATCGTCACCTTGTGCACGGGGTCGGAGTTCGGCAGCGCGTGCGCCACCAGCGCGTGCCCGCCCTCGTGGTAGGCGATGATCTTCTTTTCCTTCTCCGACATCACGCGGGTCTTGCGTTCCGGCCCGGCCATGACGCGGTCGATGGACTCCTCGAGGGTGTCCATGTCGATCAGCTTGCGGTCGAACCGCGCGGTCAGCAGCGCCGCCTCGTTGATCACGTTGGACAGGTCGGCGCCGGTGAACCCGGGCGTGCGCCGCGCGATGACGTCCAGGTCGACGTCCGGGGCGAACGGCTTGCCGCGCCCGTGCACGCGCAGGATGCCCTTGCGGCCCTCCAGGTCCGGGCGGTCGACGGTGACCTGGCGGTCGAACCGGCCGGGACGCAGCAGCGCCGGGTCGAGGATGTCGGGACGGTTCGTCGCGGCGATCAGGATGACGCCGCCCTTGACGTCGAAGCCGTCCATCTCGACGAGCAGCTGGTTGAGCGTCTGCTCCCGCTCGTCGTGACCGCCGCCGAGGCCCGCGCCGCGGTGCCGTCCGACGGCGTCGATCTCGTCGATGAAGATGATCGACGGGGCGTTCGTCTTCGCCTGCTCGAACAGGTCGCGGACGCGCGAGGCGCCGACGCCGACGAACATCTCGACGAAGTCCGAACCGGAGATCGAGTAGAAGGGCACGCCCGCCTCGCCGGCGACGGCGCGCGCGAGCAGCGTCTTGCCGGTGCCGGGCGGGCCGTACAGCAGGACGCCCTTGGGGATCTTCGCCCCGATCGACTGGAACTTCGCCGGGTTCTGCAGGAAGTCCTTGATCTCCTCGAGTTCCTCGAGGGCCTCCTCGGCTCCCGCCACGTCGGCGAACGTGGTCTTCGGGGTGTCCTTGGTGATGAGCTTGGCCTTCGACTTGCCGAAGTTCATCACCCGCGAGCCGCCGCCCTGCATCTGGTTCATGATGAACAGGAAGATCAGCACGATGATGACGATCGGCAGCAGGCTGAACAGCAGGCTGACGAACATGCTCTGCTGCGGGACCTCGATGTCGTAGCCGCCGGGCAGGTTGCCCGCTCCGGCCTGCTTCTGCAGCTCGTTCTGGAGCTCGAGCCCCTGGCCGCTGACCCAGGAAGCCTGCTGCTGCTCGCCGCTCTTGAGCGTGATCTCGATCCGCTGATCCTTGTCAATGATCTTGGCGGACTTCACCTTGCCCTGGGCGATCTCCTGGACCACCTTGGAGGTGTCGACCTTCTCGTACGAGCGGCCGGGGTTGACGCCCCACATGACGAGGGCGACCAAGAGGCCGAACAGCAGGATCCACAGCAGCGGCCCGCGAAAATAGCGCTTCACGTCCATTTATCCGGTTACCCCTTCGGGGCCCGTCCCTCCTGACCAACGTCTGTGTGCGATCCTCGCCCGCCCCCAGAGGACGGACGCCACTGCGACCAACGACGGTCCCGCCGTGGCTCCGGACCACCGAGGCGGTCCCCCTTCTACGGCTCCCCGGCCCTGGGGCCCGGGACATCGACGGTACACCGCTGGGCGCAGAAGACGCAGCCAGCGCTGTCTCCTGGCCCTTTCCCTATACCCGTCAACGACCCTTGCAACGATCCGTCACGGCCACTTGTTCCCTGACGCGTCGTTCCTGCCGGTTCAACGGGGGTTTCCCGCCCACGCGGCTCTCACTCCCCATCGCCGCCGTAGACATGGGGAGCGAGCGTCCCCACGAAGGGAAGGTTCCGGTACTTCTCCGCGAAGTCGAGCCCGTACCCGATGACGAACTCGTTCGGGATGTCGAAGCCGATGTACTTGACGTCCAGCTCCGCCTGGACGGCCTCCGGCTTGCGCAGCAGCGCGCAGATCTCCAGGGACGCAGGCCCCCGCGAACGCAGGTTGCTGACCAGCCACGACAGCGTCAGCCCGGAGTCGACGATGTCCTCCACGATCAGGACGTCGCGGTCGAGGATGTCGGTGTCCAGGTCCTTCAGGATCCGCACGACGCCGGACGACTTCGTGCCCGACCCGTACGACGAGACGGCCATCCAGTCCATCGACGCCGGCGTGTGCAGCGCCCGCGCCAGGTCCGCCATGATCATGACGGCGCCCTTGAGGACGCCGACGAGGAGCAGGTCCCGGCCCGCGTAGTCGGCGTCGATCTGCCCGGCGAGCTCCCGCACCTTGGCCTGGAGGTCGGCCTCCGGGATCAGCACCTTCGCCAGGTCGTCGCCCAGGTCCTTCTCGTCCACAACCCCACCCTCATCGTCGTGATCGCGCCCGCCCGGAGGCACGGACCCGCGCCACGGGCGAACCGGGCGTCGGCCGGGCGTCAGACCGGGCCGAACAGCAGCTTCCCATACCGCCTGAAGGCCCTCAGACCTCCGGGCAGGTCCACGTGGCGCTGGCCGTGCCATGCCGTGACCAGCCGATCCACCGCGTCGACGTGGACGGCCGCGAGCGTACCCGCTGGGCTGCCCGCTTTGACCGCGGCCGTCCGCAGTACACGGGTCCGGACGGCCCTCGGCAGCTCCGCGAGCCCGTCCAGGCGAACGGCGACGGTGTACCCGTCCTCGGGTGCTCGCAGGTCCGCGTAGGCGCGCGCCGCCAGATCGTCCAGGACGTCCGCGTCCTCGCGCAGCATCCGCGCCGTGCGCGCCAGCGCCTCCGTGACCCCGGGGCCAAGAGCCTTCTCCAGGGCGGGCAAAGCATCGTTGCGTACTCGTACGCGCGTGTAGGCGGGGTCGTCGTTGTGAGGGTCGTCCCAGGGTTCCAGCCCCATCGCCAAGCAGGCCCGGCGCGTGGTCACCCGGTCGAGTTCGAGCAGTGGACGCAGGTAGCGCACGCCTGCCTCGTCCTTGGCGGCACGGCGGGTGAAGGCGGGGGGCATGCCGGAAAGCGAGCGCGTACCGGATCCGCGCGCAAGGCCGAGCAGGACCGTCTCGGCCTGGTCGTTCAGGGTGTGCCCAAGAAGAACCGCGGCGGCACCCAGACGGCGTGCGGCATCGTCCAACGCCCCGTATCGGGCTTCGCGGGCCGCGTTCTCCATCCCGCCGCGCGTTCCCACCGTGACGGCCACGGACCCGACCGGGTCGAGCCCGAGGTCGGCGAGCGTGCGCACCACGGCGTCAGCGCGCGCGCCCGATCCTTCTTGCAGCCCGTGATCGATCGTCACGGCTCCGGCCGGAATGCCCAGCCTCGGCGCGACGAAGGCGAGCGCCCCCGCGAGCGCGAGTGAATCCGCGCCTCCGCTGCACGCGGCGAGCACCATGCCCGGCCGTCCCGGAGGGCCTTCGGAAGGCGGCGACTCGGCCAGCGTCCGCCGCACCGCGAGGCGGACGGCCGCCACGGCCGGATCAGGACCCACTCAAGCCTCGTTCGCCTCCGGCGGGACGGCGTCGATGGCGCGCGGGCCCACGACGCGTTCCATCCACAGTTCGGGTTCCTTGATCTCCAGGTGGGTGGGCAGGCTCTCGGGCGAGTCCCACACCTTGTTGAAGCCGCTCATGCCGGCCTCGGTGACGACCCGGCGGACGAACCGCGAGCCTTCCGCGTACTGCTTCATCTTCAGGTCGATACCGAGAAGCCGCCGGATCGTCTTGTCCATGCGGCCACCGCCCTCGCGGCGGCCCTGGAAGCGCGACCGGATCTGCTGCACGGACGGGACGACCTCGGGGCCGACGGCGTCCATCACGTAGTCGCCGTGCCCCTCGACGAGCGTCATCACGGCGGTCAGCCGGTCGAGGATCTCGCGCTGCTCGGGGCTCTGGATGGCGTCGATGAGGTTGGAGTCCCCGCCCCGGACGGCGTCCGCGACGGCCTCCGCCGCGTCCTTGATCCGGTCGAGCATCGCGCCCGGATCGAGATCGGACGCCAGGAGGAACTGGGTCGTCTGGTTCTGCACGTACTCCCGCAGCCACGGGACGCCCGTGAACTGTGCGCGGTGCGTCTCCTCGTGCAGGCACACCCACAGGCGGAAGTCGCGCGCGTCCACGCGGAGTTCCTGTTCCACATGGACGATGTTGGGCGCGACCAGCGTCAGCCGCCCCGTCGGCGCCCGTCCGTCCGGGTCGGGCGGGAGGAACAGTTCGTACTGCCCCAGGACACGGCTCGCCATGTAGGCGAGGATGGCGCCGACCTGCATCCCCGTGACGCGCGACCCGACCGCGTCCACGACCAGGTTGCCCGCGCCGCCGAGCGGCCCCGGCCCGCGCTTCTCCGTCATCTGCTCCATGAGCGGTTCGAGCACCACCCGGAAGCCGTCCACGTTCGCCCGGATCCAGCCGGGCCGGTCCACGATCGTCGCCGGGTCGGGGTCGAGTTCGGAGGCCATGCCGGTGAACTCCCGCACGTGCCCGTGCGCCAGCGTGGACAGCTCGCGCAGTTCCGCCACGACCTCGCGGGCCTCCGCGTGGCTGACCTGCGGCCCTGGACGGACGAGCCGGGTCCCCGCCTGGACCGCCACATTCCAGTCGATCATTGAGGCGCTCATGTACTCCACCGTACGTTTCGACGCGGCGCCGCAGCGCCTCTCCACGATCGTTCAACGAACAACCGTTCTGGTTATCTCCCGTGGCGCACTCCCCACACGCTCCCGCCCATGGGAGCCGCCCGCAAGGACGACCGAGGACGGCCGCGTGTTCAGCAGCCGCAGCGCGCGACCTCTGCGGCCAGCCGGTCGAGCGTCAGCGGGTTCACCCATCCCTTGCCGTCGCCCAGCATGAACGCGAACGCCAGCAGGCGGCCGTCCGCGTCCCGCAGCAGTCCCGCGAGCGTGCTGACGCCGGAGAGCGTCCCGGTCTTGGCCCGGACGACCCCGGCGCCCGCCCGGCTGGCCCGCCCGGTGTACCGGGGCGGGCTGAGCGTGCCGGAGAAACCGGCCACGGGCATGCCCGTGATCGTGGCGCGCAGATCCGGGTGCTCCGCGTCGGCGGCGAGCGAGACGATCCGGGCGAGCGCGAGGGGCGTGATGCGGTTCGCCGGGGACAGCCCGCTCCCGTCGTTGACCGCGACACCCTGTCCAGCACCGAGTTCCGTCAAAACCTGCATGACCGCCTGCGCGGCGCCTTGGAACGACGCAGGCAGTCCCTTGTTCATCGCCACCTGACGCGCGACGGCCTCGGCCACGTCGTTGTCGCTCTCGGTCAGCAGGTGCTCCACGAGAACCGACATCGGCGGCGACTGCACCGCCCCCAACTCTTCCGCGCCCTCACCTGCGGCGACCTTGCGCCCGGCCTTGGCGGAGACACCGTTCTTGGTGAGCAGTTCCGCGAACTTCGCCGTGGCCACGGCAGCAGGGTCGGAGACCCGTGCCCGCTTGGTCGGGTCCTGTGGTGCGACCTTGCCGTTGTCCACGGCCAAGGCGGACACGGGAGCGACCTCACCGTCGGGTATGTAGTTGGGCTTCCAGGTGGGCGCCGCCCCTGGCCCCTGGTAAGCGGACGCGTCATAGTCCACTCGAACCTGACCGATCCCGGCCTTCTTCAACGCGGCCGCCGTCTGCTTCGCCAGGTCGTCCAGTGACGCGAACTGCGGGGAGAACTGCGGAGAATCGTCCTCCGGGCTCGCCGGGAGCGCCGTCAGGGTAGGATCCCCGCCTCCGACCAGTACGATGCCGCCTCCGGCGCTCCGCACGACCCGCGTCGTGATGCGGTGCTCCGGTCCCACCGAGGCCAGCGCCGCCACCGACGTCGCCAGCTTCGTCGTCGAGGCGGGCGTGGCCGGCCGGTCGCCGCGATGCCCGAACAGCGTCCGTCCGGTGGCGACGTCGACCACGACCGCGCTGATCTCGGTGCCGGAGCCGCCGATCGCCCCGGACAGCCGTCCCGCCAGGACGGACGCGTCCGGTACGGGGCCCGTGCCCGGTTCGGCGGCGGAGACCCCGGCCGGGGACCCGGCGGAGGACTCGGCCGATACCCGGACGACGTCCCGCGCCGCCACGCTCGGCGGTTGCGGGGACAGATGCCTGGCCGGTGTGAGTTTCACCACTGCGAACGCCGCGGCGACGGCGAAAACATTAAGGAGGGACAGTGACAACAAGACGAGGGCACGGCCCCGTCCGGACACGTCGCCGCCCCTCTCCCACTCAGCACTCACCAACGTGCGACATCCTTATATGAGGGAACACCCACACCGTGGGGGCCGGCCTCGCCCGCACAGACCCCCGAAAGACTATTCACTGCGACGCGCAGGGAGCGGAGGACACCTTGGATTTCGACGTCACCATTGAGATCCCGAAGGGTCAGCGGAACAAGTACGAGATCGACCACGAGACCGGTCGGATCCGCCTCGACCGCATGCTCTTCACCTCGACGCAGTACCCCGCCGACTACGGGTTCATCGACGACACCCTCGGTGAGGACGGCGACCCCCTCGACGCGCTCGTCCTCCTGCAGGAGCCGACCTTTCCGGGCTGCCTCATCCGCTGCCGCGCCGTCGGCATGTTCCGGATGACCGACGAGGCCGGTGGTGACGACAAGGTCCTGTGCGTCCCCGCGACCGACCCCCGTATGGAGCACCTGCGCGACATCCACCACGTTCCCGAGTTCGACCGCCTCGAGATCCAGCACTTCTTCGAGGTCTACAAGGACCTGGAGCCCGGCAAGTCCGTCGAGGGCGCCAGCTGGGTGGGCCGCGTCGAGGCCGAGGCCGAGATCGAGCGCTCCCGCAAGCGCGCGGTGGAGCAGGGCGGGCACTGAGCCCCGCCGGGGGCCGGCCGCCCCTTCCGCGATACCGCTCGTCGCAGGCGAACGAGGACCCTTCCGTGAGGGACACGCCCTCCGGGAGGGTCCTCGTTCATTCAGCCGGACGGACGGGTGGCGCCGATCAGGTCGCTCCGGTGGATGCCCGCCACGCGGACCCGCGCCCCCGTGTACGGCGCCTCTACCATGCGTCCCTCACCGATGTAGATGCCGACGTGGTGGATGGTGTCCGGGTCGGACGTGTCGCGGGCGAAGAACACGAGGTCGCCGCGGCGTAGTTCGTCCAAGGGGACATGCGGCCCGGACGTCCACTGCGTGCCCGTCCAATGGTCGAGCCGTACACCGGCCTTGTCCCACGCGTACATCGCGAGCCCCGAACAGTCGAATCCGCGGATACCGGAGCCGTGCTCGATACCGAAGCTGGGACCGTCCACGGTGCCGCCGCCCCACGAGTAGGGCGTCCCGAGCCATCTGAGGGCCGCTCTCGCCGCGATGTCACCGCGCTCACCGGACGGGACGGCTTCGCCCGAATCGGCGTGCGCGGAGTTCACCTTCTGCGCGGCCGACTCCGCCAACGCGCGTTCCCGCGCGCGCTTGAGTTCGGCGGCGCGCGCTTCGGCCGCCCCCAGGCGACGTTCGAGTTCGCGCTTACGGGCCTCGATGCGTACAACGGACGCCTGTTGCTTCTCCACGGCGTCCTGTGCGCGACGCCTCGCCTCGTCCGCACGACGGGCCGCCTCGCCCTGCCTGGCCAGAGCGTCCTCCGCCTGACGCCGGAACAGGCCCTCCACGGTCCTGGACGCCTCCACCCGGCGCACCATCCCGGCCCGCTGCTGGGCCAGCATCTTGGCCATGACGGCCCGGTCCATGAACCCTTGCGGGCCGCCGCGTCCCGCCACCACAGACGCCAGGCGGTCGTGCCCGCTGCCGTCCCGGTACATCCGCGCCGCGTAGGCCGCGAGATCGGCCCGAGCGGCGTCGACCCGCCGCCCGGCCTCCGCCAGCCTCCGCTGCGCGTCCCGGTGGGCGAGGCGAGCGCGTTCCAGCATCAACCGTTCACCGTGGTATCGCTCGACGGCGGCCTGCGCGTCGGCGACGAGCCGGTGCAGCTCGCCGTCCGCCACCGCCAGTTCGGCCTTCGTCCGGCCGACGGCCGCCGCGCGCTCCCGCACGTCCTGCCGGCTCTGCTCGACGTCCCGCGCGCTGGGCGGGGGCTCCGCCGGAGGGCGCGCGGCCGACGCCGGGGCCAGGCAGGTCAGGCCGAGGGCGGCACCGGACGTCAGGACGGCGAGGCGCAGCCCGGTGCCGCGAGTCCGGAAAGTACAGAAGATCCGGAAGATGCGGCCACGACATTTCGCCGCGCTCATGATCACGTCCTCCCCCCGACGCGTGATGCGCAGCGCGAGCAATTGATCACGCATCGTAGTTCGCGTGATCAACGGGAGGAACGTCCGGCACCGCGTTGCGGGCGGACCGTTACCCGCTCGGGGCCGGACTTTGCCCGGTCGGCGACGGCGACGCCGGCTCACCCGTCGGTGACGGGGGCGGGGACGGGACGGGCGTTCCGCCCCCGGACGGCGGCGGCTTCGACGGCGACGCCGAGGGGGAAGCGGACGGGCGCGGCGGCCCCGGAGAACTCCCAGGGGAACGCGTCGACGTGACCTGCTCCGAGCCGGAAGGCCCGGGCATCCCGCTTTCCGTCAACGACCGGGGAACGTCCTCTGGCTTCTGGCCTTGGACAGGAGTCACGGAGGGCGTGCGCCCCGGGTCGGGCACGTCCCCGGAAACGGCGTCCGGAGACGGCGACGCGCGGTCATGCCCCGGCCGGGGGGTGTCGTTCGGCCCCACGATCGTGTCCATCCGCTCTGCGTCCCGTCCGTCCGCGCCGAAGGACGCCCACGCGAATCCCCCGCCGCCGAGGACGGCGACCGCGGCGACCCCCAGCAGGGCGCGCTTCCAAGCCGCGCCCGGCGAGGAGGCGCGAGGCCGAGCCGACCGGTCGCCCTGAAGGGGGAAGCCCGCCGCCGTGAACCCGGAAAAGCTCGTGGCGACGAACAACCGGTACCCGACCAGTTCAGGATCCGTGAAGCAGCTCACCACACGGAGTTTCAGTTCGTCCGGCGGATGGACGACCGGCAGCAACCCGAACACCTTCGACGCCGAAACCGCGCGCGGACAGAACGCCTCGCACTCCGAACACTCCTCCGCGTGCCTCGACAGGCGGCCGTCCACGTCCGTCCCGCTACTTCTTTGCCTCAGCAGGGCGGCGCGTTCTGCACATCCGTAAGGGCCTTGGCCTTCGAGCATCTCCGCCGTCAACGTCTGCTCGAGTTCCATATGCGCACGATCGAGCACGTCTTGCACGTTGCCGGGTGCGAGCCCCAGCACGGCGCCCAGTTCCGGGATCGACAACCCGTGCCGCAGATGCAGATCAAGAACGTCCTGCGAGAGCGGCGAAAGCGCCTGCACGGCTTTCCAGGAGACGAGCCGCTGATCGACGTCCTCCTGGTCGTGACTCGCCACCGGCGGGTCGGGCGTGCGGTCCTCCGAAGGCGGACGACGCGCGCACTGCAGGCGCGCAATGGCATACAGCCACGGACCGAACAGTTCGGGGTCGCGGAGTTTGTCGATGTGCGCTTCCGCCGCGATGAAAGTGTCGCGAAGAGCGACCTGGGCGTCGTCCCGCGCCTGCGTCCGGAACCAGCAGTAGGCGTAGAGCCGGTCGGCATAGGCGCCGTAGACCGAGGCCGGCGCGTCCGGTTCCCGCACTCGCAGCGCCTCGACCAGTTCTTGGTCGTCCATGAGTGAAAGGTAGGGGCTCCAAGGTCCCTTTACCGGCAAATTCACAAGATCGGACACCACACCGAACTGAATTCGGCAATCATCATTCCCTCGTGCAACTTTTAGGAAGAAAGGAACGATCACCCCGCTTTGTCCGCTTATGGGAATTGGTTTGACAGTGTCACGATGACAGTGTCATCATCGGCCCATGGACGGCACTTGGACGATCGGCGAGCTGGCGGACCGCGCCGCCGCGGCCCTCGCGGCCGGCGACTCCCCGCCGGCGAACGGCCGGGTGCGCGACCTGCCGAACGAACGACTGATCCGCTGGTACACCACGATCGGCCTCCTCGACCCGCCCCTGGGCCGCCGCGGCCGCACCGCCCTCTACGGCCGCCGGCACCTGCTCCAGCTCGTCGCGGTGAAACGCCGCCAGGCCGCGGGCCGCTCGATCGCCGAGATCCAGGTCGAGCTGGCCGCCGCCACCGACGAGTCGCTCGAACGCATCGCCGAACTGCCGCCGGCCACCGGCAAGGAACGGGAGCACTTCTGGCGCGACCGGCCCGACATCTCCCACCGCCCCGCGACCGTCACCGACTACCGCACATCCCGCCCCCCGGTCGTCCAGGGCGTCCGCCTCGGCGCCGACGTCACCCTCCTGCTGGAGGCGTCCCACCTGACCGACGCCGACCTCGCCGCCATCGCATCCGCCGCCCGCCCGCTGCTGGACGAACTGCACCGCCGAGGTCTCACCCGAACCGCCGCCCCTCCACGGAGGTCCCAGTGACAGTGCGCATCCACGAACTGCCCGATCCCCCCGCGCGAGACCCCGAGAGCGGGCTCGGCGCGCTCAGGACCGGCAAGGGCAACCTGCCGCTCGACAGTGTCGGCGTCCACGCGACCATCACCGGCCACGTCGCCGGCATCGACCTCGTCCAGGGCTTCCACAACCCGTTCGACGTGCCGCTCGAGGCGACGTACATCTTCCCCCTCCCCGACCGCGCGGCCGTCACCGCGCTCCGCATGGAGGCCGCCGGCCGGGTCGTCGAGGGCACCCTGAAGGAGCGCGGGCGCGCCCGTCGCGACTACGACGCCGCGATCGCCTCCGGCCGGAGGGCCGCGATCGCCGAAGAGGACCGCCCCGACGTATTCGCCATGCGGGTCGGAAACATCCCGCCGGGCGAACGGGTCACCCTCGAACTCCGCCTGGTCCAGCCGCTCTCCCGCGACTCCGCCAACGAGGCGACCTTCCGCTTCCCCCTCGTCGTCGCGCCCCGCTACATCCCCGGCGCCCCCTTGGACGACGAGCGCGCCGGCCCCGGCACGGCCGACGACACCGACGCCGTCCCCGACGCGTCCCGGATCAGCCCGCCGGTCCTCCTGCCCGGCTTCCCCAACCCCGTCCGCCTGACGATCGACGTCGACATCGACCCCGCCGGGCTGCCGCTCACCGACGTCGCCTCGACCCTGCACGTCGTCGCCGAGGAGAACGGGCGCATCAGCCTGCGCCCCGGCGAACGCCTCGACCGCGACTTCGTCCTCCGCCTCCGCCACGCCGAAGACGAGAGCGCGTCCCTCGCCCTCGCCCCGGACGAGGCCGGCGACGAGGGCACCTTCACCCTCACCGTCCTCCCCTCCGGGGAGGCACGGCCCCGCCCCCGCGACGTCGTGCTCGTCCTCGACCGCTCCGGCAGCATGCGGGGCTGGAAGATGGTCGCGGCCCGCCGCGCCGCCGCCCGCATCGTCGACACCCTCCGCACCGAGGACAGATTCGCCGTCCTGTCCTTCGACAACGTCATCGACACCCCCCGCGGCCTCGACCTCGACCTCGTCCCGGGCACCGACCGCAACCGGTTCCGTGCCGTCGAGCACCTCGCCGGCCTCGAGGCCCGCGGCGGCACCGAGATGCTCGCCCCGCTGCTCGAAGCGGGCGGTCTCCTCGCGGACCCGTCCCGCGACCGGGTCCTCGTCCTCGTCACCGACGGCCAGATCGGCAACGAGGACCAGATCCTCGCCCGCCTCGCCCCGCGGCTCCGGGACGTCCGCGTCCACACCATCGGCATCGACCGCGCGGTCAACGCCGGATTCCTCGGCCGCCTCGCCGCGCTCGGCGGCGGCCACTGCGAACTCGTCGAGTCCGAAGACCGCCTGGACGAGGCGATGCGGGACCTCCACCACCGGATCGCCGCGCCCATCGCGACGAACCTCTCCCTCGACTCCGAACTCGACATCGTCCCCGACTCGGTGGCCCCACGCCTCGGCGCCCTGTTCCCGGGCGTCCCCCTCGTGGTCTCGGGCCGCTACCGGGGCCGCCCCGGCCCCGTCACCCTCCACGGCACACGACCGGACGGGACCGCATGGACCCGGCACGCTTCCCCGGTCCGCACCACCGACCGCGCCGCCACGCACCTCTGGGCCCGCGCCCACCTCCGCGACCTCGAAGACCGCTACACCGTCGGCGAAGACCTCGAACAACGCATCGTCGACACGTCCCTGCGTTTCGGCGTCCTCTGCCGCTTCACCGCGTTCGTCGCCGTCGACTCCGACGTCACCGCCGACGGCCGAACCCTCCACCGGGTCGTCCAGCCGGTGGAGGCCCCCTCAGGCGGGGTCGCCCAGCCGCCCCGAGGAGCCGCCCGCCCCTTGGCGGCCCGCTCCGACTGGACCGACGACATCGACGTCCCCGACTTCCTCGGCGCCGGCCCGGCCGGTGCCGCCCCGCTCGCCCCGGCGCCCGTGCCCGCCCCTCCCGGGTACGGAGCCGCACGCCCTGTCTCCCGACGCGCCGCGCCCCGCCCCACCGGCACGACCTTCAAGGACGAGATCGCCCGCGCCGTGGAACGCCTCCGCGCCGTCCCCGACACCCCCCGCGACCGCCGCACCCACCTCCTCACCGACCTGCTCCCCGCACTGGAATCGATCGTCCGGCGCATGGAGGCCCATTCGCGGGACACCGCCGCCCTCGCCGCCCTCCGCGACGAGCTCCGCACCCTGGCGACGACACCCGATGCGGACGTCGAGGCCCTCTGGACCCGCGCTTTCGAAACCCTCGCCGACTTCACCTCCCGCCGCCCCTTCTGGAAACGCGGCACATGACAGCCCTCGACCACCCCTGACACCCCGCCGGGACGGCCGACCACCCCCGACCATCCCGGCGGAAACCCCACGCCGAACCCACCAGCGAACTCGGGGGCACGTCCGTACTCGCGTTCGACGATCCGCCACGCCGAACCTCACACGAAGCGGGCTTCGTGTGCCCGCAACCCCGTCCCCCGAACTGCGGACCCGTCCCAGCGACTCGCCGCCCGGGAGATCGGTGCCGATGCCGGCCGACCGGCCGCGATCGGTGCCGCCGGACCGTGGTCGCCCGCGCGTCCGGCCGCCACCTACCCGGCCAGACGAGGCGAGCCAGCCGACCTGCGTTTCCGGCAGCGCGGCGCCAATGCCCGCAAGCACGGGGCGCTCAGCCGCCGGAGGCTCGGAAGTCCTGGGCGTGGTCGGCGGCCCACTCCGCGAACGTCCGTGCCGGACGGCCGAGGATCTTCTCCACTTCAGTGGTGACCAGGGCCGGACGGCCCACCGACCTGGCGGCGAGGGCGAGATAGGAGCAGACGAAAGCCTCCGGGAAACCGTTGCGCGCCATCTGCGCCTTGACCGCCTCCGGCGGAACCTCCTGGTAGGTGAGGGGCCGGTCGATTGCCTCGGCGAGGTCGGCGAGCATCTCGGCATGGGTGAGGGACCGCGGCCCGGTCAGCACCGGCTTGCGCCCGACGAGGTCGTCGGCGAGCAGCGCGCGGGCCGCGACCGCGGCGAGGTCGCGCTCGTGCAGCGGCGCCTCCGTGGCCCCGGCGTACGGACCGCGGACGACGTCGCCCGCGCCGAGCTGGCCGCCCCACATGGTCAGGGCGTTGAACGCGAAGAAGCCGGCCCGCAGGCTCGTCCATTCCAGCCCGCTGCCGACCGCCGCGTCCTCGGCCTCCTTGTTGCGGTCGCCGCGATGGCGGGAGGGCTGGTCGGCGAGGTCATCGTCCACGTTCATGGCCGACAGCGCCACCACGCGCCGGACGCCCCTCTCCCGGGCCAGCGCCACCAGCTCGGCGCTCGCGTCCGCGACGGCACGTGGATGCAGGAACAGCGCCGTGGCGCCCTCCAGCGCGGCGGCGACCGTGGCGGGGCGCCGCGGATCGCCCTCCACGACATCGACGCCCTCGGGCAGCCCGCCGCCGCCCGCGTCCCGCGTGACCGCGCGGACGTCGGCGCCCGCGTCGGCGAGGAGCCCGACGAGCGGGCGTCCGACGATTCCTGTCGCTCCGGTGACAACTATCATTGCCGCCTCCCTCACGTGATCGTTGATTTCAGTTGACGCCGACGAGCTTGTCGGGATTGGTGACGGCGTAGACGCCGCACACCCGGTCGCCATCGGCGGTCAGGTCCAGGGTGAGGACGCCGAACGGGGAGTCGCCGTCGAACAGCAGCGCGGAGACGTTCCCGTTGACCCGCCGGTACTCGACGCCCATGCCGGGGGGAAAGCGGACTCTGGTCGAGACGAGCACCCGTGCCACGTTGTCGCGGCCGCGGATCGGACGCCGACCCGCCGCCGGGGCCTTGCCCCCGCCGTCGGTCCACAACGTGACGTCCGGCGCGAGAAGCTCCAGCAGCGCGCCCATATCGCGACCGATCGCGGCCTCCAGGAACCGCTCGGTCGCCCGCCGGCGCAGGCTCTGGTCGACCTCGAAGCGCGGGCGCCGCGCCCGGACGCGCTCGCGGGCCCGGTGCGCGTGCTGGCGGACCGTTGCGGGGCTGCGGCCGAGCATCCCGGCGATCTCGGTATGGGCGTAGCCGAACACCTCATTCAGCACGAACACCGCCCGTTCCACCGGTGTCAGCGTCTCCAGCACCACCAGCAGCGCCATCGACACCGCCTCCGCGCGCACGGCCGCGTCGTCGGTGCCGGCCGAAAGCGCGGGTTCCGGCAGTGGTTCGACCAGCGGCTCGGGCAGCCAGGTCCCTATGTAGGTCTCCCTGCGGCGGTTCATCGCCGCCTGCTGGGCCAGAGCCCGGTTGACCGCGATCCGGATCAGGTAGGCGCGCGGGTTCTCGATGTCCCCCGCGTCGGCCGACCGCTTCCTGGCGGACCACGACAGCCAGGTCTCCTGGAGCACGTCGTCGGTGTCGGCGCGGCTGCCGAGCATGCCGTAGACGATGGAGAACAGGAGCCCGCGATGGTCGGCGAACAGGTCCGTCGCCTCGTCCACCCGGTCGGCCTGCGAAGTTCCGGACACTGTGACCTCCCGTAGCCGCTCCTGAGATGGAGCCCGACAGTCCGAATGTGACACTCGATGGCCGGAGAGCATCCGGTTCCTCACCGGCGCGCGCGGGGCGGTCCGAGCAGCGCGGCGGCGGCCAGGCACCCGAACGCGAGCACGGCGGCGGTGGTCCTGACGACGTGCGCCACCTGCCATCGGTCCCGCTCGCCGTCCCAATCCGGCGGCGGCGCCTGCACGCTCCAGTCGAGCTGATCGCTGTTGATCGGCAGGTTGACCGTCACCGAGGTCAGGAACGCCGCGACCAACAGGACGAACGCCGCCACCACCAGCCAGAAGCGGCGTTCCCGCACTCCGGCGGTCAGGGCGATGAGAGCGGCGGTGGCGATCAGCGCCGGAAGGAGGGTGGCGGAGGCGAGGTCGTCCAGCCGGACCAGCTCGACTTGGCGGACCTGGGTGTAGACCTGAGGGCCGTAGTCGCGCAGGGTCAGTTCCAGCACGAGGACCGTGACGAGGAAACCCGCGAAGACTCCCCCGCTAGCAGGCTGACGAAACGGACGGCTCCGATCGTGGCGGCGGAACGCATGATCACTCTTCCCTGCTCGGCGTCGCTGTCGTGCTCACGTCTGAGAGCGACCCGGCGCACCGAACCGTGACAGATGCGCCGCCGATGTGACCCATGTCTCACCCGACCACGCGTCGAGCGTTCCGACTCCAACGGCGTCGAGAAACCACGCGAGGGGAGGCGCCCGTACGGGCGCCTCCCCTCCGGTCGGTGACGTTCTCGGTCAGGGACGGGCGGTTCCGGACGTGCGGGTCGTGCGGATCAGGGGGATCAGGTTGAGGGCCAGGCCGACGACGGCGACGGCGCTGACGAGGTTGACGCCGGGGTGGAAGCCGCCGAAGTCGCCGCCTTCGTGCGCGGCGCCCGCGACGAGGGCGGTGACGACCGCGAGGACGAGCGCGGCGCCGACCTGGCCGGACGTCTGGACGAGGCCGGACGCGAGGCCCTGCTCGGAGTCGTCGATGCCGTCGGTCGCCTGGGCCATGATCGAGCTGAAGCCGAACGCGAAGCCGCCGCCCAGCAGGATCATCGCCGGGAGGATGGTGACGGTGTAGTGCGGGGCGTTCCCGGCGGTCGCGAGGAACCAGACGTAGCCGAGGCTCAGCGACGTCATCGAGCTGATGATCAGCGGCGGGGTGCCGTACCGGTCGATGAGGCGGCCGACGAACGGGGAGCCGAAGGCGACGATGAGTCCCGCCGGCAGGAGGCCGAGCGCCATCTCGAGGGGGGACCAGCCCAGGACGTCCTGCAGGTACAGGGTCATCATGAACTGGAAGCTCAGGTATGACCCGAACAGCGCGACGATGCTGAGGTTCGCGCGGACGATCGTGCCGATGCGCAGGATCCCGAGGCGGATCAGCGGGTGCCGCACGCGGTTCTCGGTGACGACGAACCCGACCAGGAGCGCCAGGGCCGCCACGAAGGAGACGACCGTGAGCGGGTCGAGCCAGCCGCGTTCGGGCGCCGACACCACGGTGTAGACGGCGAGCAGCATCCCGCCGGTCAGCGTCACCGCGCCGACGAGGTCGTGGCCGCCGCCCGCGGCGGGACGGTCGCGGGGGATCAGCGCGATGCCCGCGACGAGGGCCAGCAGGGCGAGCGGGACGGGGGTCAGGAACGTCCAGCGCCAGCCGAAGCTGGTCAGCAGGCCGCCGAGGATCAGCCCGGACGAGTACCCGCTGGCGCCGAACACGGAGAACACCGAGAGCGCCCGGTTGCGCGCGGGCCCCTCCTGGAACGTGGTGGTCAGGATCGAGAGGGCGGTCGGTGCGGTGAACGCCGCCGCGAGGCCCTTGACGAAACGGGTGACGATGAGCAGCGCGCCGTTGTCGACCAGGCCGCCCACCAGTGACGCGACGGCGAAGACGGCCAGCGCGATGAGGAAGACCCGGCGGCGGCCGAGGAGGTCGGCCGTGCGGCCGCCGAGCAGGAGAAGGCCCCCGTATCCGAGGACGTAGCCGTTCACGATCCACTGCAGTGACGTGGTCGACAGCCCGAGTTCGGCACCGATCGACGGCAGCGCCACGCCCACCATGGACACGTCGAGCCCGTCGAGGAACAACACGGCGCACAGCACGGCGAGGACGCCCCACAGCCGAGGAGTCCACGTCTGTTCGGCCGGTGCGCTGACGGCGGAGGCAGGTGAGGTGTCGGTGATAGTCACGTCGCAGGACAGTACATGCACACGCATTCAATGTCCACGCATAAATTTCGAGAGCATCTAATGCGTGTGCATGGTACGATCCGCGCCATGGAGTCGGAGGCCGCTCTCGTCAGCCGCTGGCGCACGCTGGCGACCTGCTACAACACCGTGGCGTGCAACCTCGACCGCGCCCTGCAGGACGCGCACGGCCTCAGCATGAGCGAGTACGAGACGCTGGACCGGCTCGCCGAGGCGAACTGCGAGAAGCGCCGCATGCAGGAGATCGCCGCGGAGATGTACCTCAGCCAGAGCGCCCTCTCCCGGACGGTCGCCCGGCTCGAGAAGCACGGCCTGGTCGAGCGGGCCATCTGCCCGGACGATCGCCGCGGCGTCTTCGTCCGCCTCACCAACGAGGGCCGCGAGCGCCACACCGCCGCCCGCGACACCCACCTGAAGATCCTCGCCGAACACCTCGAACCGTCCGCCGCCCCGCTACCGCAAGACGCGTAGGCCCGGACGTCCGGCGGCCGTGAGCGGGGCCGCCGGACGCCGGCCGATCCACCCGTTGACCGGCCGGGACGGACGAAGAAGCGCGCGAGCGGCTTGATCGCGTCCCGGCCGACCGGGTTCGGGGGGCGAACGCCGCACCGAGCAGGTCGTTCGCACCGCCGGCCCGCAGCGGCGCGCACACCTGCCGGTAGCCGCGCGCCAACTACGGATCGTCCAGTAGACGCGCCCCGGTTGCCGACGCCCGCCACGGGTCCCGGGGCGGCCTCGGGGAGCGGACGGATGTGCGGACAGACCGAGGCCGTCAGGTGGCGGCGGACCGAGCATGGCCGGCCCGACCCTCTGTGGTTCGTGAGACGAAGGCGTCCAAGCGGCCCCACAAAAGGTGCCGGTTGAGCGAGAAGTTGTGCATGTGCGCTGAGCGGGGGACAACGAAGATCGAGATATCGGTCGCGGCTTTGAGGGTCGCCACCTCGACGGCCGGTGGGTGACAGACGTCGCGTTCGCCGGTGGCCAGGAGGACGGGGACGTTCACCGACGCGATCTCCACGGCCAAGCCCTCGGGGCGCAGGCCGAGGGTGCTGCAGCCGGGGTAAGTGCCCGTCCCCCACGGCGGCGGAGCGGTTCGCCTGGGCAGTCCCCCGGCGATGTCCGCGGCGACCAGCGAAGCGAGGTCGTGCGGCGAGTCGGCGGCGTCCGCTTCGGTCACCGCCTCCCAGTGAAAGACCCAAGCGGCGTCCAGGCTCGCGCGCGCGTCCTCATAGGGTGCAGCGGACTCGGCGCCGGCCCGGGCGGGCATCACCGTTCCGGCCATGCTGCTGCCGAGAAACGCCACCGCATCGAACGTCCGGTGGTAGGCCTGCATCCCGGCAACGACATGCCCGCCGAGCGACTGCCCCGCACCCACGATGCCGCGGACGGCGAGCGGACCCGCTTCCGGCGCGAGCGAACCCCGGCGTAGCCGATCGACGATCTCAATGGTCGCCGCGTGGCCGGTGGCCGCGACGGTGGGCAGGTCCGTCGCCTCGAACGGCGGGACCGAACTGTCGCCCACACCCAGGTAGTCGAGTGCTACCACCACTGTTCCCTGCTCGGCGTGGTGCCTCGCCTGGCTGAACCCGGGCACCGGCAGGTCGAAGTACCGCCGGTTGTACCCGCCGCCGGGCAACAGGACGAGCACCGGCGCGGCCGTCGTCGAGGCCTGGGCGGGCAGGTACACCGTCGCCGCGATCTGCCATCCCGAGGGCGTCCCGTCCGGCGTCGCCACCGGGACACGAAGGTCGATCGCTCGCACTCCCAACATGAACAAGCCCTCCCGACCCGTGCAGCACCGACCGATGCGAGAAGCATATTCTCGCTATAGGAGCGTCAGACTTCCATGGACCCCTCAAGCCGTCAACGGGCCCTCGGCCGAGTTCCCCGCCACCGGCCGTTCATGTCGGCGCCCCTTCCGCAGACTCCCTGCTCATGCGGCTGGCCGACCTCGACCTGCCCGGGCATTCCTCGGCGGTCTTGCGGATGGTGTCGGATGCCTCGCTAGCCTCTAAGACGTCGTCTCTTTTGGGGAGGTGGCGGTAGCGAATGAGGACGGCGGCAGTGCTGGCGACGGAAGCCGTTCGTGCACGACACCGTCCGCTCGACCACCCACCGGTGCCCGCCGAGGCTGGTCGGACGCCTCGATGCCGCAGCGGGCGATGCGCGGGACGGTGTTGCGGCCCGCCGCCATCTCTGTAGGTCGGCGTGGTCGTGGCCCTTGTCGGTGTGCAGCTTGTCCGGACTGCGCCTGCGCGGGCCGTGCCGGGACCGGAGCGGCCGGATGCCGCGCAACAGCGGCTCCGGCCCGAGCTCGTCGTGGGTGTCGGCGGCCGAGATCCCGACAGAAATGGGCAGACCGGCACGGTCGGGTGACCGCGTTGACGTGGCCGATGCGCGGCGAGGGTGGTCGGTCGGTGGGAACATTCGTCCAAGACGGCTGGACGGGCGACGGGGCATCGTCGTCGGCATGAGCAGGTCTGAGGTTGAACCCTCGTATCGGTTGCACGTGGTCCGTGACGGCTCGCGCGAGGCGGCGCCGTTGTTGCTCGTCCACGGGTCGGGGGCGTCGGGCGGTTCTTGGAGCCCGGTTGTGCCGGCTCTCGCCGGTCACCATCACCTCGTCCGGGTCGACCTGCCGGGGTGCGGGCAGTCCCCGCCCGCGGAGTCGTACGATGTGCCTGACCACGCGCGTCGGGTGGCGGCGGTGCTGGACGAGCTCGGCTTGGAGCGCGTCACCGTGGTCGGCCATTCCAGCGGCGGTTACGTCGCCACCGCGCTCGCCGAACAGCGTCCCGACCTGGTGCGGTCGATCGCGCTGATCAGCACCGGGCCGCGTCCCGATGCACTCCTTGCGCAGCCGCTCGTCCTGCGGGTACTGCTGGGGCCGCCCGTCGGCCCGCTGCTGTGGTCGCGGCGTTCGGACGCGATGATCCGCCGGGGCATCGAGGCGACGGCCGTCCGGCCGGTGGACGTGCCGGACGACATGGTCGCCGAGCTTCGGAGCACCACGTACAGCACGTTCAGGGCGGCGCTGCGCAAGAACACCGCCTACATCGCCGAACGGAGCCTGCCCGGTCGCCTGGCCGCTCTCGGCGTCCCGGTCCTGGTGATCTTCGGTGCCGCCGATCCCCGCTGGGAGCCGTCGTCGGCACGCCGGTACGACGAGGTGCCGGGCGCGCGGGTCGAGATGCTGCCCGGCGTCGGGCACATGCCCATGCTCGAAGCCCCCGAGACCACCGGCGAGCTGCTGCTGCAATTCGCGGCCGCGGGACGCTGACGCCCCCGGCACGGCGGCCATAGGCTGCACATGTGCCGGCAGGAACACCGTTCGACTGGACGGACGTGGACGTCGCCGTCCCGCGACGGTCGAACAGGCTGACGGGGGTCGGCATGGCCGGGTTCCGCCATCGGGTTCCCGGACGTGTCGACATCGCCATGGTCGCGCACCCGTCCGTCACCCTGCTCATCGATCTGGCCGACGGAGACGGCATCGTCCACGACGGGCCCGGTCGGCGAGAGCGCGGCAGTGTCGTCGTCGGACTGCTCCCCGGCGATCTCCGGACCACCGGCCACGGGACGGGGGAGTGCCTGCAGATCCGCCTGGAGCCGGACGTCGCCGCCGCGGTGCTCGGAGCGTCGTCCGAGCTCACCGGGACGGTCGCGGCCCTCGCCGATGTCTGGGGCCGCGACGCCCCGCGAGTCGAGGACAGGCTGCGCGCCGCCCCGTCCTGGGACGAGCGGTTCGCGATCGCCGCGGACGTCCTCGGCCGACGGCTCGGCGCGCGTCCCCCGGTCGATCCGGAGGTCGCCCACGCCTGGCGGCGGACGCTCGCCGACCGGGGGCGGGTGCGGGTCGGCCGCCTGGCCGACGAGGTCGGCTGGAGCCGCAAGCGCCTGTGGTCGCGCTTCCGGTCGCAGCTCGGCATCACGCCCAAGCACGCCGCCCGGCTGGTGCGCTGCGACCACGCCGCCCACCTTCTCGCGGCCGGTCATGCCGCCGTGGACGTCGCCACCCGGTGCGGCTACGCCGATCAGTCCCACCTCCACCGCGAGGTCAAGACGTTCACCGGTTTCACGCCCACCGCCGTGGCCTCCGCGCCATGGCTCGCGATCGACGACGTCGCGTGGCCGGCTTCATCACCGGCTCGCCACCCCGCCGAGGCCGCCACCCTTCGTTGAACGTTGTCCCGCGGCACCACGTCCAAATGAATGGGCGACAGGACCTCGGGAGGGCACGTGTCCGGACATGGCGATCCATACCGCTACGGTGTCGCGCCCGTGGACTCGTCTGGGGCAGGGTGCGTGGCTTTCGGCCTGGTGCTGAGCGCCGTGCTCATCTATGTCACCGTCACTTCCGACCCCACTGAGGGGCTGGACTACGCATCGGGCGATAAACCCGAGGAAATGCGGAAGCCGGTCTGCTTCAGTGACTCCGGTCCGTGTCCTCCGACCGGCTTCAAATGGATAGTTCCCGCTTCAGGTGTCGTCCAGACGCGGTTCGCACGGGAAGAAATCGACGAGCGTACGAAGTTCCGGGGCTGGGTCCGCCTGGATGCCGCGATGTTCACCAAGGACGAGGTCCGGAGTTGTGCGGCCACGGTGGACTGGTCCCTGCTGGCCGACGGCAAGCCCGTCGCGCGCGGCACGATCAAGGCGGACAGCGAAGACCGCGAAGTCGCCGGCAGATCGCCGCGCGAGGCACGGTTCGTCCTGTTCACCGCGCGGCGCACCGACTCCTTGCCCTGCTCGTCCACCCTCCAATGGGTCTACGCGGGCCTCGACTGAACGTTGCGTCGGCGCTCGCCGCCCGGAGGCACCCCACGACCATCGGACGGCGGGGAGTCTTTTCTGGCCGGCGGTAATGGTTCGGCGAGGGAATGAAGATGGGCCCGCTGGCCACACGGTTGTTGACGGTCCTGCTCTGGCCCTATGGCTTGACGAGAGAACGACGCCTCACCTGCCGCTCTGGAGGCGCTGGCGGAGGTGACGCCGCACCTGATCGGAGCGCGACGGGTCGACGGGCGCCCAGCAGAGGGATGCCCAGGGACACGAGAGGCTCTCTCGTGGGTCTTCGCGGACGGTGCTAGACATTGATTCTTGGGTGTCTATGTCGGAGCCCCAATTCGGGTGGTGTGGCGTATGGCTAGGCGGCGGTATGTCGCTCGCGGCGTTCCGGGCGGTTATCGCATATGGGACAACCGGCGGCGGCGGTGGTGGGGAGATCTCTACGAGCTATGTCCCGATGACCTCATCGCCGAACTCAACGGGGGCGCCGACCACGAGAGGGTGACCGCCCTGCTCAAGCGCTACCGGGCGCAAAAGCGGTAGACCACGGCACGAGCTCGGAACCGGGTTGAGGGGCCCGGCACCCGAAGCGAACCGAGGGCCGGCTGCACGACTGCGGACGCTCCTCCGGCCCCCGGACGCCGGCCGGGAGCAAGGTCGTCGCGTGGATGTGCCGCAGATCGTGAACCCGAGCATCGGACAGCGGCTCAGCCGGACGCGGCCCGTCCTCGGGTCGTTGCAGGCGCGTCCAGCAATGGTGATCTCCTTGCCCTCAGGTCCGCGTTCGACCAGCGCTCGGCGGGGCACCTCACCCCGCCGAGCGCTCGTTGTACGCCGCGAGGTGGTGAGAGGCGAGCGACCAGCGCCGACGTCGTCGCCGCGCGGCTCGGCGCGCCGTTCCCGCGATCGCGCTTCGAGTCCGCGCGGGTGTCGTGCGGTCGGTGGAGACGGCTGCGGCGGACGTCCTCGTGACGGCGATGGAGGCTGCCTCGTAGCCCTGTTAGCAAGAGGCCCCTTCCGATGATCGGAAGGGGCCTCTGAGCTGGAGCCGCCTATCGGAATCGAACCGATGACCTATTCATTACGAGTGAATCGCTCTGCCGACTGAGCTAAGGCGGCGCGCCGTGCGGGCACGGCGGGATGAAGTCTACCGGGTCCGAGGGGGTGCTTGCGCACCCGTTTTCAGCGGCACACCGTTCCGTTCTTCGGGGGCTCGGTGGTGACGAGGTAGCGGTCGGTGGCGCGGCTGATGCAGGGATCGGCCTGGAGGTAGGCGGTGTGGCCGTCGCCGTCGAGGGTGAGGAGGACGCCCGACCGGAGCTGGTCGGCGAGGCGTTCGGACCACTCGTAGGGGGTGGCGGGGTCGCGGGTGGTGCCGATGACGAGGATGGGCGGGGCGCCCGTGGCGGTGACCGGGGCGGGGGCCTTGTCGGTCTGGGCGGGCCAGTACACGCACGGGAGGCCGCCCCAGACGACGAACTCGCCGAAGAGGGGCGCGGACTTCTCGGCTTCCGCGACGGCCTTCGCGTAGGACGGGAAGTCCGGCGGGTTGGGCTTGTCGACGCAGTTCACGGCCATGTTCGCGTCGGTCTGGTTGCTGTAGGAGCCGTTCTTGCGGTCGACCATCTGGTCGGCGAGCGTGAGGAGGACCGTGCCGTCGCGGCGCTGCATGGCCTGGGCGAGGCCCTGGCGGAGGGTCGGCCAGTACTCCTTGGCGTACAGGGCGGTCGCGATGCCCATCGTGGCGAGGGATTCGGTGACCTCGCGGCTGTCGCCCCGGGCGGTGAGGGGCTTCTCGTCGGTTTCGGCGAGGAACTTCTCGAGGTTCTTCGCGGCGGCGTCGGGCGAGTCGCCGAGGGGGCAGCCGGCGGACGCGGTGCAGTTCTCGGCGAAGGCGCGGAAGGCGGTCTCGAAGCCCTTCGCCTGCTCGGCCAGGATCTCGGTCGAGGAGAGGCGGGGGTCGACGGCGCCGTCGAGGACGAGCGCGCGGATGTTCTTCGGGAACTGTTCGGCGTAGAACGCGCCGAGGTAGGTGCCGTAGGACGCGCCGTAGTAGGTGAGCTTGTCGTCGCCGAGGGCCGCGCGGAGGACGTCCATGTCGCGTGCGGCGTCGGCGGTGCCGACGTGCGGGAGCGTGGACTTCTCCTTGGCTTCGCAGTTGTCGGCGAACTGCTCGCCGCGGGTGGCGAGGGTCTCGCGTTCGGCGGCGTCGTCCGGGGAGGTGTCGGTGGCGAAGAACCGGTCGAGTTCGGCGGTGGTGTTGCAGCGGACGGGTCCGCTCTCGCCGACGCCGCGGGGGTCGAAGCCGACGATGTCGAAGCGGGCGCGCAGGTCGTCGCCGAACGCGGCGGCGGCCTGGCGGACGAACTCGATGCCGGAACCGCCGGGGCCGCCGGGGTTCGTCAGGAGGGAGCCGATGCGGCCGGACTTGTCGCGGGCGGGGAGCCGGATCACCGAGATGCCGATCTTCTCGCTCTCGGGTTTCGTGTAGTCGAGCGGGACCTGGACGGTCGCGCACTGGAAGCCGCCGCCGCAGTCGCGCCAGCCGGGGCGCTGGTCGTAGAAGGAGCCGAGGCCCTCGGGGACGTGGCTCGCCATCGTCGTGTCGTCGGAGCCGCCGTCGCAGCCGGTGGCCACCGCGAGGGTCAAGGCGATGGTCGCGCCGATGGTCTTCGCTGCCCGCACTCCGGCCCCCGTCTCGTCGTCGCGGCTCGTATGCCGGTGCCTACGCTACGTCGACCGGGGGTCCGGGGCCACTTCTTCGGGCGTTGATTACACCATTGGTCGATGGCACGGTGCCTGATGGTGTGATGCCGGTCGCTTTCGGCGATGAAGCCTTGAAGGAGGGCCATGGTTACGCGACCGTAGGTTACGCGCTAGTAGGTTCCGTGACGGGGAGGCGACGTGACCAAGCTCTCGGCTGCGGCGCGGTTGCTGACGACGCCGCTGCTGCCGGACGACTACCTGGGACTGATCAATCCGCTCTGGAGCACCGCCGAGCCGCGGGGACGCGTGGAGGCGGTGCGGCACGAGGCGCCCGGGGCGGCGACGCTCGTCATCCGGCCCGGACGGGCGTGGCGGGGCCACCGGCCGGGGCAGTGGGTCCGGGTCGGGGTGGACATCGGCGGCGTCCTGCACCGGCGGACGTTCTCGCTGTCGTCGCCGCCGCGCGCCGACGGCCGGGTCACGGTGACGGTGAAGGCCGCGCGGGACGGGTTCGTGTCGAGCCACCTCGTGCACCGGATCCGCCCGGGCGCGGTCGTCCGGCTGGGGACGGCGGAGGGCGACTTCGTGCTGCCGGCGGTGCCGCCCGAACGGCTGCTGTTCGTCACCGCGGGCAGCGGGATCACGCCGGTGATGGCGATGCTGCGGCACCTCGCCGAGCGGGCGCCGGACGCCGACGTCGTCCTGCTGCACTCGGCGCGGACGGCCGACGACGTGATCTTCGGGGCGGAGCTGCGGCGGCTGCGGCACCGGTTGCCGCGGCTGCGGTACCGGGAGCGGCACACGCTGGTCGAGGGCCGGTTCACGCCGGACGACCTGCCCGCCGACTGGACCGGACGGGACGCCTGGGCCTGCGGCCCCGAGGGCCTGCTGGAGCGGCTCGGGGACCTGTGGCGCGACGCCGGCGTCCCGGAGCGGCTCCGGGTGGAGCGGTTCCGGCCCGTGCTGGCCGCCGTGGACGGCGCGGGCGGCGTCGTCCGGTTCACCCGCAGCGGCGTCGAGGTCGAGGCCGCCGGCGGGACCAGCCTGCTGGACGCCGGGGAGGGCGCGGGCGCGCTGCTGCCGAGCGGCTGCCGGATGGGCATCTGCCACGGCTGCGTCGGCCGGCTCGCGGCGGGACGGGTGCGCGACCTGCGGACGGGACGGGTGCACGGGGACGAGGGCGAGATCGTCCAGACGTGCGTGAACGCGGCCGCCGGGCCGGTGGAGATCGAACTGTGAGGAGCACGCCGATGACCACGAACGTGAACACCGCGACGCCCGACACCGGCTCCGCGACGGGGCACCTGACGGACGCCGACCACGAGGCGATCGCCCGGGAGCTGGACGCGCTCGGCGCGGAGATCGCGGCCGACCTCGGGGAGCGCGACGCGGCCTACATCCGGCGGGTGATCCGCTGGCAGCGGGGGCTGGAGATCGGCGGGCGGGCGATGCTGCTGGCGTCGTCGCTGCCGCCCGCGTGGATCGCCGGGACCGCGACGCTCGCCGTCGCGAAGATCCTCGAGAACATGGAGATCGGGCACAACGTCATGCACGGCCAGTGGGACTGGATGCGCGACCCGAAGATCCACTCGACGACGTGGGAGTGGGACAACGTGTCCCCGGCCGAGCAGTGGAAGCACTCGCACAACTTCGTGCATCACACGTTCACGAACGTCCTGGGCAAGGACAACGACGTGGGCTACGGGATCCTGCGCGTGACCCCGGAGCAGAAGTGGCACTGGGCGTATGTTCCCCAGCCCCTGTACAACCTGCTGCTCGCGATGTTCTTCGAGTACGGGGTCGCGGTGCACGACCTGGAGATCGACAAGATCCGGGAGGGGACGAACGACCCCGAGGAGACGCGGCGGAAGCTGCGCGCGATCGGCCGCAAGATCCGCCGCCAGTGGGGCAAGGACTACCTGGCGTTCCCACTGCTCAGCGGGCCGCAGTTCCTGTCGACGCTGGCCGCGAACTTCACCGCGAACGTCGTCCGCAACGTGTGGGCCCACTCGATCATCTTCTGCGGGCACTTCCCCGGGGACGTCGAGGTGTTCGAGGAGGACCGGCTGGACGGCGAGTCGCGGGGCGAGTGGTACGTGCGGCAGCTCGCGGGGTCGGCGAACATCACCGGCGGACGGTTCTTCCACCTGATGACCGGCAACCTGAGCCACCAGATCGAGCACCACCTGTTCCCGGACATGCCGAGCAACCGGTACGCGGAGATCGCGCCGCGGGTGCGGGAGCTGTGCGAGAAGTACGACCTGCCGTACCACAGCGGTTCGCTGTCGCGGCAGGTCACGAGCACGTGGAAGAAGATCTTCCGGTACGCGCTCCCGACCAGGTGACGCGGGCTACTTGACGACGGCCGTGCTGTACGTCGGCGGGTCGCCGAGCATCCCGCGATGGGATCGGGGCCGCGAGCCGTCGACGTCGGTGACGCCGAGTTCCTCCCCCAGTTCGGCGCCGATGAGGACGCGTCCCGTCCACGCCATCGGGTCGGCCGAGCGGGCGAGGGCGTCGATCACCCGGCCGCTGAACTCGGGGGTCTCGGCGCCGGCGGCGAACGACTCGTACCGGTCGGGGACGCCCTCGAACATGGCGCGGTTGCGTTCGGTCTTCAGCAGGCCCATCCACAGGGAGACGACCGCGACGTTGTAGGGGCGGAAGTCCTCGGCCATGTCGTGCGCCATCTTGTCCACGGCGGCCTTCCCGGCGCCGTAGGCGGGGCCGTGCATGTAGCAGCGGCCGCCGAACGAGGACGTGTTGACGACGAGGCCCCCGGTGTTCTTGATCAGCAGCGGGGCGGCGTAGTAGCTCGCGACGTACGCCGAGCGCATGCCGACGTCGAACATGCTCTGCAGTTCGAGCGGCTTCTCCCAGAACGGCCCGTCCCGGGTGAGCCCGTCCGGGATGGTGAACGCGTTGTTCACGAGGACGTGCACGGCGCCGTGGTCCCGTTCGACCTGCTCGAAGAGCGCCCGGACCTGCGCGTCGTCGGAGTGGTCGCACACCACCGGGACGCCGGTGCCGCCGCGTTCGTCGATCTCCGCGGCGGTCGCGAACACCGTGCCCGGCAGGTCCGCGTCGCCCTCCGCGCGCGTCCGTCCCGTCACGTACACGGTCATGCCGGCCGCGCCCAGGGCGAGGGCGATGCCCTTGCCCGCGCCGCGGCTGGCGCCGGTGACGACCGCCACCCGGTCCCCGGTCATGCGCCTCTCCCAGCGAGGAATTCCAGCATCGTCGCGGTGGTCTCCGCGGGTTTCTCCATCTGCATCATGTGCCCTGCCGTCTTGAGCATCCGGACGTCCCGGACGTCCGCGTGGTGGTCGCCGAGCCTGTTCAGGGGGTCGTCGCCGTGCCAGCCCTCCAGGTCCGCGTCCTGCTCGCTGCCGATGAAGTAGTAGGGCACGGTCGTCCGGCCCTCGTAGGACTTGCGGTACTCCCAGGCGAGGTCCATGGCCCGGTACCAGTTGAGCCCCCCGGTGAAGCCGCTCGCGCTGTAGTCGGCGACGTAGAACTCCAGTTCCGTCTCCGTCAGCCACGACCACGGGAGCGGAGGCGTCTCGGGCAGGGCGTCGATATAGGACGTCCCCGGAGGCTTCTTCCACACGTCGAGGTAGTGGTAGTCGCTGGAGAGCGCGTAGAACACCTTGCGCAGGAACTCGCGCGGCGCGGCGGCGAGGTCGCTGTCGGCGACGCCGGGGGCGGCGAAGTAGTGGATGTGGTTGAAGTGCCGTTCGGCCTGCCGGGCGGCGAGCGTCAGCGGCGACTCCCGCGACGGCGTGAAGAACGGGTTCTCGAGCGCGATGATCGCCTCGATGCGCTCCGGGTGGTGGTGGGCGAGGTCGTAGGCGGCGAACAGGCCGAAGTCGAGGCCGCTGAAGACCGCCTTCTCCTCCCCGAGGTGGTCGAGGAGGCCGACGACGTCCCCGACGATGCTCGCGGGACCGTACTCGCGATGGTCCGCGGGCCCGCTCGTCCGTCCCATCCCGCGCATGTCGGGGGCGACGACACGGAACCCGGCGTCGGCGATCGGCCCGATCTGGTGCCGCCAGCTGAACCACAGGTGCGGGAACCCGTGCAGCAGGACCACGAGCGGCCCGCTCCCCTGCTCCACGTAGTGGACGTCGAGGTCGTTGATGCGCGCGTACCGATGACTCCAGCCGGCCATGCCGTGGTCCCTCCGGTGCAGATGCCGATCACCGGAATCTGCACGACGAACGCCCCCGGCGGCAGCCCCCCGTCTCGCTCAGCGGGAACCCGCCCGATCTCGGTCCTTGACTCCGTGTCCGCAACGCCGCAACCGATTCGACGAGACCGGCCCGCTCGAGAGCGTCGAGAACATCCTCCATCGTCTCCGGGGGGTTCCTCCGAGAGTCGACGATCTGCTGGACGCACGCCCAGATGACCCGGTCGTCGAAATCGATCTGGTCGAGGACGAAGTCGTCGGGACCTTCGCCTCCAGGCCCCACGGCGCCAGCGATTCGGACGGGAAGTCCTTGAGGTTCGAGGTGACGATCACCTGCGCGCCGGCCTTGATCGCCGCCGCGAGGCCGTACAGCACGCATGCGTCGTACACCGCGACGAAGACCATGCTCAGATGTCCAGCTCCTGACCGAGCGCGGCGAGCTCGTCGGCGGCGGCACGGCTCTGCGCCTCCGACTCGCGCTTGTAGGCGATGAGGTCGTCGTACCTGACGCGGCGGTGCCTGCCGACCCGTTTGAACGGAATCGTTCCGGCCTCCAGCAGGCCGATGAGGTAGGGGCGGGAGACGTTGAGCAGGTCCGCCGCCTGCTGTGTCGTCAGTTCGGCGTGCGACGGCATGACGGATACGCCGCGGCCCGCGGCGGCCTGCGTCAGAACGTAGGCGAGGAGACTCACCGCCTCCCGCGGCAGGACCAGGGCCTCGCCTCCACCCAGTTCGGCTCGCACGCTGATGGTCTGCTCGTCCGGGTGCCCCTGCAGATACGCCTTGATCCGCTGGGCGGCGCGCGCAGCCTGCCGGGAGTCGATCACGCCCGGCTCAACCCGTTTGACCTGGACGTCCGCCATGCGTCCCCCTCACTTGACTCTATTCGAATTATGCGAAGCAAACGCAACAAACGCAAGCAGTGGAGCGCGTTCGGTGATGCTCCGATCACTATGCGCTAACTTCAGGCGGGTGCTCTCGAATCAGGTGGCGCCGTCGTCGGGGGCTTGGTTGTAGTGGGCGTCGTGTTGTTTGCGGGGGGAGCAGACGGAGGCGGAGGGGCAGGAGCAGCGGCGGGAGCCGACTTTCACGGTGACGCGGTCGCCGGGGACGTTGTAGCCGATGACCTGGCCCTCGCCCTCCGGGGTGCTGACGCGGGAGCCGAGGCGGGGGGCCTTCTCCTTGAACTCCATGTAGAGCGGGTGCTCGTACTTGAGGCAGCACATCAGGCGGCCGCAGGCGCCGGCGATGCGGAGCGGGTTGACGGGGAGGTCCTGCTCCTTGGCCATGCGGACGGAGACGGGCTCGAAGTCCTTGAGGAACGTGGCGCAGCAGAGGTCGCGGCCGCAGGGGCCGATGCCGCCCTGGAGGCGGGCCTCGTCGCGGGGGCCGACCTGGCGGAGCTCGACGCGGGCCTTGAGGGTGCGGGCGAGGTCGCGGACGAGCGCGCGGAAGTCGACGCGGTGCGGGGCCGTGAAGTAGATCTTGACGACGTTGTCGGCGTCGAGGAAGTCGACGCCGATGACCTTCATCGGGAGTTCGTGGCGGCGGATGAGGCGCTTGGCGACGGTGCGGGCCTCGGCGCGGTGGCGGCGGTTCGCCTCGTCGCGGGCGAGATGCTCGTCGGTGGCGGGGCCGCCGCATTCGGGGAGGCCGTCGATGTCCTCGGAGACCCACTGCGGGGCCCACACGCACTCGGCGACCTCGTGGCCGGAATCGGTGGGGACGAGCACCTTGTCGCCGACCTTCGGGCTGTGCGGACCCGGATCGAGGTAGTACAAGCGGCCGTATCGGGTGAAACTGACTGCCATCACCATGCCCACGGTTTCGCTCCGTTCGCCCGGTTCCGTGCGACCACCTTAGGCGTCACCACGCGGCGTCGGCGAGATCCTTCCCGGGGAGCGGGCCGGCGGGGCCGTAGAGGTCCCCGGCGAGGGCGAGGAGCGCGCCGTTCTCGGCGGGGTCGAGGGCCCGCACCGTGGGGGCGCCCTTGATCGGGTGCTTCCAGAGGATCTGCCCGGGTTCGCCGGTCGGCGAGTACGCCTGGAGGACGAGGTTCGCGTCCTGCACGCGGCCGGTGACGATCGTGGTGCCGTCCGGGCGCAGGAACGCGGCGGCCGTCCCGGACGGCAGCGTCGCGACGGTCTCGCTGGACTTGAGGTCGCCCGCCGAGGCGGCCGTGTCGATCGTCCTGACCTGGGTCTTTCCGGCGGCCGTCCAGACGAACGACAGCGCGTCGCCCGACCAGGAGAGGCCGCCGACGCGGCCCTGCGAGGCCGCGGGCCAGGACTTGCGGGCGCCGGTTCCCGGCTCGACGACCGCGATGGTGCCGCGCTTGCCCTCGTAGGTGACGTACGCGATGCGGCCGTCGGACGCGACGGCGAGGTCGGACCACTCGGCGGACTCGCCCGGCACGACGGCCTCCGGCAGCGGGACGAGCGCCTCGGCGCGGCCGTCGTCGTCGAGGTTCAGGCGGTGGAACGTCACCCGGCCGCCGCCGGCGGACGCGACGACGAACGAGCCGTCGGGGCCGGACGCGACGCGCGTGAAGCGGCGGCCGGGCGGCGGCGCGATGGGCAGGCCGGTGTCGGCGCCCGTGCCGGTGTCGCGGACGACGAGCGCGGAGCCGTCCGCGACGACGCCGGCGACGAGGCCGGGGGCGGCCGGCCCGGCGTCCGCCGCGGCCTTCGCGCTGCGCGACTTCGCCGCGCCGTGGTGCCGTTCGAGGACGTCGAAGCCGCCGCCGATGACGAGGACCGCGCCCGTGGCGACCGCGATCGGGACGAGCCCGCGCCACGCCTCGCGCGCCCACGAGCCGCGCGCCGGTCCCTCGTGCTTCCCGTGCCTGCCGTCCATGGGGGTGTCCCGCACCTGCCTCTCGTTGCCGGATCCCTCGTTTCTATCTCATCGACCGGGGGCGATACGCCGGGAATGGGGAGTTGCCGGGGTCGAGGGCGGGCGTCAGCCGAGGGCGGCGCGGACGGCGTCCATGAGCGACGCCCGGTAGGAGCCGCCGAACAGCGCGACGTGGACGAGCAGCGGGTGGAGCTGGTGCAGCGGGACGCGGGCGCGCCAGCCGGCGGCGAGGGGCGCGGCCTCGTCGTAGGCGGCGAGGATCCGGTCGAGCAGCGGGGTGCCGAACAGCGCCATCATGGCGAGGTCGGTCTCGCGGTGCCCGCCGTGCGCGGCCGGGTCGATGAGCACCGCGCGCTCGCCCGTCCACCGGACGTTCCCCGACCACAGGTCGCCGTGGATCCGGGACGGCGGCTCGGACGGTCCCGCGAGCGACTCGGCCTCGTCGACGACCCGCTCGACGAGCCGGACGTCGGCGGCCGGGAGGTGCGGCGCGGCGAGCGGGACGAACGGGGCGAGCCGGCGTTCGGCGTACCAGCGGGGCCACGGGCGGTCGTCGGGCGTGTTGTCGAGCGGGAGGTCGGCGATGAACCCCGGCCACGGCGCCCCGTACACGTCCGGACGGGACGTGGTGTGCAGGGCGGCGAGTTCGCGGCCGAGGCGTTCGGCGGCGGCCGGGCCGGGCGGCGCGGACGGCAGCCACGGCAGGACGAGCAGGCGTTCGTCCGCCGCGACGACCTCGGCGACCGGGACGTCCGGGCCGGCCGCGCCCAGCCAGCGCAGCCCGGCCGCCTCGGCCGCGAACACCCCGGCGGACGAGGAGTCGCCGAGGGCCTTCACGAACACGTCGCGGCCGTCGGCGAGGGAAGCGCGGTGCAGCGTCCACGCGTGGCTCGCACCGAGGTCGTGGACGCTCGCGACGTCCGTCCCGAGGAGGCGCGCGAGTCGCGAGCGGACGCCGGGCACCGGTCAGGCCGCCTTGAGGCCCGCGCGGATCTCGTCGAGGAGGCCGGGCATCGCGGCCTCCACCATCTCGAGGACGAGGTCGAAGTCGGCGCGGCCCCCGTAGTAGGGGTCGGGGACGTCGAGGTCGCCGCCGGCGTCCGGGTCGAACTCGCGCAGCAGCCGGACCTTCGCGCGGGACTCCTCGTCGGGGGCCATCGACCGCAGCGCCCGCAGGTGGCCCGCGTCGAGCGCGAGGATCAGGTCGTACCGGTCGAACCAGAGGGCCTCGAACTGGCGGGCGATGTGCGCCGAGCGGTACCCTGCGCGCCGCAGCGCCGCGATCGTCCGCTCGTCGGCGGTGTCGCCGACGTGCCAGTTGCCGGTGCCGGAGCTGTCGACCTCGACGTCGAGGCCGGCCGCCTCGGCGTGGTGGCGCAGGACGGACTCCGCCATCGGGGACCTGCAGATGTTGCCCGTGCAGACGAAGGTCACTCGGTACGGCATGCCCCCCATGATGCCCGACGTCAGTCCCTCGGCTCGATGTACACGTGGTCGACTTCACGGTGCCGGGGGTGACCTTCATCGCCTCTGACTCGGCGGACCACACCGGCGGCTGGTGCGGCGCGCGGAACGGGCGGCGGCGCCGCCGTAGCGCCGTCCGCGACCGGTTGAGGACGGCGGACCGGACGTACGTCAGCGCCCGGTCGCGGTCGCGCAGCCGCGGCCACGCCGCGTACAGGCCCGCGAAGGCGTCCTGGACGACGTCCTCGGCGGTGCCCCGGTCTCCGACCATGATCAGCGCGAGGCGGGTCAGGCCGAGCGCGTGCTCCCGGTACAGGTCCGTCACCGCGGCGGCCGCGTCCTCCCCGGACGCGGCCGCCGGTGTGTCCGCCCGCGGCTCGGCGAGCGCCGTTTCAGCGTTCATGTCCCAGAGACACCGCGAGCCCCCTCGGGTTGCCTCCAGCGCGGGCGTTTCTCGTCAGCCGGTGCGCAGGGCCATGGTGAGGGCCTCGACGGCGAGCAGCGGGTTGACGTTCGCGTCGAGCCGCTCCCGGCACTCCATGATCGCGTCGAGGCGGCGGAGGGTGCCCTCGGGGCGGGTCTCGGCGGCGGCCGTCCGCAGCTCGGGGGCCAGTTCGGTGTTGACGAGCTCGCTGCCCGCGCCGAGCTGCAGGGTGAGGACGTCCCGGTAGTAGGACGCGAGGTCGAGCAGCGCGCGGTCCAGCGCGTCCCGTTTCACCCGGGTCGCCCGGGACTTCTGCCGGTCCTCGAGCTCCTTGAGCGCCCCGGCCGTCCCGCGCGGCATCCGGCCCTTCGCGCTCTCCCCGAGGGCCTGCCGCATCTCGGCGGTCTCCTGCGCGTTGAGCTCCTCGGTGGTCGCCTTCGCCTCCGCCTCGGCGGCCTTCACCAGCGCGTCCGCCGCCATCGCCGCCGGGCCCACGGACGTCAGGCGGCGCGGCACCGCGAGCACCTGCGCGCGCCGCGCGCGGGCCTCCGGGTCGGTGGCGAGCCGCCGCGCCCGGCTGATGTGCCCCTGCGCGGCGCGCGCGACGACGTCGGCGGTCTCGCGGTCGACGCCGTCCCGCTGGACGAGGACGTCCGCGACCGCGTCGATCGGCGGCGTCCGCAGCGTCACCAGCCGGCAGCGGGACCGGATCGTGATCAGCAGATCGTCCGGGGACGGGGTGCACAGCAGCCACAGCGTGCGCGGCGGCGGCTCCTCGATGGCCTTCAGCAGCGCGTTCGCGGCGCCCTCGGTGGCGCGGTCGGCGTCCTCGAACAGGACGATCTGCCAGCGGCCCACGCTCGGCGACGACGACGCCCGCAGCACCAGCGCCCGCGTCTCCTTGATCCCGTACGACAGGCCCGACGGGCGGACGACCTCGAGGTCGGCGTGCGTCCCCTGCAGGACCTGGTGGCACGCGGCGCAGTGCCCGCAGCCGCGCGGGATCTCCGTGCACTGCAGCGCCGCCGCGAACGCCCGCGCCGCCGCGGACCGTCCGGACCCGGGCGGGCCGGTGAACAGCCACGCGTGCGCGACGCCGCCCCCGCCGCCGGCGCCGTCCGCGGCGGCGGACAGCTCCGCGACGACCGGATCCTGGCCGACCAGGTCGTTCCAGACGCTCATGGCGTCAAGGCTACGGGCCCGCCGGGGCTCACACGTCCCTGATCGCGGGGAACGTGTGCGTCGCGTCCTCGGTGCCGAGCGGGATCGGGTCGGGCAGGATCTCCCGGATGCGGTACTGGATCTCGCGGCTGAGCTCGGCCTGCGGGCGGGACGCGTCGAGCACCAGGTAGCGGTCGGGGTCGGCGTCGGCGAGCGCCCGGAACCCGGCGCGGACCCGCTCGTGGAAGTCCTGCGACTCGGACTCGATGCGGTCGGCGGGCGCCGACAGCCGGGCGAGGCCGGTGCGCGGCGGCACCTCCAGCAGGACGGTCAGGTCCGGGACGAGCCCGCCGGTCGCCCACTCGTTGACCCGGGCGATCTCCTCGACCGGCTGTTCCCGGCCGAACCCCTGGTAGGCGAGGGACGAGTCGACGTACCGGTCGCTGACGACGATCGCGCCGCGGTCCAGGGCCGGGACGATCACGTTCGTGACGTGGTCGGCGCGGTCGGCGGCGTACAGCAGGCTCTCCGCGCGGATCGACAGGCCGGTCGTCTCGCGGTCCAGCAGCATCGCGCGCAGCCGCATGCCGATCTTGGTGGCGCCCGGCTCCTGCGTGGTGATGACGTCGTAGCCGTGGTCGCGGAGCCAGATCGCGGCGAGCCGCGCCTGGGTGGTCTTGCCCGCGCCCTCGCCGCCCTCGAACGCGATGAACACGCCCCGGTTGCGGACGGCCGGGGCCTCCGCCGGCTCGGCGGGCTCCTCCCCCGGCGGGACGTACACCTCGCCACGCAGCGCGGCCCGCAGGTCCGGGAGGAGCGGGACGCCGCGGCGGTCGTCCGCCCGGCGGTACGCGAGCAGGCCCGCGAGGAGCGCGACGACGGCGGCGACCAGCAGCGCGGCGGCCGTCCCGGCGAGGTCGTAGACGCCGCCGCCGAGGTCGATGCGGGTGCCGCCGATGGCGCCGGCCAGCGGCGGGACGGCCGCGACCGCGACGAACGCGGTGACGAGCGCGACGGCGCGCGGGTACGCGGGGTTCGGCGGCTCGGCCTCTTCGGGCGCCTCGGGCGCCTCGGGCGCCTCCGCGTCGGCGGGGGCCGCCGGGACGGACGTCCCGCAGGCCCACGCGGCGCCCGCGGCGACGCCCACGAACGCGGTCGCGAACACCGCGACCGGAAGGTTGTCGACCAGCGCGGTCACGACCAGCGCGAGGGCGCCCGCGACGACCGCGAGGCCCAGCAGCCGGCGGCGGCTGAACGGGCCGAGGATCCGCGGCCCGAGGAAGATCCCGAAGCCGAGCCCGGCGGTCAGCGCGAGCAGCACGGCCCCGTACCCGGCGTCGCCGCCGCCGAGACCGGCCGCGTGCAGCCGGGCCGCGCCGACGACCGCGCCGGACGCGAGGGCCGCGCCGGTGACCGCGGCGCCGAGGCCGCGCGGCGCGCCCGTCCGTCCGCCCCGGACGAGCAGCGCCAGCGGGGACGGGACGGGCACGGGCGCGGCGCCCGCGACGTCCTTGATCAGCGCGACGGCGGCGGCCGCGAGCAGGAACACGGCGGCGTTCGCGTACAGGACGAGGTCGGTGCGGTCCCCGGCGCCGTCGAACAGCCCGGCGCCGATCAGCGCGAGGACCGTGAACAGCGCGGCGGCGGCCGGGGCTGCGGCCGACACCGTCCGCAGCGCCGAACGGCGCGCGGCGGCCCGCAGCCCGTTCGTCCCGCCGCCCGGCGCGTCGTCCGGCGGCCCGTCCGGGACGAGCGCGGGCGGGGCCGCGAGCGCGACCGGCGTCCACAGCAGGCCCAGCAGGCCCGCGAGGAACGCGGCGGCGAGCGTCCACGGCAGGTTGTCGAGCAGCGGCACGGTCAGGACGATCACGAACCGCAGGGCGTCCGCGGCGAGCAGCAGGACGCGGCGGTCCGCGCGGGCGGCGAGCAGGCCCGCCAGCGGCGCGAGGAGCACCGCCGGGAGCAGCAGCAGCCCGAGGACGCCGCCGACCGCCTGCGCGCGCGCGGCGACGTCCTCGCCTCGCGTCAGCACGACGGCCGACGCCGTCAGCGCGGGCACGGTCAGCCATTGCCCGACCGCGGACAGCGACAGGGCGAGCCGGAGCCGCCGGAACGGCCCGAGCTCCGAGAGCGACGAAACGCCCGGCTGCGGCGCGGCGGGGTACGGCCGGGTGGCGTCCGTTCTGGTCATGTCCGTCAGAGTATCGGCGTCCTTGTCGCTATGACCCCGACTTCGCCGAGGACTTGGTCGACGACTTCGCGGCCGGCTTCGCGGCCGTCCGCTTGCGCGGCGCGGCCTTCTTCTTGCCGCCGCCCGCCGCGACCTTCTCACGGCGCTCCGCGAGCAGCTCGGCGGCGCGCTGGATCGTGATCGACTCGACCTCGTCGCCCTTGCGCAGGCTCGCGTTCGTCTCGCCGTCCGTCACGTACGGGCCGAACCGGCCCTCCTTGACGACCACCGGCTTGTCGCTCGCCGGGTCCTTGCCCAGCTCGCGCAGCGGCGGCGCCGCGGCGGCCCGGCGACCCCGCTGCTTCGGCTGCGCGAACAGCTCCTTGGCCTGCTCCAGCGTGACGGTGAAGAGCTCCTCCTCCGAACCCAGCGACCGGCTGTCCGTCCCCTTCTTGATGTAAGGGCCGAACCGTCCGTTCTGGGCCGTGACGGGCTCCCCGTCGAGCTCCCCGACCGTCCTCGGCAGCGACAGCAGCTTCAGCGCGTCGTCCAGCGTCACCGTGTCGAGCGACATCGACTTGAACAGCGAACCCGTCCGCGGCTTCGGCGCGTCCGCCTTCTTCGTGCGCTTCTTCTTCTCGCCCTCCGCCGGCGCGGGCGGCTCCGGCAGGATCTCGGTGACGTACGGGCCGAACCGGCCGCTCTTCGCCACGATCGTGTGCCCGGTCTCCGGGTCGACGCCCAGCTCCCGGTCACCGCTCGGCTGCGCGAACAGCTCCTCGGCCTTCTCCGCCGTCAGCTCGTCCGGCGCGATGTCCTCGGGAATGTTGACCCGGTTGCCGTCCCGGTCCAGGTACGGCCCGTAACGCCCGACCCGCACCATGATGTCGGTGCCCTTGACCGGGAACGAGCTGATCCCCTTGGCGTCGATGTCGCCGCTCTCGCCGACCAGCTCCTTCAGCCCCTCGGCGCCGTTGTCGCCGAAGTAGAACCGGTTCAGCCACGGCACCCGCTCGGCGTTCCCCCGCGCGATCTCGTCGAGACCGTCCTCCATGTGCGCGGTGAAGTCGTAGTCGACCAGGTTGCCGAAGTGCTGCTCCAGCAGGTTCACGACCGCGAACGCCAGGAACGACGGGACGAGCGCCGTGCCCTTCTTGAACACGTACCCGCGGTCGAGGATCGTTCCGATGATCGACGCGTACGTCGACGGGCGCCCGATCTCCCGCTCCTCCAGCTCCTTGACCAGGCTCGCCTCGGTGTACCGGGCCGGCGGGCGCGTCGAGTGCCCCTCGGCCTCCACGTCCTGCGCCGTCAGCCGGTCGCCCTCCGCCAGGTTCGGCAGCCGCCGCTCCTGGTCGTCCCGGTCCGTCGACGGGTCGTCGGCGCTCTCCACGTACGCCTTCAGGAACCCGTAGAACGTGATCGTCTTACCGGTCGCACCGAACTCGGCCGTCTCGCCCCGCGTCGACTCCCCGGTCACCCGGATCGACACCGACTGCCCCGACGCGTCCTTCATCTGGCTCGCGATCGTCCGCTTCCAGATGAGCTCGTACAGCCGGAACTGGTCGCCCGACAGCCCCGTTTCCGCAGGCGTCCGGAACGTGTCGCCCGCCGGACGGATCGCCTCGTGCGCCTCCTGCGCGTTCTTCACCTTCGAGGCGTAGACGCGCGGCTTGTCCGGCACGTACTCGCCGCCGAACAGCGACGCCGCCTGCCGCCGCGCCGCCGTGATCGCCGTCTCCGACAGCGTGATCGAGTCGGTGCGCATGTAGGTGATGAAGCCGTTCTCGTACAGCTTCTGCGCCACCGACATCGCGTACTTCGCCGAGAAGCCCAGCTTCCGGCTGGCCTCCTGCTGCATCGTCGTCGTCCGGAACGGCGGGTACGGCTTGCGCGTGTACGGCTTCCGCTCGACCGACTTGACCTCGTACGGACGCCCGCGAAGCCGCTCGGCCAGCCCGCGCGCGGCGTCCTCGTCCAGGTGCAGCGCGTCGCGGGTCTTGAGCGTGCCGTCGGACGCGAAGTCGCGCCCCTGCGCCACCCGCTTGCCGTCCACCGACACCAGCCCCGCCTTGAACGACGTGGGCTCCTCGTCCTTGCCCGTGCCGAACCGCGCCGCGATGTCCCAGTAGTGCGCGGGGACGAACGCGATGCGCTCCCGCTCGCGCTCCACCACCAGCCGCGTCGCCACCGACTGCACCCGGCCCGCCGACAGCTTCGGCATGACCTTCTTCCACAGCACGGGACTGACCTCGTACCCGTACAGCCGGTCGAGGATCCGCCGCGTCTCCTGCGCGTCCACCAGCCGCAGGTTCAGCGTCCGCGGGTTCGCCGCCGCCTGCTGGATGGCGTCCTTGGTGATCTCGTTGAAGACCATCCGGTGCACCGGGACCTTCGGCTTCAGAACCTCCTGGAGGTGCCAGGCGATCGCCTCGCCCTCCCGGTCCTCGTCCGTCGCGAGGAAGAGCTCGTCCGCCTCGGCCAGCAGCTTCTTGAGCTTCTGTACCTGCTGTTTCTTGTCGGTGTTCACCACGTACAGCGGCTCGAACTCCTGCTCGACGTTCACGCCGAGCTTCGCCCACGGCTCGCCCTTGTACTTGGCCGGCACCTCCGAGGCGCTCCCGGGCAGGTCCCGGATATGGCCGATACTGGACTCCACGATGTAGCCACGGCCGAGGTAACCCGCGATCGTCTTCGCCTTCGCGGGCGACTCGACGATCACCAGGCGGGTCCCGCCCCCGTTCTGGCCACTCTTCGCAGTGCCGTTCTTGGCTGGCACAGTCGCTCCAACCTCGCTGTCCTGGTACTCAGGGTTTTCTTACACAGGCTTCCTACAACGTCGCGTGACGGCGCGTTCATGCCCGCGGGTCCCCGCCACCGATCCGATGGGCCCGCCCCGTCCGTCCCGGACGGCGCAATTCCCACCACCGTGCCTCCGACAGGATGACATGCCGCCGCCGTCCGCGCGGACCGGGTCGCCACCGTACGGCGGCGATCCGCGGCCGGACCAGGTAATAATGGTGGCAATGGCGGAGTACACCTACCTCGTCCTCTCGCTGCCGCGCGGCACCACACGCGACACCGCCCGGCAGATCCTCACCGAGCACGCGGAACGCGGCGGGTGGGAAATCGATCGTCTGCGCCTCTACCCGGACGGGCGGCGCCGTATTCAACTACGGCGCAAGGTCATCCGGGCCGTGCGCACGCTCTGACGCCGCGGAGGACGGGCAAGGCTCCGCCCGCCCCGGTCCGCGCCTCCGGGGCGGGCAAAGCACGTGCGGCTCCCAGGAGCCGCGCCTACACATGGTGACCGTACCACCACACTTCGCATGCGCGGCGGTAAAATCGCGGGAAAGTCAGGCCCGATCAAGGAACGCGTCGAGGACCCGCACGCCGAACTTCAGCCCGTCCACCGGCACCCGCTCGTCGATCCCGTGGAACATCCCCGAGAAATCCAGCTCCGGAGGAAGCCTGAGGGGCGCGAACCCGAAGCACCGCATCCCCAGCCGCGCGAACGCCTTCGCGTCCGTCCCGCCGCTCAGACAGTACGGCACCGGCAGGGCGCCCGCGTCCTCCTGCAGCAGCGACGCCTCCATCGCCGCGACGAGCGCCCCCTCGTACTCCGTCTCCAGCGCGTGATCGTGATGGACGAACCCGCGCTCGACGCCCGGCCCCAGCAGCTCGTCGACCGTGGCGAAGAACTCGTCCTCGTACCCCGGCAGGAACCGCCCGTCCACCTGCGCCGTCGCGCTCTGCGGGATCACGTTCGTCTTGTACCCCGCGTCCAGCCGCGTCGGGTTCAACGTGTTCTTGAGCGTCGCACCGATCATCCGCGCGAGCGGCCCGATCTCGTCCAGGCACGCCTCCGGCCGCTCGGGGTCGAACTCCACCCCGTACGCCATGCAGGCCCGCTCGAGGAACGCCCGCACCGTCTTCGTCAGCCGCACCGGGAACTCGTGCGACCCCAGCCGCCCGACCGCCGCCGCCAGCGCGGTCACCGCGTTGTCCGGATGCACCATCGACCCGTGCCCCGCGGTCCCCTTCGCGGTCAGGTTCATCCACGCGATGCCCTTCTCCGCGGTCTCGATCAGGTACATCCGCCGATCACCCGGGACCGTCAGGCTGAACCCGCCGACCTCCCCGATCGCCTCCGTGCACCCCTCGAACAACCCCGGATGCTCGTCCACGAGCCACTGCGCGCCCCACTTCCCGCCGGCCTCCTCGTCCGCCAGGAACGCGAGCACCACGTCCCGCGGGGGCCTGCGCCCCTCCCGCAGCCGCTGCCGCACGACCGCGAGGATCATCGCGTCCATGTCCTTCATGTCGACGGCCCCGCGACCCCACACGCACCCCTCGGCGATCTCCCCGCCGAACGGATCCCGCGTCCAGTCCTCTTTCCGAGCGGGGACCACGTCCAGGTGTCCATGCAGCAGCAGCGCGTCCCGCGAGGGATCCTCCCCCTCGATCCGCGCCACGAGGCTCGCACGTCCCGGATGACTCTCGAAGATCCGCGACTCCAGCCCCACCTCCGCGAGCCGCTCGGCCACGTACTCCGCGGCCGCCCGCTCCCCGGGACCCGAATGATCCCCGGGGTTGCTCGTGTCGATGCGGATCAGCTCCTGGCAGAGCCGAACCACCTCGTCCTCCGCAGTCGCCCCGGCGCCGTCGCCGTTCGCAGTCGCCTGCACGTCCCTCACCCCCGGTGTCCGCACGTCCCGCCGTCCATGGTGCCCCCTCGCCCTCCGTCCCGCGACTCGCGAACGGCGTCGCCGCGACTCCCCAACCTTTGGTATCGTGAACCCCGCCGCAGCCGCAGGGCTGCGCGCGAACCCGGTCCGGGTGGCGGAATAGGCAGACGCGCTAGCTTGAGGTGCTAGTGCCCTTCACGGGGCATGGGGGTTCAAGTCCCCCCTCGGACACCAGCTTTCAGAGCGGGAGAAGCGATCGCTTCTCCCGCTTTGACGTGTTCGGGCCCTGGGTGCTCGGTGGCGCAGGCGCTCGGCGTGGGGCGCCGCGGCGTGGGCGTTGCGTCGTATCGTCGGCCTCCCGGGAGCCGGTCTCGCGCCGCCTGAAAATCAGTGCGCTCAGGGTCGGGTCGGCCATTACGCTTGCGGACGTTTGATCACGGCGGGCAAGCGCCGTCCACGACCGCTCATGGAAAGGCGCACTCGATGATGGGGGTCCCGGAGCAACGGCCTGAGCACCCCGATCTGCTTGAGCGGGGGCATCCCTTCCGGCAGTGGAAGACATGGCGGATTCCCGGCGCCGAACTGACGCTCACCGGCTACTCCCGCGCGAACGACAAGACCTTCTTTCATATCCCCGAGCTGCGGTGCAGCCTCGACGCGGGGCTCTGTGAAGGGCGGCAGGTGGACACGGTCTTCCTGACCCACACCCACCACGACCACTCCAAGGATCTCGATTTCCTGGCGTCCAAGGCGTCCGGCGTGGACATCTACCTGCCCGCTGAGGCGGTTTCCTACGCGGAGTCCTATCTGCGTGCGTCCGCGGAACTGAACCATGGCCCCGGATTCGATCCGGCGTTGGCGGGAGGCCACCGCCTGCACGGCGTGCGGCAGGGCGACGAGTTCACCTTCGGGCGCCGCGGACACCGCGCGCGGGTCGTGGAGTGCGAACACAAGGTGCCCTGTGTGGGATATGCGTTCTCGGAGCGGCGCAAGGCGCTGCTGCCGGAGTTCGAAGAGCTGCGGCGGTCCCTCGTTGCAGAGGGGCGGGGCGGGGAATTCGGCCGGATCATGGCCCGGCGGCGCAAGGACGGCGTCGAGGTCGACGGTGCGGTCGACCGGCCGCTGTTCGCGTTCCTCGGCGACACGCATGTGAACGTGTTCGAGCGAAACCCATGGCTTTTCGACTATCCGGTGGTCATCACCGAGTGCACTTTCCTGGACGACGCCGAATCGGACCGCGCGGACCGGGTCGGGCACACGGTGTGGAGCCGGCTCAGGCCGGTGATCGAGGCTCATCCACGGACCCTGTTCGTCCTGACCCACTTCAGCCTGCGCTACTCGGACCGGGAGATCCTCGCGTTCTTCCGCCGGGAGTGGGAGGAGGCGAAAGGCGGGCGGCCGGGCAACGTCCTGCTGTGGGTGCACCCGGAAAGCCACCTGCCCGAGCAGCACCAGCACAGCGGGCTCTGAGGGGTCAGTCCGCCATCCGCCAGGTCTTGCGCGGTTTGCTGTGCATCCGTCCCGGGATGCCGGGGCGCTGCTGCCAGGGGTGCGGGCCGCCGGGCGGGCGGTACCCGACGCCCAGCGCGTCCAGGCGGGCGTAATGCGCCCTGTTCATCCGGCGCTCGAAGTCCTCGAAGTCGCGCTCGTCCGGGCCCGGCAACCGTGACCAGGCCACTTCGGCGAACGCGACGAGGCGGGGGAACGCCTGGTAGTCCACGCGGCCGCGGTTCTCGACGACCTCGGTCCACAGGTTGGCCTGCGCACCGATGATGTTGTCCGCGTGGGGCGTACCGGTCAGCCGGGGCGGTACGGGTTCGAACCGGTAGACGTCCTCAAGGGTGTGGACCCATCCGAACGGCACAGGCTCGTCAGGGCCGTGGGCCTGGGCGTGGTCGAGGTAGACCTCTTGCTGCGGGCACATCACCACACTGTGGCCGGCCTGCGCGGCGGCGATCCCGCCTGCGTACCACCGCCAGCACATGACGGTGGCGCCGTCCGCCAGGCCGCCTTCCAGGATCTCGTCCCAGCCGATGAGGCGCCGCCCCCGCGCGGCGAGCCAGTGGGCGAAGTGGCGGATCATCCACGACTGGAGGCCGTCTTCGTTCTCCAGCCCGAGTTCCCGGATGCGGGCCTGGGCGGTGGGCGACTCGCGCCACTGGTCCTTGAGGCATTCGTCCCCGCCGATGTGGACGAACCGGCCGGGAAAGATCGCCAGCACTTCGTCCAGGACGTCCTCATAGAAGCGCACAACGGCGTCGGTGGGGGCCAGCACGTTGCGGTTGACGCCCCAGTCGGTCCACACCTCCAGCGCGGCGGTGTCGACGACGTCGCTGTTCCCCAGTTCGGGGTAGGCGGCGATGGCGGCCTGGGAGTGGCCTGGAAGGTCGATCTCGGGCACGACGGTGACGTGCCGCTCCGCCGCGTACGCGACGATCTCGCGCAGATCGTCCTGGGTGTAGAAGCCGCCGTGCGGCCGCTCGTCCCACAGCGCCGGCTCCCCCCAGCCCAGGCGGGTGCGCCGCCGCCAGGCGCCGATCTCGGTCAGCCGGGGGTGGCGGCGGATCTCGACGCGCCACCCCTGGTCGTCGGTGAGATGCAGGTGCAGCACGTTCAGCTTGTGGGCGCTGAGCAGGTCGACATAGCGCAGCACATCGTCCTTGGGCAGGAAGTGCCGCGCGACGTCGAGCATGAAGCCCCGCCACGCGAAACGCGGCCGGTCCTCGACGGTCACGTACGGGACACTGACCGGCCCCCGCGCACTTGGGGCGCGGCGGAAGGACTCCGGTCCCAGCATCTGGCGCAGGGTCTGACGCCCCCAGAAGACGCCCGCCTCGTCACCGCCCACGATCTCGGCGCCGTCAGCCGACACGGTGAGCCGGTATGCTTCCGGCCCCAGCGACGGGTCGACTTCGGTACGGACATCCCCGCTGAACGGGCCGACACCTCCGGTCAGTTCGACCCGGTCCGGGGCTGGTATCAAGTTCAGTTCAGGCGCCACGCATCCAGTTTCCCCATAGAAGTCTTTCCTTCGCCAGGGACCGGTCGAGCGCTTCGCTCTGATCGCTTCGACGAACGTCTCCGTCCAGTGCTTCACAGGAGTTTGCAGCGTCCACGGCAGCGCCCCCGGCTATGACGGGCCTCTCACAGCCTTCGGCCCGGGTCGCGTCCACCCGTTCATGCACTGCCGCTTGATAGCTTCGCTCCTTGTACATGGCACATGCCGCCTACTGGGAGCAACCACCGCAACGGGCTGCAAACTTGGGCTAAGCCTGCACCGTGACGCGGTACACGTCGCCGGTCGGGTTGTCATGGGGATATGACTGGCCGAAGATGCCCGCAGGTTCTTCCGCCGGAGGACGGCTTCGCGCTGCCATCCGCGCGACGCCCGCCGACCCTGACCCTGGTGGCCGAGGTCCGTTCAAAGAAGGCGAAGCGCAGGCCGCTCCCGGCCGGTCGGGCACTGCCGGCTTCGGCTATCCGTGCGCAACGGCAGGCGCCGCACAGGTCACCGGCCGGCACTGAGGCCGTGCGCGTCAACATCGCCCAAGACCGCCGCCGGGTTGCTCGCACAGAGTTATACACTTCCTTGTATAATCGGACCGTGAGCGTGCTGTGGCGGATCGAGATCGAGCCGGAGGTCCGGCAATGGTTGGAGCTTCTCACCGACCGGCACTACGACAAGGCCGAACGGGCGGCCGACATGCTCGCGTCCCAGCCGACCACGCTCGGCGAACCGTACTCGCGCCACCTCGGCGGCAAGGTGCGCGAGCTACGCTTCATCCTGGACGGGAATTCCGTCCGCATCACCTACTGGCTCGCCCCGCAGCAACGGATCGTGCTGCTCACCGTGTTCCGCAAGACCCGGCAACGCGAGGAGGGGGAGATCGAACGGGCCCATCAAGCACAGAAGGTGTGCGAAACCGAGCATGATCCCGCCGAGCACAGCTACGACCGGGCCAAGGAGGACACGCCGTGAACCACACCCAATGGAAGACCCGCCGAACCAAGAGGTTCCTGGGCGAAACGGTCGAAGAGTCCCCCGCCTACGTCGAGGCGGGACATGCCCTCGCGCTCGGCCAGGCCGTCCATGACCGCCGCGCCGCCCTCGGCATCTCCCAGGCTGAACTGGCTCGCCGCGCGGGCATGACACAGCCGCAGATCTCCAATATCGAGGGCGGCGACTCGGTACCCACTCTTCCTTTGCTCACCCGGCTCGCCGGCGCGTTGGACGCCTCTCTGACCATCGAGTTGGACGACGGCGAGTCCACCTTCGTCTTCACACCCCACCACACCCCCGGCCCCGACGCGTCGTCCGGCGATGGGCACACCTCGGCCGCGTAATTCGTGGCGCCCATCCCTGCTGTCACCATTTCGGAAACACCGACGACCACGTGGCCACATGCGATCACTTGTGACCGTTCCTGGATACAGCGTTCGTAGAGGCAGGGTGGTGGTTGCGTTTATGGGGCTCGAGATACCCGTCTCGACGGCGACGTGGGCATGGGAACGGTGCCGGCATCGTCAGTCCGGACGTCGGCGGGGCGTTTCTGTGGGGCGCTGGGCGGTCCTCCCTTGAACGGATGGGTCTGCCGGTGCGCTGTCGGAGGGCTGGGGCTTCAGCGGGGACGGTCGACGCGGTCTTCGTGCCAGACGGGTTCGGTGCTTTCGTAGACGGCGCCGTCGGCGCCGAAGACGAGGTAGCGGTCGAAGTCGGCGGCGAACCAGCGGTCGTGGGTGACGGCCAGCACGGTGCCGGAGAAGCCGTCCAGGCCGGTCTGGAGGGCGTCGGCGCTGGCCAGGTCGAGGTTGTCGGTGGGCTCGTCGAGCAGCAGCAGGGTCGCGCCCGACAGTTCGAGCAGCAGGATCTGCAGGCGGGCCTGCTGGCCGCCGGAGAGGGTCTCGAAGCACTGGCGGCCCGCCGGGGCGAGTTCGTAGCGGGCCAGGGCCGCCATGGCCTCGTTCAAGGTGAGTGCGTGTTCGGACATCACCAGCTCGGCGAGGGGGCGGCCGAGCAGGTCGGGCCGGGTGTGGGTCTGCGTGAAGCGGCCGGGGACGACTCGTGCGCCCAGCCGCACCGAGCCGCGATGGGCGATCTCGGGGACGGCGCCGTGGGCGGCCCCGGCCAGCAGCTGCAGGAAGTGGGACTTGCCCGAGCCGTTGGAGCCGAGCACGCCGATGCGTTCGCCGTACCAGATCTCGGTGTCGAACGGCCGCATCAGCCCGCTGAGTTCAAGGCCCTCGCAGATCACCGCGCGTTTGCCGGTGCGGCCACCGCGCAGCCGCATCCGCACGTTCTGCCGTTTCGGCGGACGCTCGGGCGGGCCGACCTCCTCGAAACGCTGCAGACGGGTGCGGGCGGCACGGTAGGTGGAGGCGACATTGTCGCTGTGGGCCGCGGTCTGCCGCAGCCGGTGCACCAGCTGCTTGAGCTTGGCGTGTTCCTCGTTCCAGCGGCGGCGGCGCTCCTCCAGCCGCTCGATGCGCTGCTCGCGGCCCTGGGCGTAGGTGGCGAAGCCGCCGCCGTGGATCCACACGCCGCGGGACTCCACCGTCACGATGCGGTCGGCGGCGTTCGCCAAGAGCTGCCGGTCGTGGGAGACCAGCAGCACGGTCTTGGCGGTGGCCCGCAACTGCTGCTCCAGCCACTGCTTTCCTGGCACGTCCAGGTAATTGTCCGGCTCGTCCAGCAGCAGCACTTCGTCCGGGCCGCGCAGCAGCGCCTCCAGCACCAGCCGCTTCTGCTCCCCGCCGGAGAGGGTGTTCACCGGGCGATGGCGGGCGGTGTCGTACGACCGGCGCATCGCCGCCGTGGTACAGGTGTCCCAGACCACCTCCATGTCGTAGCCGCCTGCGTCGGCGTAGTCGGTGAGGGCCTGCGCGTACGCCAGCTGGCTCACCTCGTCGCCGGCCAGCGCCGCCTCCGCTCGCCGAAGGGCGGCGGCCGCGGCGCGGACCCGGTCCGGCGCCACCGACAGCAGCAGGTCGTGCAGGGTGCGATCGTCGCGGATGCCGCCGATGAACTGCCGCATCACCCCCAGGCCGCCGGAGTGGACCACCCGGCCGTCCTCCGGCTCGGCGTCACCGGCGATCAGCCGCAGCAGGGTGGTCTTGCCCGCGCCGTTCGGTCCGACCAGGCCGGCTGTGACCCCGTCGCCGATGCGGAAGGACACGTCGTGCAACAGCAGCCGACCGTCGGGCAGGACGTAGGTCAGCCGATCGACCTCGACATGTCCCATGTTCCGGCTCCTCAGCTCTCGTCCCGACCGTCGTTCCGGCTACTCGACCAACGGTCGAGTACCGGACCGGCATACTAGACTTCTCGCGTGGACGAGACCAAGGCACGACGGACATCAGCCGGGGACGTGTGGCTGCGTCCTCCGCGTACGCAGCGCGGGACGCCTCCGCTCAGCCGGGACCGGATCGTCGAGGAGGCCGTGGCGCTGCTGGACGAGGAAGGCGTCGACGGGCTGATCATGCGGCGCCTCGCCGAGCGCCTCGGCACCGGTTCGGCGACGCTGTACTGGCATGTGAAGACCAAGGACGACGTTCTCGACCTCGCCCTCGACGCCATCTTCAGCGACGTGGCGATCCCGCAGGGCACCGGCGACGACTGGCGCGGGAACGTCACCGCCCTGATCACCGGCTGGCGCGCGGCGCTCCTGGAGCACCCCTGGTCGGCGGCGCTCCTCAACCGCCCCATGCTCGGGCCCAACGTGCTCGCCCGCAGCGAGTTCCTCTACGCCACGCTGCTCGCGGCCGGCCTGACCGGTCCGCACCTGACCGCCGCGGCGTTCGGGCTGTCGAACTACGTCGTCGGCTCGGCCCTGATGCAGGCCACCTGGCACACCGGCGATGAAGAGGGCGGCCAGCGGTCCGCCCAGGCGTACCTCCAGGCCAACACCGACCTTTACCCCGCCCTCGCCGCCCACGGGCCCTACACCGGTGACGACCAGGATTCCGCCTTCGCCCTCGGCCTCACGTACCTTCTCGACGGAATCGAGGCCAATGCTGTGGGCACGCCCCGCGGAACGCGAACCGGCACGGGAGCTGGGAACGCTCGATCGGTCCCGGACTAGGTGTTGGTGTGGGGGTGCCGGCGGCGCTGTGGACGGCACCGCGCTGCCGGCCGCCTGGATCGGCATGGCCGCGTTCGCAAGTGCTGCGGTCGTTGAGGTGCGGCAAAGTGCGCCGGCGCCCCGGCTCCACCTGCGCCTCCGGGCGGTTCACCACTATTTCGATGCCCTACGCGTCTGGCCGGGCCGTGGCGGGCTCACGGAACGCCCCCGGGCCGTCAGGTGGATCCGGTTGCCGATCGTCGCGGTGACCCATTCTCCAGCGCGATGCCCACGATCAGCGTGATGCTCCGAGGAAAGGGGGAACATCGACCCGATCCCCGCCGTGTTGGGCACCCCCTGCCCGCAATGAGGTTCTGGGGGAACGCCGTACGGCCGAGGCGATGATAATCTTTGGTCCTCTACCTTCCGGAAGTTCACGGAATGGACGGACGGGCCGGGGACATTTGACGGCTCTGCGGGTTCGTGTCTCGGAGTGCGGATGACGGGTACGGTTTGATGTACGCGACAGAGGTGGCAGAAGCTCACATCGACGATGCGAACAACATCTTGGTCGGGCCTTCGACGTTGGACCATGGCTTGATCAGGGGATTCTTTGGGTCCGTGATCACGCCGGAGGAGCTTGCCTCCGGTTCGGCCGACCTCGCGCAGAAGACCGTCTACCTGTGTGGCGATGTGTCTGAGATCAGCGGTCGTTGGCTGCATGCGGCGGCCCGGGTGCTCATTGTCCGGGATCTATCTCATGGGTACGACGAGCACGCCGATGAATCTTGGAGCCTCGTCGACCTTGGCCAGGTTCCCATCCGCGTGCACGGTGTCGGCGTGTATTATCGCCGCTTTTTCAGCCTTGAAGCTGATCACTTCGGGCGGATCCGTGGGGAGCACGCGTTCCAGTCCCTGACGGAGTCCGACAAGCCTGGAACGGCCCATCGCAGCGGAATCTATCTGACGCCGGTCACGCGAGAGGGTGACGAACTGCATTTCCGCCTGCTCCGGTGCTCCACGAATCTCTCGGGGCCGACCGAGGGCTTCCGGCCGACGGACACGCGTATCGTCGAGGATTTGAACCGTGAAGCCGCCGCTGTCTTTCGGAACCAGGCACCGTTGAATCACGTCCTCGCTCAGATCTACCACAACACCCCTGCCACGGCCGCGCGCAAGCAGTCCAAGGCCAAGATCTCGGCTCATGCCGACAAGACCAAGGACATGCCCGTCAACGGCATCATGGCTTTCTGCACGTTCTATGACCGGCTCGACAAACTGCATCCCCTGACCGAAGACGCCTTCGATTACGGTGTGCAGGGCGCCAGTGGGCTGACCAAGCTCCACTTTCGCCTCAAGGAGCCGACCGAATGCGACGGGGCCGCGTATCCCCGAGAGTTCACCCTGACTCTCTACCCCGGCTCGGTTTTCTTCATTCCGCTGTCCACCAACCGCATGTACACGCACGAAATCCGGCCCTCGGCGTTGGACGCCGATCTGCTCCCGACTCGCCTGGGATACGTGGTCCGCTGTTCGAGCGCCGAAGCCGTTCACAAGAACGGTAATACGTTTCTCAAAGTGGACGGGGGGTTGGCGAAGCTGGAGGCCCCCACAGCAGCGGGCATGAACGACCTTCGAAGGCTGTATGCCGAGGAGAACAAGACCTCGTCCTTCATTGATTACGGAGACAAGTTTCTTTTCAGCATGAATACGGGAGACTACGTTGCCCCGCGAATCTAGGATCGCAGACGAGATTCTCTCGTACGCTTTGCCGAGCGTGGAAGGTCTCTTTGCGGAGCTGTCCGCGTCGGCTTTTCTGGAGGACGTGGGGAAAGGTCGGCGTGGTGCCGTGCTCGCCAAGGTCGACGAGGAGGGTGGCGTGCCTCTAGTACGTACCACCACTCGTTACGGCGGCCCGGCGCAGCGGTTCCGGGCGGTGCACGAACGGCTGGCGCAGCGGATTCAAGAACGTCTGACGCTTCCGGTTGGCTTCAACAACGCCCTCATCGAGAGCTATACGAACGCCTACAAGACCATGGGCGGCCATTCGGACCAAGCTCTCGATCTGGCCGACGGGTCGTTCATCGCCGTCTTCTCCTGCTACGAATATCCAGAAATGGCCCCCTCGAGGAAGCTGATCTTCGAATCGAAGGGGGACGGTGGCGAGACGTTCGAGATTCCCCTCGTTCACAATGGTTTCGTTGCTTTTTCTGTCGACTCGAATCGGCGACTCCGGCACAAGATCGTACTGGACGCGTCCGCTCAGACGACGGACAACCAATGGTTGGGTGTAACGTTTCGAACGTCGAAGACCTTCGTTCGGTTTCGCGATGGGCACGCATATCTCCCGGAGGGGGCGCGCCTCGTGTTGGCCGATGATGGGCAGGAGCGCGAGTTCTACTCGCTACGGCGCCGTGAGAACAAGGAAGCGCACTTCGTCTATCCACCGCTGACGTACACCATCAGCGAGAGCGATCTGATGCCGCCCGTCTGACACGTTCCTCTCGCCGGGGCTGGTACGTGTCCAGAGCCGGGCAAGGAGTGGTGGTCGGTGGCGGGCCAGCCGGTCGTCCGGTCCGCGGTGACGAGCCGGCCGAGCCGCTCGGGCATGCGCACGGCGTTGCGGAGGCGACAAAGCGACTGTTTCTCACACCGGCGGAGTGAGTTTAAATGAGCGAGAAATGAGCATGCAAGGGGTGTGTCCGTAACTCCCCACGGCACACGGGCCCGCGTCCTCGACCGGTTCGTGAGACCGAACCCGGCGGTCCTCGTGAATTCTTGGCTCGTCTAGGAGTCCGCTCATGGGCATCAGCGCCCGGATCATTCATCCGAGTTCACCGGAGGGTGGCGCGCAATGTCGGTAGCCGGTGGCATCGCCCTCCTGACGATCGGGGCGATCATCACTTTCGCCGTCTCCGGGTCCCTGCGCGGCATCGAGCTGCACACGGTGGGCGCCGTCCTGATGGTCGCCGGTGCGGCCCTGCTGGTGCTGCGGCTCGTCATGCCCCCCAGGCGGCACCCGAAGGAATGGGTCGCCCGCAGCCGCCGGGACGCCATGGAAGAAGCGGCCGACGCGCGACGAGAGGTCCTCGATGACCATGAAGCATGAGTACCTCCGGCTGATGAAGGGACTCATCGGCGGCACGGCCCTCGCGCTGGTCCTCGTCTGCGCCCTCATCGCGGCGATCGCCATCGTCGTTCCCTGACGCGGCCGAGGGGCGTACCGCACGCGTCCGTCCGGTTGGCGGGAGTCGGGCGGACGGACGTGTTCCGGTCCAGGCCGCGGGGCGGTCGGGACGAGCGCGGGCCCGCGGCCGATCCGGCCCTGGGTCAGGCTGCCGTTTCGGCCGGGTGGACGGTGAGGATGCGGCCGAGTCCGGTGGCGCGGAGCAGCGCGGCGACCTGTGCGCTCGGGGCGGCCAGGCGGAGGGTGACGCCGAGTCCGGCGGCGCGTTGCCGGACGCCGATCAGCACGGCGAGTCCGGCCACGTCGGCGGACGTCACCGCGCTCAGGTCGAGGATCAGCAGGCGGCCGCTGTGCCGCAGCGCGCCGATCAGGTATTCGCGCAGCGCCGGAGCGGCGGCGCCGTCCAGGACGCCGGACAGCGCGACGACGGTGTGACCGGAACGCCGGTGGGCGGGCGGCCGGACTTCGTCCGGGACGTGGGCGCGGGGCGCGGCGGTGGTGAAGGCGGTCATGACGATCTCCGATCGCGGTCGAGCGGTGGTGCCGTGCCCGGGCGGCCGGGTGTCGTGCGCAGGCGGGGCGAGGGCCGGATCAACGTGTCGCGAGGTCGTCTCGCGGCCGGCCGCCCTCGGCTTCCCGAGTCTTCATGCTCCCCCTCCTGGGGGTAGCCCCGGTGTGGCGGAGCGCCCCTCAGAACGGGGAGGCGTCCGTCGCCGGATAATTTAATTCTACCTGATAAAGTGGCAGAATTATCGAAATTCGATACTTTATTTTCGCGCATTTCCCGGAGGTCCCGGGACGGCGTTCATCTCCCTACGGGCGACGTGGGCATGGAGTGCCCGTGTCCGCCGTCGGCTTGCCTGGGTACAGGCCAGGGCCGCCCGCTCCTCCCCCGGGCCGGACGGCCGGCGTTGTGCAAGGATCGCGCACGCTCCGGTCTGACGGACGCGCCCGGTCCTTCACTCGTACGACGACGCCATCGCGGTCGGTCGGGCCCCGGCGGGTTCCAGGGCCGGAGGCGGCGGTTGCTGGAGCGCCCGGGGAAGGGTCGGGTAGGTCTGGAGGCCGTGGCCCGGGGCGGTGTCGTCCAGGACTCTCGCGACTTTCGAGCGGGGGGCGGCCAGGCGCATCGACACGCCCAGAGCCAGTGCACGGTGCCAGGCGCTGATCAGGGCGGACGTCCCGGCCGCGTCGCAGAACCAGACATGGGACAGGTCCACCACCAGGATCTTCTGACCGGGGTGCAGGAGTGCCAGCAGCCCGTCGCGCAGGGCGGGCGCGGTCACCAGGTCGAGTTCGCCGTGCAGGGCCGCGACGGTGTACGAGGGCCGGCGCGCGACCGACAGCACCACCCGCGGATGGATATCGGTATGGCCTTGGGTCGTGTACGTGGTGCTCATGATGTCGCTCCGGCCGCGGACCGGATCGCGGGCGGGCGGAGCCGGTGGCGCCTCGCGGAACGTCTCTCGCCCCGGACGATGCCGGTTGATCGTCGGCACCCGATTGATCCGCGGCATTACCGACGTTACGCCGCATACGGCGCTCCTGACGGCAATGACCTGCAAAGTTATCCGCGCGCGGTGCGATACCGGACGGTCGACCCATGACGGCCGCGGCCGCACCCCGTGAGCGTCCGGCACGGGAGACGGCTCGGACCGGATCGGCGCCGTCGAGGTGATCGGCGGGCGGTGCGGGTACGAATACCGGAGTGTCCCGGGTGAAGCGCGGGGGACGGCCCTAGTGTTCGGCCTGGGGGAAAAGTGCAGAGTCAGGCGGAGGACCGGGGCGGCGAGCTGCACGGCAGCCTGGTCGAGGCGATGAACTCGGGAGTTCTGGCCATCGACGCCACCGGCCGGATCACGGCGTGGAACCCCCGGGCCGAGCGGCTTCTCGGCTACACGCGCGAAGAGGCCCTGGGCAGGGACGTTCACGGCCTTCTTCACCGGGACGCCGACGGGTGGTCCCGCCGGAGCGGGACTGCCTCCTGACGCGAGCACTGCGGACGGGTGTGCCCGACCACGGGGACGGCGAGCATTTCGCCCATCGCGACGGGCGCCTGCTGACGTGCTCCTGGTCGTCCGCGCCGATCTACCCCGGGGGTCCGTCCATGGCCGGGACCGAGGCGGTGGCCGGGATGGTCCTCGTCTTCCAGGACGTCTCCGAGCGCTCGGTGATCGAGGACGAGCTGCGCGAGCGGATGGCGCGGATGCGGCGGGCCATCTCCCGGTTGCGGCTGGTGGCCGAGATCAGCACGGTGCTGTCCTCGACGCTGAACGAGGAGGAGGTGCTGCGTCGGCTCGTCCGGCTCGTGGTGCCCGCCCTCGGGGGCTGGGCGGAGGTCGATCTGCTGGTCTCCGACGGACGCGTCGAGCGTGCGGCCGCGGCGCACCGCGAGCTCACACCCGACGAAGCCGCCGCGCTGGAGGGGCCGCTGCCGCCGCTCCCCCGGACGCCCCGCGGAGCGCTCGCCCGGGCGCTCCGCGGCGGCGCGACCGTCGTCGTGGGCGGCGGCGACCCCGGCCCGTACCCCGGTGAGCCGCTGGACGACGCCCAGCGCGACCTCTTCCGCGTCATGGGCGCCCGCAGTGCGATCGTGGCTCCGCTGGCGGCCCGGGGCGAGGTCTACGGTGCCTTGACATTGGGCCATTCCCGCCCCGGCCACCGGTACGAGGACGACGACGGGCTCATCGTCGAGGACATCGCCCGCCGCGTCGGGCTCGTCCTCGCCAACGCCCGCCTGTTCGCCGCGCAGCGCAACACGGCCGAGGCGATGCAGCGGAGCCTGCTTCCCCCCTTGTTCCAGCCGCATGACCTGCAACTACAGGCCCGGTACCTGCCCGCCACCGAGGCCGGCCGGGTCGGCGGCGACTGGTACGACTCGTTCGAGCTGTCCGACGGCGCGACCGGGCTGGCCATCGGGGACGTCGTGGGCCACGACCTGCAGGCGGCGGCCCGGATGGCGCAGGTCCGCAACATGCTCCGGGCCCTCGCGTGGGATCGGCCCGCTCCCCCCAGCTCGGTGCTGGAACGGCTGGACGGTGCGATCGATGCCGTGAGCGAGGCCGAGACGGCCACCGCGGTGTTCGCCCGCATCGAACGGCCGGGCGCGGGCCGCCGGCGGCTGCGCTGGTGCAACGCCGGTCACCTGCCGCCGCTGCTGATCACTCACGACGGCGGCACGCTGTTCCTGGAGGAGCACGGGATGCTGCTCGGCGATCCCGGGTTCGCCGGCTCCCGCCCGGACGGCGTCCGCGACCTCCCGCCGCTGTCCACCCTCCTGCTCTACACCGACGGTCTCGTCGAAACCCGGCACTCGGACCTGACCGACCGTCTCGTCGGCCTGCGCCGCCACAGCGCGCAGCTCGCCCGGCTCCCGCTGTCCGACCTGTGCGACCGCGTCCTCGAGCGGATGGCCCCCGGCCGGGAGGACGACGTCGCCCTGCTCGCCCTCCGGATCCCCGGCTGAGGAGCGCGAGACGTCCGGACGCCGGTGCTCAGAGCGGCTCGGTGACCCAGCTCCAGGCGCCGTCCCTGTTCTCCGCGCGGATCAGGTGCGCGCCGCTGGAGTCGCCGAGTTCGGCGATGGCCCGGGCCAGCCGGCGATGGAAGTCCGCGGGCGGGTGACCTTTCCCGGACGACCCCTCCAGGAGGGTCACGCTGACCTTCGCCTCGTCACGCAGCTGTGCGGTCAGCCGGCCGGTGTTGTCCATGCGGAACACCACGACCGCGTCGGCACGGACCATGTCACAGCCGTCGGCCGCCGAGATCCACACTTCGGGCACCGCTCCGCCCATGTCGCTCATCTCCCTCGGAAGCCCTGTCCCTCCAACATAGGCGACGCCGCTTCGCCGCCCCAGCCTCGTGCGGGGCCGGTGTCCCCGGCGCCCGGCGGCCGGAGGGCGTAGACTCGAGGTGAACGAGGAGTTGTCGACGCGGGCGGCCAAGCCCGTGGCCCCCTGGTTCCTCGATACCCGGCCTCTCCCGAGGCCCAGAAGGTTCGGCGCCGATGCCGCCGCGACACACCCCGTCCGGACGCCGGCGCCCGTTCGTCCCCGCGGAGACCACCCCACCGCCGTCCGTGACGACCGGGGCGGCCGTATCGACTTTCGGAGCCGCGGCGGGTGCGCGTCGGCTCTCGGATCGGAGAGCCAGCATGCCCACCGCCCGTACCGTCCGCGAGCGCTTCGCGGGACCCGCCCTCGTCTCCGCCCCGCCCCATCGGCCGAAGAAGCGGCACGGGACGACGGCATGACCGGCGTCGATCAGTCGTTCCGGGGGTGGGGCCCGGTGGAGGCCCCCCGCAGCATGGAGGACCGCGAGCGGCTCGCCGCGTCGTTCGACCTGATGGAGGCGGCCCTGCGCGGGACCCGCCCGCCCGGCATGCTGGCGCTCGTGGTGGAGCGCGCGCGCCTGCTGGCGCACGTCCCGCTGGCGCTCGTCGCCCTGCCGGACGCGGACGGCCACACGCTGCGGATCGAGTTCACCGCGGGCGCGGACGGCGACCGGGTGCGCGGGTCGACGGTGCGGCTCGGCCGCTCGATGCTCGGCCGGGTGTTCAGTTCGCGCCGCGCCCTGTCCGCGCGGGTCGCCGCCGACCCGGCGCCCGGCGGCCTGCCCGGCGGCCTGCCCGGCGGGCTGCCCGCGGGCCCGATCCTGATCCTGCCGCTGGAGACGGGCGAGGCCACGCGGGGGGTGCTCGCCGTCCTCGGCCGTCCGGGCGCGCAGCCGTTCAGCCCGGCCACCGCGCACCGGCTGCTGCTGTTCGCCGACATGTCCGCCCGGCTGATCGAACTGGCCGAGGCGCGCCGCGCGGCCGACGCGGCGGACTCCGCCCCCGGCGACCCGCACGCCGTCCTCGCCTTCCCGCCGTCACCGATGCCGGGGACGCGGCGGCCCTGACGGCGCCCCCGCCCCCGGTCGGCGACCGGGGGCGACGGTCGGGCGCGGGCCTACTCGGGCGGGCCCTGTGATCGGCGTTCCCGCTGGAGCTCGGCGTTGATGCGCTGGGCTTCGGCGAGCTGGTCTTCGAGGATGATGATGCGGCACGCCGCCTCCAGCGCGGTGCCCTGGTCGACCAGGTCGCGGGCGCGCTGGGCCAGCCGGAGCTGGTAGCGGGAGTAGCGCCGGTGCCCGCCGCGCGAACGCTGCGGGACGAACAGCTTGGCGGTGTCGAGGCTGCGCAGGAATGCCGGGGTCACGTCCAGCAGCTCGGCGGCACGGCCCATGCTGTAGGCGGGGTAGTCCTCGTCTTCGAGCTTGTCTTCGAGCGTGTCGTCGGGATTGGCGTCCGTCGCGGCGTCCTGGGGGACGCGTCCGGACGATCGGTGGCCGGTCTGTGCCGGCTGGGGTGCTTTCACAAAACCTTCCGTACTGCTGCGGGAATCGATGCCGGGAAACGGCGACAGGGGCCCCGGCGCCAACCGCGGCGCCGGGGCCCAGAGGTACAACACCATCTATCCGGCCTCGGAAGGCCGGTCTTCCGCGTCAACCGTCCCGACGGGGACGGGTGCGCAGGGATCGCGGATGCGTGACCGTAGACCACCGTCCATTCTGTGGAACTGCGGTTCCCGCGCGGCTCGGCTGGAGCCTGCTGCGGGCGATCCCGATGGCGCCGGCCCCTCCTTTCCTCGACATCACTTCCGATACTGCGTGTTTCCTGTGTTCTATTGCCCCCGGCGACCCGTTGGCCGCCGGGGGGACCGGCGGCCGGAGCCCCTTCCACTGCATTGGCCCCGACCCGCCCGGTCCGTTCCATCCAGCCCTGCCGGCAGTTCGTCCACTGCCGCTTCTCTTGGACTCGTCTCTCTTCGATGACAGTTACAGTACCCGCCTCGACCAAGAATATCTACCTCGTTCACTACAGAGTTTCCTAGATCACACGCCCCAGGTTTCCCTCGCCGCCCACGTCGGCGGACGGAGATCCAGCACGCGCCCAAGAGCGGCCGCGACCGGCGCGGCATGGCCGGGGATGCGGCGCCGGACCCACGCCACACTCCGCCGATTAGGCGAGACGAGACGGTTCGTTTTGACAAGAGAGCGGGGTGGAGGCATGATCGGGAGGGCGAGACGGGGCGTCTCGCTTCGTGGGGAGAGGAGCGGGTCGTGGCCGATGGTCGGGTTTGGTTCATCACCGGGGCTTCGAGGGGGCTGGGCCGGGGGTTCGCCGAGGCGGCGCTCGAGCGCGGGGAGCGTGTCGTGGCGGCGGCGCGCGATGTGGGCCCGCTCGACGATCTGGCCGCCGCCCACCCGGATCGCCTCGTCCGGCTGACGCTGGACGTGCGCGACCCCGCGGCCGTCCGGACGGTCGTGGACCGTGCGGCGGCGGCGTTCGGGCGGCTCGACGTCGTGGTGAACAACGCCGGGACGGTGCTGCTCGGGATGGTGGAGGAGGCGACCGAGGAGCAGATCCGCGCCCAGTTCGACGTCAACTTCTTCGGCGCCGTCTGGGTGACGCAGGCCGTGGTGCCGCACCTGCGGGCGCAGGGATCGGGGCACATCCTGCAGGTCACCACGATGGGGACGGGCGGCGGGGTCGCGTCGGTCGGCTTCTACGCGGCGAGCAAGAGCGCGCTCGACTCGTTGGGCCAGGCGCTCGCGATGGAGCTGGCGCCGTTCGGCATCAAGGTGACGATCGTGCAGCCCGGCGGGTACGGGACCGACCTGTTCACGCGGGGGAGCACGCAGGCCGCGCCGATGCCGGAGTACGAGGCGCTGCGCGGGCGGCTGGCCGAGATGTGGGCCGATGAGGTCCTCCCGGACCCGCGCACCGCGGCGCCGGTCGTCATGGAACTGGTCGACCTGGACGAGCCGCCGCTGCGGCTGATCGTCGGGTCCGCCTCGTACGACATGGTCCGGCAGATGAACGACGCCCGCACCGAGGAGTACCGGGCCTGGGAGCACCTCAGCCGCCGGGCCCCGGGGTGATCCCGCCCGCCGCCCGATCGGGCGGCGGGCGGGGGCCGGTCAGGAGGCGTCGTACTCGGCGACGACGTCCAGCACCCAGGTGACGCCGAAGCGGTCCTTGAGCATCCCGTAGAGGGGGGCCCACTGCGCCGGGCCGAGCGGCTGCACGACGGTCGCGCCGTCGGCGAGCTTCTTCCAGTACGCGGTGATCTCTCCGGCGTCGTCGCCGCGGACGGAGACGAAGAACGCGTTCTCGCCCCGGTTCCACGGCAGGGCGGACGGCACGTCGTAGGCCATCACCCGGAAGCCGTTTCCGGCGTCCACCTGGCCCCACATGACGTTGTCCGCGTCGGCCTCGTCCTGGACGTTCCCGGCGTCCTTGTACGTGACGGCGGCGAGGTCGCCACCGAACACGGACCGGTAGAAGGCGAGGGCCTCGCGGGCGTCGCCGCGGAAGTTCAGGTGGGTCACTGCCTTGACGGGCATGTTCGGCTCCTTGCTCGTGGGTTCGGGGCCCACGGTGGCAGGAGATGCGGACAGATCGTGACCGCTACTCCGCTGCCCGCGGCCGAATCTCGGTCAGGTGGCGAGGCCGCGGCGGTAGGCGTAGACGACGGCCTGCACCCGGTCGCGGAGGTCGAGCTTGGTGAGGATGCGGGAGACGTACGTCTTGACGGTCTCCTGGCTGATCACGAGCGTCGCGGCGATCTCGCTGTTGGAGCGGCCGTCGGCGATGAGGCGCAGCACCTCGAGTTCGCGGGGGGTCAGCGGGACGTCGTCCGGCGCGCCCTCGGCGGGACGGATGCGGGCGGCGTACCGGCCGACGAGCCGGCGCGTCACCTCGGGCGCGAGTAGGGCCGAGCCCGTCGCGACGGTGCGGATGCCGTGCAGGAGCTGCGCGGGCGGGGCGTCCTTGAGCAGGAAGCCGCTCGCCCCCGCGCGCAGCGCCTCGTAGACGTACTCGTCGAGGTTGAACGTCGTCACGACGAGGACCTTCACGGGGTTCGCGACGCCCGCGCCCGCGAGCAGGCGGGTCGCCTCGATGCCGTCGAGGACGGGCATCCGGACGTCCATGACGACCATGTCCGGGTTCAGTTCGCGGGCGAGGTCGACGGCGGCGCGGCCGTCGCCGCACTCGCCGACGACCTCGAGGTCGGGCTGCGCGTCGATGATCGTGGCGAACCCGGTGCGAATCAGCGCCTGGTCGTCGCAGACCAGGACCCGGACGGGCGCGGTCACGCGGGACTCCCGGCGGGGATGCGGGCGCGGACGTCGAAGCCGCCGTCGGGGCGCGGGCCCGCGCTGAACTCGCCGCCGAGGCCGTCGACCCGTTCGCGGAGCCCCGCGAGGCCCCGTCCGCTGCCGCCGGGGGACGCGGTCGCCGTGCCGGGGCCGTCGGTGCCGACCTCCACGAGGATCTCCTTCTCGCCGTAGCGGACGTTGACCACGGTGGGGTTGCCGTGGGCGTACTTGAGGGCGTTCGTCAGGGATTCCTGGACGACGCGGTAGACGGTGAAGTCGGTGCCTCCGGCGGCCGGTGCGCCCTCCTCGGTGAACTCGACCGGCTGCCCGGCCCGGCGCGTCTGCTCGACGAGCGTGCGGAGTTCGCCGACGGCGGGTTTGGGCGTGCGGGGCTCGTCGTGGTCGGGGTCGAGGAGGTCGAGCAGGTGCCGCAGGTCGGCGATGGCCCGGCGGCCGGTGTCGGTGACGGCGCCGAGCGTCTCGTCGAGGCGGTCGGGGGCGGCGGTGAGGTACCGGGCGGCCTCGGCCTGGACGACCATCGCGGTGACGTGGTGGGTGACGACGTCGTGGAGTTCGCGGGCGATGCGGGTGCGTTCGGCGGCGCGGGTGGCGGCGGCGACGTGCCCGCGGCGCTCGGCCTCGACGGTGCGGGTGTAGCGCAGCCAGGTCCCGATGCCCCAGGCGAGGCACGCCGCGAGGTAGAAGGTCGCGAACCCGGTGGCGCCCTCGGCCGAGCCGAGGCGGTGGAGCGCGATCGCGAGCGGCACGTACGCGGCGGTGAGGAGGAGGGCGGCCGCGCGCCGGTGGCGTTCCAGGTGGGCGCCTGCGCTGAGCAGCGCGATGGCCAGGCCGGTGCCCGCGAACGTGTGGTAGCCGGAGAGCTGGTCGACGGCGAAGCCGATCGCCGTCAGGACGAGGCAGGCGGCCGTCCACCGGCGGCGCACGACGAGCGGGAGGCTCTGGAGGGCGATCGCGACGATCGCGAGGGCGTCGAAGGGCCGGTCCGGCAGCTCGCCGACCTGCGTTCCCTGGCCCTGGAACGGCGGGAGGAGGGACCCGACGGCCAGGAACAGCGCCAGCGGGGCGTCCCGCACCGTGACGTCCAGTCGCCGCCACAGGTCGGGGGCCCCGCGGAGCTCGATCATCACGGGGCGAGCGTAGCGGGAGCGGCGGCCCGGTCGCGGCGGCGTCGCGGAACCACGTGGCCGCGCCGGTGGGCCAGCCACAGGAACGCGACGGTGAGGGCCGTGCCCGCCAGCACCGCGTACCCGCTGGCCTCCGGCCCGAACTCGCCGCCGCTGAGCAGGACCGGCCCGGACGTCGCGCCGTCCAGCAGGCCCTCGGACTCGCCGTTGCCGGACACCTGGGCGCCGAAGACGCCGCCCAGGGCGAAGTTCCACGCGAAGTGCAGGCCGATCGGCACCCACAGGGTGCGGGTGGCGGCGTAGGCGGCGGCGAGCATACCGCCTGCCTCGACGGCGATGGCGAGCGCGCCCCACAGGTTCGCGTCCGGGTTGGCGAGGTGCGCCAGGCCGAACACCAGGCCGGTGAGGGTCAGCGCCAGGTAGGTGCCGATGTGCTCCTCGACGATCCGGAACAGGACGCCGCGGAAGAGCACCTCCTCGGTCACCGCGGCGGCGGCCATGAAGCCGAGGATGCCCAGGGCGCCGGTCACCGAGCCGAAGCCGTCGACCCGGTAGCCGCCGAGGAGGGCGATGTTGACGATGACCGCGGCGAACATCGCGGTGCCGATGAGCATGCCCCGTCCGGTCGCGGCGACGGCGCCGCGCGCGGCCGTCTCGACGGGCGCGCGGTGCTCGGTCCGCCGCACGATCCAGGCGTACGCGGGGACGGTGAGGGCGGCCGTCGCGAGGCCGACGAGCAGGGTGAGGAACCAGTTGTCCTGGACGGCGCCGGCGGCCGTGGTCCCGGCGAACGCGACCGCCGCGACGGTCGCGAACTGCTTCACCAGTCGCATGATGCCCCTTTCGGAGATGCCGCGGCCGGTGCGCCGCGTGCGAGGTCGACGCTATGGATCCGGGGGGTCGCGCATCTTCCCCGCGGGGTGGACATTCGCGGGTAGCTCGCACGGGGGACGGCGGCGCGGGCTCGCGGCGATCTCTCGCGGCGGACGGAAGCGTTCGAGCGGGACGGTTCGGGGCATTCGTCCTGGGTAGGGCGTCGCGCACACGGGACGGCGAGCATCGGGGGGCGCCGTGCGGCAACGGTGGCGGAGGCGGGTGCGGTCGGCGCGCTGGCCCGCCGGGATGGGGATCGCGGCGTGGCGGTGGATGCGGCGGTCGCGGCGGGTGCGGCGCGGCGGGATCCGCACGGACGCGGTCGCGGACGTCGAACGGCTGCCGCACCGGGGCGGCGGCGGGGTGCAGGAGTCGCGGCAGGGGTCCGGGCCCGCGTTCCAGCGGCGGTACACGGTGCGGATCTCCGGCAGCCCGCTGAGCGCGGAGGAGCTGATCGCGCGTCTGGGCGACGACCTCAACGCGGCGTCGCCCGTGGAGGTCGCCGTGTTCGACAAGACGGCGGGGGCGGAGGGGACGGTCGAGGTGGGCGACGAGTACGTCGTCCACATGCCGGGCCCGTGGAACTGCCCGGTGCGCGTGGTGGACCGGACGCCCGAGTCGTTCCGGTTCGTGACGCTGCGCGGGCACCTGGAGGCCGGGGAGATCGAGTTCCGGGCGGCGGAGACGGCGGACGGCCTCGTGTTCACGATCGAGTCGTGGGCGCGCAGCGGCGACCGGCTCGCGAGCGTCCTCTACAGCGGGCTGCGCATCGCGAAGGAGATGCAGCTCCACATGTGGACGCACTTCTGCGAGCGGGTCGCCGAACTGGCCGGCGGTTCGGTCAGGGGCGAGATCGAGGTCAGCACGGAGCGGACGGACGTGCGCGGGACCGGGCGCGTCACCGGCGCGGTCGCCGGGGCGGCCGCGAAGGGCTTCGCGCTGGCGGCGCGGCTGCGCGACGGGCGGCCGCTGCACCCCGAGGGGCTCGTCTTCGACGCCGCGATCGTCCTGCACGGGGGGTCGCGGGAATGGTGCGTCCCGTTCCTGGACGACCGGGCCGTGCTGCACGGGACGGCGCGGCTGTCGCGCGCGGCCGGGCTGCCGGACGCGTTCCCGGACGTCCTCGGGCTGGCGCTGCGCTGGCCGCAGGGGGACGGCGACGCGGACCTGCTGCTGGCGACGACCGGGCACGGCCGGCTGGGCCGCCACCTGCTGCGGCCCGCGATCCGCTGGACCCCCGGGTTCTACGGGTCGCTGCTCGCGTACCGGGCGGGCGACCGGTGCGTGCTGCTGGGCGCGGCCGCGCGGGGTCCCCGGATCCGCCCGGCCGGCCTCGCGGGCCTCGCGCGCGCCGTGGACGCGCGTCCGCTGCTGTTCGACCTGGTGGTGGCGACCGAGTTCGGCCCGTGGGAGCGGTTCGGCGAGCTGCGGCTCACCGGACCGGCGCGGACGGACGGGCGGGCGCCGATCAGGTTCGATCCCGCGCGGCGGCCCGTCCGGGGACTGCCCCCGGCGGGTCTGCTGCAGCGGATGCGCGGCCCCGCGTACGCGGCCGTCCAGGACGTCGCGCGCCGCCGCGCCGGTGGCGCCGCGCGCGCCCCTTCCGAGCCCGGACCGCGCCGCCGACCCGAGAAGGCACGCCGATGACGGACGACGTCCCCCCACGCGAGCGGCAGTACGCCGATCTGCGGCGCCGCGCGCCCAACTTCGACCCGGACGCGCCGCGCACCGGGCGCGGCTGGCATGTGGACGATCTCCGCCGGGCGCTGCCGCTGGAACCGCCCGGCCCGCCGGTCGCCGGGGGGAGCTGGGAGGTCGCCCGGGGGCTCGTCCGCGACTACGCGTACGCCGACCCGGCGATCGTCCGGCTCGTGCAGGGCGCGGGCCCGCCCGAGCCCGGCCGGAACATGCTGCTGGAGGGGCGGTTCTGCGGGTTGCGTTTCCATCTCGCGGTCCGTGTCGGGGACGTCGTCGACCGCGTCGTCGAGGTCGACGGGCGGCGGGCGCGGGTGTGGGGCTGGAACTACCTGACGCTGGAGGGGCACCTGGAGCGCGGCCGGATGGACCAGGAGGTCCGCAAGTGGCTCGACACGGGCGAGGTCGAGTTCCGCATCCACGCCGTGTCGCGGCGGGGGCCGATCCCGAACCCGGTCGTCCGGCTCGGGTTCATGCTGTTCGGCCGCCGCACGCAGCTCAAGTTCTACCGGCGGGCGTGCCGCCGCATGGAGCGGCTGACGGCCGCCGGGCTCGCCGAGCGCCGGCGGGCCCCCGTCCGGCGCGCCGGATGAGGGCCCGCCCAGGCACGGCGGTACCGGGTCAGCAGGTCTTCTGGTACTCCATGCCGTCGTACTTGCCCACGTATTTCTTCCATTCGTCGCGGGTCAACTGGTCGGTCTCCTCGCAGAGGGACTTCTTCAGGTCGCCGGGGTCGACGACGTGGGTGACGAGCGCGGCGTCGTCCTGGCCGACGCTGTAGACGCGCTTGCCGTCCGGGCTGAACGCGAGCGCCTGGATCACCGTGTCGGTGCTCGTCGTGTGCCCGGTGAGGGCGAGGCCGAGGGCGCGCCCGGTCTCCACGTCCCAGATGTTGATGTTGCCCTTCGATGTCGTGGTGGCGGCGAGGCGCCCGTCCGGGGAGATCGCCGTGATCGGGGTCTTGCCTGCGGGGAGCCGGATCGGGTTCCCCTCCGGTTTGAGCGTCCGCACGTCCCAGAAGATCAGGGACCGCTGGTCGCCCACGCCCTCGACGGTGGCGAGGACGCCCTGGGGGCTGAGCGCCTGGGCGGTGCGGCCCGCCGCCGACGCGCCGAGTTCGCCCGGCGGGACGGCCGTCCGCCCGGACGGGAACTCGACGACCCCGAGGTCGGGCGCGGAGACCACACGGCGTCCGTCCTCGCTCCACACGATCCGCGCGTCGGGTTCGCTCGTGCCCGAGTCCGGCTTCCCCGAGCGGGCCTCGCCGAGGGGCCGTCCGCTGGAGTTGTCGTAGAACCTCAGCAGGCTCGGCTTGCTCGACACCAGAACCGCGAGCGCCTTGCCGTCCGGCGCGAACGCGGGCGGGGGGCGCAGGCTCGTGGCGGGGGTCCCGGTGTCGATGCGGGTGCGGACGGTGCCGCGCCGCACGTCCCAGACCTCGATCGCGCTGTCCTCCCCGGCGAGGGCGAGCAGGGCGCCGTCCCGCGACAGCACCATGTTCCGCTCGGCGGGTTTCCGGGTGTCGATCACCGTGCGGCGCTCGCCGGTCGCGGTGTCCCGGATCTGGACGACGCCCGGCCGCACCCGCACGGCCAGCGTCGTCCCGTCGCCGCTGATCGCCGAGTCGACGCTCAGCTCCGAGAACCGGAGCCGGTGGGTGAACCCGGACACGTCGATCGAGCGGATGCGGTCCTGGTGGTCGACGCAGCGCAGGGTCGTCCCCTGGCGGTCGAACCGGGTGCCGTTGCACATCGCGTCGGGGACGTAGTGCAGGTAGGGGCCCTCGTTGGTGCCGGGCTCGGTGCTCCACATCGTCATCCCGGTGGCGATGAAGCGGCCGTCCGGGCTGAAGTCCAGGCTCGTGCCGTCGAAGTCCGTCGGCACGGAGAGGGACGTGCGGATCTCGCGGGTCCTCGCGTCCAGGACGACGATCTGGTCGGGGCCCTCGGGGAGCCCGGCGCGGGTGGCGAGGAGGCGGCCGTCCGGGCTGAACGTCGTGCCCAGGTACTGGTTCGCGTCAACGAACGGGTACTGGTTCGGGGCGTTGTGGCGGCCGCCGACCTCCTTGCCGGTGGTCAGGTCCCACCAGGCGAGGCGCATCTTCTTCTCGCCGGTCTCCAGCGGCATGACGAGGTACCGCCCGTCCGGGGACATCGCGGGCCCGTGGACGGTGTACTTCGCCTCGACCCCGAACAGTTCCCGGCCGGTGGCGGCGTCCAGCACCGAGACGCGGCCGTCGAGCGTCTTGATGAGCTTCTCGCCCGCGGGGCCGAGGAACAGCCCGGCGCCCATGGTGTGCTTGTGCGGCAGGGGGCTGGGCGTTCCCTTGGCGAGATCCCAGAAGGTCATCGTCCCGTCGTTCTGGAGCGTGAACAGGCGGGTGCCGTCCAGGGTGACGTCCATGCCCGTGAGGGGCGCGCCGGCGGCGGTGAGCGTGCGGCTCTTCCTGGTATCCGCGTCGGCGACGACGATCGTGCGGCTGTCCCGCTTCCAGAACACGTTCGGGCCGCCGCCCGCCGGATACACCTGGTTCCAGGAGCCGTCCACGCCGGACGGCCGCCAGATGTCCTTCTCCCACTGCGAGGACACGGCGAGGAGGGCGTCGTGCGTCTCCGGCGTGTCACCGGCGAGGGACGCGCCGGCGACCGCGAGGCGGCGGGCGAGCGCGGGGTCGGCGCGGCGGAGCTGGACGGCCTGCGCCGCGAGCTGCATGCCCACGGCCGTGTCGCGCTGCGCGGACACGGTCTCGTTGGCGGTGCTGAGCCGGTAGCTCTGCGCGCCCGCCGCGCCGCCGCTGATCACGGCGACCAGCAGCAGGGCGCCGAGGGCCGCGGTGACGACCGTCCTGGTGCGGGCGCGGCGGCGGGTCTGCGCGACCGACGCCTCCAGGTAGGCGCGCTCGGCGACGTTGAGGGTGAGCCTGCGGCGGCCGGTGGACGCCCAGTCGCGCGCCTCGTCCAGGCGGGAGCCCTGCAGCAGGTCGGCGGGCCTGCGGCCGCCGGCGTGCCAGCGGCGGGCGGCGTCGGCGAGGGCGTGGTGCCTGTCGAGGCCGTGCCGTTCGGCGTCCACCCAGTCGCGCATACGGGGCCACGCGCGCAGCAGGGCGGGGGTGCCGATGCCGACCGTGCCGTCCTCCGCGCGGCGGAGCAGCCCGGCCTCCCCGAACGCGTTCAGGACGCGGTAGACGGTGTCCTGGTCGGTCTCGCCGTCGGTGAAGTCGCCGATCGGGACGGTGCGCAGGACGTCGTCCGCGTCCGGGCGCGCGGACACCATGCGGAGCAGGATGCGCGGGACGGCGTCCTGCGTGCGGCGGTCGAGCGCCGCGTACGTCCGCTCGGCGAGGTCGGCGAGGGACGGCGGCAGCGTCATCGACGGCTGCGCGCTCTGCGCCGCGGCCCGCTCGCCCGCCTGGAGGGGGTCGCTCGAGTCGCCGTCGATGAGGCCGATGAGCAGCTCTTCCGGGGACGGCCGCGCCTCCGGGTCCCGGTTCAGCGCGGCGTCGACGAGCCCGCGCAGCGGCTCGGCGAGCATCCCGGTGTCGAGGTCGCGGGTGGTGATCTGGTGCATGAGGACGGGCAGCGACCCGCCGTCGAACGGCGGCGCGCCGGTCGCGGCGAACAGGACGATCGCGCCCCACGCCCACACGTCCACCGCCGGGGTGGCGCGCTCCCCCCGGAACAGTTCGGGCGCCATCCAGCGCGGCGTGCCCTTGAGCTGCCCGGTGGCGCTGCGCGACATCTCCTCGGTCTTGGCGATGCCGAAGTCGATGACGCGCGGGCCGTCCGGGCCGAGCAGGACGTTCGCCGGCTTCAGGTCGCGGTGGACCACGCCCGCGCGGTGGATGGACGACACCGCGGTCGCGATGCCGATCGCGAGCCGGTGCAGTTCGTCCGGCCCGTAGGCGCCGTTGCGGTCGACCCAGGCCTGCAGGTCGGGGCCGGGGACGTACTCGCTGACGACGTACGGCGGCAGGTGGTCGAGGTCGGCCGCGATGATCCGGGCGGTGCAGAAGGACGCGACGCGCTGCAGCGTCGCGACCTCCTTGCGCAGCCCGTCGCGGTACGCCTCGGTGACGGCGTCCGGATGCAGCGCCTTGACCGCGACGCGGGCGCCCCGGTCGTCGTAGCCCTCGTAGACGACGCCCTGGCCGCCGGCGCCGAGCCGCGCCGCGAGCCAGTAGCCGCCGAGCCGGCGGGGGTCTCGGTCCAGCAGTGGGACGGTCATGCTTTCCTTCTCCGCCGATCACAGGTCAAAAGAACATCTTTGTCTATCGCCTGGGTACGACGGGAGGGGCACGGGCGAAGTTCGGTGAACTTCTGTGAAACGGAGCGCACGCGGGCGCGGCGGCGGGGTCAGACCTTGCCCACGCCCGCACCCGCCATGACCGTGGCCTTCACGGACGCGGCGGACTCGGGCGTGTAACGGTACGGGATCGCCGCGACGGCCCACGGGTTGCGGTCGACCGGCCTTCCGGAGCCGACGAGGCGGTTGTTCAGGATCCGGAAGTTCCCCTCGCCGGACGACCCCTCCCGGACCGACGTCGGCTCCTCGACGTTCTCGAAGTGGTTGGCCTCGACGAGGACGCCCGCGCCCTCGGTGGACGCGACGCCGTAGCCGCCGATGTCGCGGTAGTAGTTGTTCAGCACGTGCACCGGGTTGGCGAACCGCACGCGGGGATGCCGCTGGTTCGTCCCGTCGAACCAGTTGTGGACGTAGGTGACGCGCAGGCGGCCGCGGTCCTCGGCGCCGTTGTCGTCGCTGTGCCCGAGCAGCGCCGTCTTGTCGTGGTCGTGGTACCGGTTCCACGAGACCGTGACGTAGTCGGAGCCGCGTTTGACGTCGGTGAGGCCGTCCGCGGCGCCCGACAGGTCGTTGTGGTCGATCCACACGTTCGTCGAGCGCTCCACGTTGATCGCGTCGTCGGACGCGCCGCTGAACGTGAGGTTCCGGATGACGACGTTGCGGGCCCCGGACACGTTCAGCCCGCCCCCGGTGATCCGGCCGGACGCGCCGACGCCCACGATCGTCTTGTCCGAGCCGACGCGCTGCATGCCCGGGACCCGGACGGTGCCGGTGATCCGGATGACGTACGGGACGCGCGCGGTCGCGTACGCGGCGAGCTGCGCGGCGGTCGACGCCGTCACGGTGGCGCCCGCCGCGCCGCCGGTCGTCCCGCCGTTCATGCTCGCGAAGCCGACCGGTCCCGCCGAGGCCGAGGCCGGGGCCGGGGCGGCGGCCGTCCGGGTCCGGACGGCCGTACGCGGGTCGTCGGCGGCCGTGGGGGCGACGACCGCTCCGGCGGCGGCCGCCGCCGCGGCGAGCGTCCCGACGAGCAAGGATTTCTTGATCACGGGGGCCTCCTGTTTCCGTGCACGGAAAGGTCGGCCCGAAAGTACGCCGGGCCCCCGACCCGGCCTTTCGCCGCGGCGATGAAATGACGCGCGAATCGTGCGCGGCTCGTGACTACTCGGCCGGAGGCTTCGTGTGGCGTTCCTTGAGCAGCGCCTTGTGGATCTTGCCGACGGGGGTCAGCGGGACCTCGGGGGTGACGACGAACCGGCGGGGCACCTTGTAGTCGGCGAGCCGCTCCCGGCAGTACGCGGCGAGCTCGTCCGCCGTGGGCGGTTCGCCGTCCGGGCGGGGCACCACGTAGCAGCAGCCGACCTCGCCCAGAACCTCGTCGGGGACGCCGAACCCGGCGACCATCGCGACCTTCGGGTGCGCGGCGAGCACGTTCTCGATCTCCACCGGGTACACGTTGAAGCCGCCCTGGATGTACATCTCCTTCTTCCGGCCGCGCAGCACCACGTGCCCGTCCGGTTCCAGCAGCGCCATGTCGCCGGTCGCCAGCCAGCCGCCCGGCAGGAACGCCTCCGCGGTCTCCTCCGGCATGTCCCAGTAGCCGGCGGCGACGCAGCCGCCCCGGATCTGCAGCTCGCCGGTCTCCCCCGCCGGGAGGGCGGCCCCGTCCGCGCCGACCGTCCGGGCCTCGAACCCGCCGATCGGGACGCCGAGGGTGCGCGCGACCGTCCCGGGGTCGTCGTCCGGCCGGGACAGCACGCACGCGCCCGACGACTCCGACAGGCCGTACAGCCCGTACAGCGACGCGCCGGGGAAGGCGCGGCGGATCGCCTCGCCCAGCGCGGGGTCCACGTTGGAGCCGCCCGCGACGCAGGTCCGGACGGACGACACGTCCCGCTCGGGGAGGCTCTCGTGGCCGAGCATCAGCGTGAACATCGTCGGGACCGCGCTCAGCAGCGTCACCCGATGGCGTTCGACGGCGCGCAGCGCGCCGTCCGGGCTGAACGCCGGCAGCAGCGCGACCGCCGCGCCCGCGACCAGCGACGCCATGATCGTGCAGGTGATGCCGCCGACGTGGTTGAACGGCAGGTGGCCGAGCAGGACGTCCCGGTCGTCCATGCCGAGGTGCGCGGCCTGCGCGGACGCGGAGGCGAGCAGGCCGCCGTGCGTGATGACCGCGCCCTTCGGGCGCCCGGTCGTGCCCGACGTGTAGAGGATCAGCAGCGGATCGTCCGGGGCGGCGGCGCCGCGCGCCGCCGCGAGCGCCGCCGGGTCGGGCGGCGCCGCGACCAGGTCGCCGAACGATGAGCTGCCGGGGAAGCCGGTGCCGAAGAAGACGAAGTCGCGGACGCCGGGGATCTTCGGCCGGAACCCGTCGAAGAACCCGGCGAAGTCGAACCCGGCGGCGGCGTCGACGCCGACGACCGTCCGGGCACCGCTCTGCCCGAGCATGTACGCCAGCTCGGCCTCCCGGTAGCGGACGCTGAGCGGGACCACGACCGCGCCGATGCGGGCCGCGCCGAAGAAGACGGCGAGCCACTGCGGGGTGTTGAGCCCGAGCAGCCCGATACGGTCGCCGCGGCCGACGCCGCGGGCCAGCAGCCCGGACGCGGCCCGGTCGGCGAGCTCGTCGAAGGCGGGGTAGGTGATGGTGTCGTCGCCGTCGTACAGGAACGGCCCGCCCCTGGCCGCCGCGTCCCGCAGCGCGTCCCCGACCGTCGTCGCCTGCATACGTCCTCCTCGCTCGGTGGACCCTCTAGGGTTTGCGTCCGACCCCCGCGTAGAACCACGTCTGCCGGGCCTGGTCCGGGTCGACCGGGTGGTCGGGCCGCCACAGCGGCGCCCACACCAGTCCCGGCTCGACGGGTTCGAACTCCCCGAACAGGGCGGTGACCTGCTCGAGGGTGCGGGGCGTTCCGGGAGCGGACGTGCGGTTGTAGACCTCGACGACCTTGGCGACGACGTCGGGGACGCCGTCGGCGGAGGCGTGGGTCATGACGAGGTGGCTGCCGGGGGCGAGCGCCGAGCGGAGCTCGGCCATGATGCCGGGCGGGTCGTCCTCGTCGGGGACGAAGTGCAGGGTCGCCACGAGCAGCAGCGCGACCGGGCGGGAGAGGTCGAGGAGGTCCAGCTCCGGATGCTCGAGGATCTCGCGCGGCCGCCGCACGTCCGCCTCGATCATCCGGGTGACGTGCGACCCGGCGAGCAGCGCGCGGCCGTGCGCGACGACCTGCGGGTCGTAGTCGACGTAGACGACCCGGGCGGCGGGGTTCACCGACTGGGCGATCTCGTGGACGTTCTGCTGGGTGGGCAGGCCGGTGCCGATGTCGAGGAACTGGTCGACGCCAAGCTCGGCGAGATACCGCACCGCTCGTCCCAGAAAGGCGCGGTTCTCCCTGATCAGGACCGGGAGCGTGGGATCGGCCGCGATCGCCTCCTCGGCGCGGACGCGGTCGGCCGTGTAATGGTCCTTGCCGCCCAGGTAGTAGTCATACATCCGCGCAATGTTCGGCACATTCGGGTTGAACCCACCCGTCTGCCGCTGTTCCGGCACCTTTTCTCCTCACCAGCCACCCTCGACCCACAAGCTAGTACGAATCCGCGCCTATGGGTGTTTCGCCGGACCCGGCGTGTTCGTTCGGTGCGGAGAAAATCGGCCCGGCGGGACAACCTCCGGCGGCGTCGCGTGTCTCTGGCTACGTGATCGAGATCCTCTCCGGCGACCGGGCCGGCCCGGTGCCCGCCGCCGACGCCGACGCGTCGTTCGACGAACTGTTCAGCGCCCACTACCGGCCGCTGGTGCGGCTCGCCGGGCTGCTGGGCGCGGACGACCCCGAGGACGTCGCCCAGGACGCGTTCGCCCGCTACTACCGGAAACGGCGGCGGCTGCGCGACGGCGGCGCGGCCCGCGCGTACCTGCGCTCCACGGTGATCAACCTGACCCGCAACCGGCACCGGCACCTGCGGCTCGCCCGGCTGCGGCTGGCCGCGCACCGGCGGGACGCCCCGGCGGTCGACGAGCCCGCCGACGCGGGCGTCCTCGCGCGGGAGCGGCACCGGGAACTGCTGGCGGCGCTGGCCGCACTGCCCGACCGGCAGCGCGAGGTGCTCGTCCTGCGCTACTGGCTGGACCTCTCGGAGCGGGACATCGCCGAGGCCATGCGCATCTCGGTCGGCACCGTCAAGTCGCACGCCCACCGCGGCGTCGCCGCGCTGCAGCGAGCCCTCGAGGAGAAGGCATGAGCACGATCGAAGAGCGGCTCCGCGAGGCGCTGCACGACAAGGCCCGGGATTACGAGGCGCATCCGCAGGCCCGGGCGCGGATCCGGCGGCGGGTGCGGCGGCGGCGGGCCCGGCTCGCCGCGGCGGGCGGCGCACTGGCCGCGATCGCCGTCGCGGGCGCGTCCGTCCCGGCCGTGCTCGACCGGGGCGCGGACGACCGGGAGGCCGCGGCTCGCCCGTCCGGCGACACGGCGTACCAGGGGCCCCGGACGATCCGCGAGCTGTATCCGCCGACCAGCGAGATGGTGCGGAGCGAACCGATCGGCGGGCGCGCGAAGCCGACGGACGTGTGGTTCTCCGACCTGAACGGGACGCCCGCCCTGTGCTGGTCGTGGACGGGGGAGCCGGTCGAAGGCGGCTGCGCGTCCCCCCTGTCCCCGCGCGCCGAGGACGATTTCACCGCCCGGTTCGGTGAGGATCTCGGCGGGCCGCCGATCGGCGGCCAGATGGCGCTCGGCGTCGCGGGCCCGGACGTGGCGTCGGTCACCGCCGTGCTCGGGGACGGGCGGGAGGTGACCGGGCGGCTCTTGCACGGCGAGGGATTCCGCTATCCGGTCTGGCAGGTGGGCGGCACGCACACCGTCGAGTCCGTCACCCTGAAGGACGCGGGCGGCCGCGCGCTCGGGACGGTCGAGCAGCCGGACGCCGACACCGGACGCGGCTGCGCGTTGCCGGAACGTCCGCCGGGGGCGGCGGTGGACCTTCCCGGCTCGGACCTGGCGGCCCACTGGGACGGGTCGTGCCTCGGCTTCTGGGCCGGCGGGAAGGCGGTCAAGGGCTTCGAGCCGGACGGTCCGCTCGCCGAGGCGGCCCGGCGGGACGGCGGGCGGCGGTGGGCCGAGGGCTACGAGAGGTGGGCCGAGGGGCGCCGGTGGTGGGGCATCGCCGGTCCCGAGACGCGGCGCGTCGAGTTCGAACTGCACAGCGGCGTGCGGGTCGAGGCCCGCACGGTCGTCCCGGACTGGAACCAGCGGGTGGCGCTGTTCGGCGGCGCCGTCCCGCCGGAGCACGGGCCCGAGGGCACCCTGACCGGGTACGGCGCGGACGGTACCGCGCTCTGGCACCGCAACTACTTCTGAACCGGCCGTGCCCCGGGCGCCGTCAGGCGTCCGGGGCGGGCCGCCACAGCGACCGCACCCAGCGGGCGGGGCGGCGGCGCTCCAGCGCCTCGACATGCCACGGAGCGACGTCCGAGATCACCCGATTTAATGGCGGGCATGCGGGACGACGAGGTGGCGACGTGCCTGCGCGTCCTCGCCGAACTGGCGGACGCGCCCGACGGCGACCCGGATCTCGAACGGGTGCGGGCGGCGGTGTCCGCGTTCGTCCGGCGGACGCGGGGGCGGGAGCGCGCGGCGCAGCGGCGGCGGCGCGCGGCGGCGGACGCCGAGATCCTGGCCGGAACGGCGACCGGGGCACCGGACCGGGTACCGGGCGCCCCCGTCGAGCCGCCGGGCAGGGCGGCGGAACGGCGCCCGGGCGAGGCGACGGGCGGGGCGGGCGAGGGCGCTGCGTCCCCGGCCCGGTTGGGCGGGTTGCAGACGTGCTACGTCTGCAAGGCGCACTACCGGGAGCCGGACGGCTTCTACCACCGGTTGTGTCCGCTGTGCGCCGGGGAGCACCGGGCGCGGCGGGACGCGCGGGCGGACCTGGCCGGGCGGCGCGCGATCGTCACCGGAGGGCGGGTCAAGGCCGGGTTCGAGCTCGTGCTGAAGCTCCTGCGGGACGGCGCGGCGGTGACGGCCCTCACCCGGTTCCCGGCGGACGCCCGGCGACGGTTCGCGGCCGTGCCCGATCGGGACGCGTGGTGGGACCGGCTCACGGTCGTCGGGATGGACCTGCGGGACGTCCCGGCGCTCGTCCGCTGGTGCGACGGGCTGGTCGCGGCGGGCGAACCGCTGGACGTCCTGGTGAACCTGGCGGCGCAGACGCTGCGGCACCCGCCGGAGTCGTACGCGGAGCTGCTCGCGGTCGAGGAGCGGGCGGCGCTGCCGCCGGGGCCGGCCGGGCCTCCGGCGGCACCGGCTTCGGGGACCGTGGACGTCGCGGGGCTGCTGCCGGACCCGTCGCCGGTGAACTCGTGGACGCGGCTGGTGCACGAGATCGACCCCGTGGAGCTCATCGAGGTGCAGCTCGTCAACGTGACGGCGCCGTTCTTGCTGCTCGGGCGGCTGCGTCCGCTGCTGGAGGCGTCGCCGCGCCCGCGCCGGTACGTGGTGAACGTGTCGGCGGCGGAGGGGCGGTTCGGCCGGTACTACAGGGGCGCGGAGCATCCGCACACGAACATGGCCAAGGCGGCGCTGAACATGCTGACGCTGACGACGGCGCCCGAGCTGGCGGAGCGCGGCGTGTACGTGACGAGCGTCGATCCGGGATGGTTCACCGACCAGCGGCCGGAGCCGGACCGGGCGCGGCGGGCCGCCGCCGGGTTCCGCCCGCCGCTGGACGTCGTGGACGCGGCGGCCCGCGTGTACGACCCGATCGTGCGGGGCGAGCGCGACGGGGAGCCGCCGCACGGCGTCCTGCTGAAGGACTACCGGGTCGTCAGCTGGTGACGTCCCCGGCGGCCGCCAGCAGTTCGGGGAGGGTGCCGACGAAGCCGTCCTCCAGCAGCCGGAGCGCGGCGGGCCACGCTTCCGGACGGCCGCCGAGGTGCACGTCGACGTGTTCGGCGAGGCGGCGCAGGACGCGCGGGTCGGGGGCGGCGCCGGCGGCGGGGGCGAGGAGCGCGTCGACGTTCGCGGCGGCGATGACCTCGTCGGCGGTCGTGCCGCCGGGCCGCGCGAACAGCCGGGCGGCGGCGGAACCGTAGATCAGTGCGGGGTCCCAGTGCGCGGCCGGGCCGGGACGGCGGAGGCGGCGGGTCCGGCCGTGCCCGGTCTCGTCGACGAACGCCGGGACGAGCGGGACGTCCCCGGCGAGACCGAGGAGCGCGCGGATCCGGGCGGTGCCCCGCATTCCGGGCAGCCACAGCGACTCGGCGACGACCCGCAGCACGTCCTCCGGGACGGTCTCGACGACGAACTCGGGCGTGAGCGTGCCGGCGGCCAGGCCGTTCCCGACGACCTTGAGGATCACGTCCGCGCCCGGCACGGGCCCGCGCCCGCACAGGTCGGCGAGCACCTCGGGCGCCGGGTCGGCCAGGAAGACGGCGAGGTCCGGGTGGTCGGCGACCAGCAGCCGCTCCAGTTCGAGCGGCATGTCGGTGCGTTTCGCCATGAACCGGGCCGCGCGGAGCGGGAACGGCCCCTCGGCGGCGCGCCGGCGCGGCTCGTCCGCGAGGACGTCGGCCCAGCCGACGCGGGGGATGCCCGGGTGGCGGCGGTCCACGACCGTCCGGACGGCCGGACGGCCCGCGCAGGCGGGCGCGTCGGCGATCTCGGCGACCGTCCGGAGGAACTCGGCGCGGCGCACCCGCCCGGACAGCTCGCGCAGCGCCCGCTCGCCCTCCTCGCCGCGCAGCGCGGCCTGCGCGTAGGCGAGGACGCTCGGTTCCGTCCCGTGCGGCCCCCACCGGTACGCGGGGAGCCGGTCCTGCTCGACGAGTTCGCGGATCTCGTGGTGGCGGCGGGCGTCCAGCAGGGTCCGGCAGGCCTGGACGGCGCCGTGCGGGTCGGCGCCCGCGCCGAGGAAGCGCAGCGCGGCCCCGGCCAGGCCGGGTTCGGCCGTGTAGAGCAGGGCGTGGTCGAACGCCTCCGGGACCTTCGCGGACGGCAGTGCCTCCCGCAGCCCGATGGGCAGCGGGCGCGGCGTGACCCCGTCGTGGCGGGACGTCTGGTGCGCGAGCTGGCGGCGCAGGTTGCGCGGCAGCGGGGTGAGCGCGACGTCGGCGCTCACGAACGCCTCGGCGACCTCGGGGCTGTCGAGGTCGAGGAGCCGGCCGAGCAGCGACGGCGGGTCGCCGACCGTGAGGGCGTGCGTGACGAGCGCGTCGATGTCGCCCGGACGTCCGCGCCGCAGCAGGGCTTCGAGGACGGCGCGGTTGGGCGTCCCGTGGCTCCGCACCGCGCGCTCGGCGCGGCCCTCGGGAAGGCGGTCGAGGAGTTCGTCCAGCTCGCCCGGCGTCGCGAACCGCAGCAGGCCGGCCGTGCAGCGGACGATGTCGCGGGCGCGTGTCCTCTTACCGTGCGGGCTCATAGCGCGTCACGGTAGCCAATTTCGTGATCAAACGGCGCGCGCGCCGTCCTCGTCCGTCGAGGGCGCGGTGCCGGTGCCGCCCAGGGCGGCGGAGACGTCGCCCGCCTTCCGGACGGCGAGGACCGTGAGACCCGCCGTCGCCGCGGCCATCACCGGCCACAGCCCGGGGATGAGCCACACGGACCATCCCCCGGCCGCCACCAGGATCCCGAGGGCGAGCGAGCCCGCCGCCTGGGCGCCGGTGAACCAGAGGAGGCCGGTCAGCGCCCGGGGCGGCTCCTCATCGGCGCGGCGCCGCAGCCGCCACCCGCTCGCCGCGATCACCAGCAGGCCGGTGGGGCCGAGGACGACCACGGTCCCCATGGCCGCCTCCGCGAACCCGCCGGGGTTCGCCTCCGTCTCCTGCACGCCGCCCGGCGCGGCGATCTCCACGACCTCGCCGCGCCAGATCGTGCCGACGACCGTGTCGCCGTCGTCCAGGTCGTCCAGCAGGGGCTCGTTGCTCTTGAACTCGGTCGGCCGCTCGCGGCCCGAGCGGTCGGTGAGCGTCGCCGTGATCTCGCTGTGCCTGCCCGCGTACAGCCGGATCGCGGAGATCGTGAACTCCTGCTTCCAGCGGCAGTCGGCGGGTTCCCGCGGCGCGGCCGGGCAGGCCGCCGCGGAGTCGAACGCGCGCTGCTCGGCGAGCCGCCCCGGCAGGCCGGCCAGCGCCGCCAAGGCGGCGCCGAGCACGCACACGACCCCGAAGACGAGCCAGCCCACCGCGACGGTGACGGTCGTCCGGGAGTTTCGGGCATTCATAACCGGAATAGTGCCATGTCACCCGCCCTCGTCGGCCGCCAACGCCGATGCGGCGATCCCCACCCGGTTCCACGCGTTGATCGCGGCGATCGTCCACATCAGGTGCGCCAGCCGCGCGTCGTCGAAGTGGTCGCGCGCGGCGTCGAGCACCCGCTGCGGGACGCCCTCGCCGATCGCCGTCATCGCCTCCGTGAGGGCGAGCGCCGCGCGCTCCGCGTGGCTGAACAGCGGGCTGCCGCGCCAGGACGCGAGCGCCCGCAGGCGGCGCTCGTCCTCGCCGAACCGGCGCGCGGCGTCGGTGTGCATCGCCAGGCACATCCCGCAGCCGTTGAGCTGGGACGCGCGGATCCGGACGAGCTCGGCGAGCGACGGGTCGAGCCCGGCGCCCGCGGCGGCGTCGAACGCGGCCATCGCGGCGTGCGCGTCGGGTGCGGCGGCGCGGACGTCGAACCGCCGCCCGTCCCGCGCGTCCCCGGGGTGCGCGTTCCCGTACTGCGTGTCCCCGTACTGCGCGTCCCCGTACTGCGTGTGCGTCGTCATCGGTCCTCCCGTGGGCGTCGGCCCTGGACGGAGTACATGGTGTAGGAGCGGGCCCGGAAGCCCGGGTCGCCGAGCAGCTCCCGGACGTCGTCGAGCTGCCCGGGCGTCATGCCCTCGCGGACCAGCCCGTCGTGCAGGTGCCGCGCGTGGTGCGCGAGGAGCCGCAGGCCCGGCGACCCCGCGTCCCACGGCTCGGCGCGGGAGCGGGCGACGACCCCGGTGAGCCCCGCCGCGACCATCGCGCGCACCACCTGCCGTCCCCACGCGACGTCGATCCCGGCCCGGGCCATCAGCCGGTTCTTCGCCGCGGTGAACGTCTCGTACAGTTCCCGCGCGGCCGGGCTCGGGACGCGCAGCGCGGGCGCGGCCGACGCGTCGAACTCGTCGAGCTGCAGGACGCCGCCCGGCTTGAGCGCGCGGACGAGCCGGGCGAGCACCCGGTCGCGGTCGGGCAGCAGCCGCAGGACGAGCCGGGCGTGCACGAGGTCGTACTCGCCGTCCGGCAGCGGGTCGCGGGCGATGTCGTGCCGCGTCACCCGCGGACCCGCGGCCCGCGGGTCGGGCCGGACGTCCGTCGCGACCACGCGCCCGCCCGGCGCGACCCGCCGGTCCAGCCACGCGGCGACGCTCCCGTCGCCCGCGCCGACCTCCAGGCACCGCCAGCCCGGCCCGACGCCCGTCCGGGCGAGGTTCTCCACGGTCATCGGGTCGTACGCCTCGCCCAGCAGGCGGTGCCGCTCGCGGGCGTCCTCGTCCCGGTCGCCGAAGGTGGCCGTGCTCACCGGCCGCTCCCCGCGTCGGCGGGCACGGCGCGCTCGGCGGCGAGCCGCGCGAGCGTCGCGGCGCACACCTTCCCGGTGGGCCCGAGCGGCAGTTCGTCCAGCACGAGGAACCGTTCCGGGAGCCGCCGCTTGTCGAGGCCGCGTTCACGCAGGTGGTCCAGCATCGCGGCGGGCGTCGGCGGCGGCGTCCCGCGCGGCGGCGCGACGCACGCGCACATGCGCTCGCCGAGGTCGCGGTCCCGGACGGGCACGCAGTGCACGTCCGCGACGCCCGGGTGGGTGCTCAGTTCCCGCTCCACGTCCGCCGGGGACAGGCCGACGCCGCCGCGGATCACGACGCGTTTCAGCCGGTCGAGCACCCAGAGCGTCCCGTCCGGGTCGAGGCGGCCGAGGTCGCCGCTGCGCACCCACCCGCCGGGGGCGCGGTGCCGCGCGTCCAGCTCGGGGGCGGCGACGTAGCACAGCGGCGTCATCGGGCCGAGCGCCCAGATCTCGCCCGCCTCGCCCGGCGGCAGCGGCCGCCCCCGCGGGTCGCGGACGCTGATCTCCGCGACGTCCGGGTCGGGGACGCCCGCGAGGCCCGGCCGCCACCCGCCCGGGTCGCGGCCGGTGTGGCAGTTGACGCCGTCGCTCGACCCGTAGATGTTGACGGGCGCGGTCCCGAACCGGCGCGCGCACGCCTCCACGACGTGCCCGTGCACCGGGCCCGCGCTGGACACGACCGCGCGCAGCGACGACACGTCCGCCTCGACGTCCGCCTCGGTCATCCGCCACAGCATCGTCGGGACGCCGAACAGGTGCGTCGGCCGGTGCCGTTCGACGGCGCGCAGCGCCGCCGCCGCGTCGAACCGGGGCAGCAGGACGAGCGTGCCGCCGAGCCGCGCGAGGATCACCGACGTCCCGAGCGACCCGTACGCGGACGCCAGCGACACCAGCAGCAGCGCCCGCATCGGCGCGCCGCCGCCGAGCGCCGCGACGTAGTTGCCGCGCCCGCCCGCCATCGCGTTGTGCGAGTACGCGACCATCTTCGGCGCCGACTCCGACCCCGACGACACGAGCAGCCGCGCGGGTGCCTCGGGGTCCGGCCGCGCGGGCCGCCAGGCCCGGACGTCCGCCGCGCCCGCGTCGTCGAGCAACCGCGCGCCGTCGCCGGACCCGTCGATCCGGCGGTGCGGCGTCCACACCCGGGTGCCGGACGGGACGTCGACCGCGTCGATCATTCCGGGCACGGTGACGAGCGCGGCCGCGCGCGACAGCTCGAGCAGCCGCGCGACGTCGCGCGGCCCCCGCGTGTGCGGGATCGCCAGCGCGACCGCCCCGATCGCCGCGACCGCCAGCTCGGCGACGACCGCGTCCCGCCCGTTCGGCAGCAGCACGGCGATGATGTCGGCGGCCCCGTGCCCGCCCGCGGCGAGCGCCGCGGCGGCCCGCCGCACGCGCCCGTCCAGCTCGGCGTAGCTCAGCGCGCCCGCGTCGTCGACGACCGCGTCCCGCCCGGGCGCGTCCCGCACCCTTTCGCGGAACAGCTCGTACAGATCCCGCCCGGGACACGCGCCCCGCGCGACCCATTCCGCCCGCAACCCGGCGGGCACGAGGTCGGCGATCACGATGCCGTTCCCCGACCTCCACACACCGGACGCGGAAGCCGCCGCACCCGCATGTCCCCCGCCGGCCGCCCGGGACGCGGGAGGCGAGCCGAGCGCGGTGGCTCCAGGCGCCGCGGCCGTCTGGTGGGCGGCGACCGACCCGGGAGCGCCGGCCGCCCCGGGTCCGGTGGCCGCATCCGGAGGAGCGGACGAGCCGGGAGCCGGGGGCGAGGGTGGGCCGGTTTCCGGCGCGGGTTCGTCGGGTGCTTCCGGCGCGGCGGGTTCGGGGGTGGCGGGGAGTCGGGCGGGGGTCATGGGCGGAGCTCCCTGGTGTGGTCGAAGGTCCATGGGGCGCGGCTGTAGGAGGCGGTGCCGTCGCTCTCGAAGAGAGCCGCGTAGGCCGGGTCGGCGGCCATCGCGGCGAGGTCGGAGACGACGGGAGCGCGCGGGGCGTCGTCCACAGGGCTGTGGACGACGACGCGGAGCAGGCGCGCGGCGTCGATCAGCGCCGTCCCGGCGCGGACGCCCGCGCCGGTGCGGGCGCGGGCGAGCAGGGCGGCGACGGCGCCTTCGGCGGCGATGAGGCCGCCGAGGACGTCCGTGATCGTCAGCAGCGTCGGGCCGGACACGAGGGACGCGACGCCCGAGTGGGCCTGCACGAGGTAGTCGGTGCCCATCGGCTGCGGCGCGGGGAGGGCGTCGGCCCAGCCGCCGGCGTGCGCGTACACGAGGGACGGGCGGACGGCCGCGAGGTCGGCGGCGTCGAGGCGGAAGCGGGCGGCGCGGCCGGGCGGCCAGTTCTGCAGGAACACGTCGGCGGACGCGGCGAGCCGCAGGGCCGTGTCCCGCCCGGCCTCCGTCTTGAGGTCGGCCTCGACGGCGGACTTGCCGCGGTTGAGGGCGCGGAAGCGGGCCGAGCAGCCGCCGGACATGGGCGGGACGCCGCGCAGCGGGTCGCCGCCGGGCGGTTCGAGCCGGACGACGCCGGCGCCGAGGAGGCCGAGGGCGTGCCCGGCGAGGGGGCCCTGCACCCGGTTCGTCGACTCGACGACGCGCAGACCCGCGAGGGGGCCGCGCCCGGGCGGCGGGGGTTCGGGCGGCAAGGGTTCGGGCGGTGCGGCGGGCGGCGTGAGGGCGCGCAGCCGCCACGGGGAGGCCGGGGCGGGCGGCGGCGGCACGGTCGCCGCGCGGACCGGCAGGACGCTGACGCCCGCGGCGTCGGCGGCGTCGCGGACGGCGCGGAAGTCGTGCTCGCCCGCGGCCTTCCCCAGATCCGGGGGGAGCGTGCAGGTCGCGGTGGCGAAGCGCTGCTGGAACGGGGGCCAGCCGTGGACGATCGCGGCCCGGCCGGCGCCGAGCGCCGACCAGAACCACAGCCAGCGTTCGGCGTCGAAGGTCTCGACTTCGAACAGGACGCCGTCGGACGAGCGGAACGGCGGCGTCCGTTCGGCGTCGCCGGACGGCTCGGCGGGACGGTCCGCGCCGGGTTCGGCGGTCGCGACCGCGACGTACTGGGTGAGGGCGAACGCCGCGGCCTGCGCGACGGACGTGGCCGCGGCGACGTCCGTCCGGCCGTGCAGGGCGGCGAGCGCGGCGGCGGTGAACGCCTGCGCGGCGAGGACGCCCGCGCAGACGGACGCGAAGTCGACGGGCAGGACGCGGGGGCCGCCGGTGGCGCGCCCGTGGACCTGCATGACGCCGCAGGCGGCCTGCACGTCGCGCTCGCCGCGCATCGGCACGGCGACGGGACCGGACCAGCCGATCCGGCATTCGGGGAGCGCGCCGCCGAACGGGGTGCGGACGGCGGTGAGGCGTCCGGCGGGGGCGTCCGGCGGGGCGGCCGGGCCGCGCTCGACCGTGCAGCCGAGCGCGCGCAGCCGGGCCGCCGCGACGCGCAGCGGGAGCGTGTCGCCGGACGCGCGGACGGTCGTCCCGGCGAGGGGGCGCGTCACGTCCATCGGCCCGTCCCGTAGGTCTCGGGGGCGAGGCCGAGCCGTTCGCGCAGCGCCGCGCGCCGCACCTTGCCGGTGCCGGTGCGCGGTATCTCGTCCCAGGTGAGGACGACCGGTTCGGCGAGTTCCGGCAGGTCGGCGGTCGCGTCGCGCCAGGCCTCCGGGTCGAGTGCGCCGTGCTCGGTGACGGCGACGGGCAGCGACGGGCGGCCGGGGACGCTGAGGACGACGCACTCGACGACGCCGGGCAGCCGGTCCTCGATGACGTCCTCGAGTTCGGCGGCGCCGTTGCCCTCGGGGACGGCGTCGGCCTCCCGGTCGAGCAGGAGCAGCCGCCCGTCGCGGGTGCGGACCCCGATGTCGCCGGTCATGAACCAGCGGCCCGCGCGCTTGCGCTCGAACCGGGACCGTTCGGCGACGTACCCGTCGGCGAGCGCCCGGGTGGCGCAGACGACGAGGCCGGGGGTGCCGCGCGGGACGGGCCGCAGGGTGGCGCGGTCGAGGACGCGCAGCCGGGTGCGGCCGGGGACGGGACGGCCGAGGTCGCGGGTGGTCGGGTGCCGTTCGCGTTCGGCGGCGAGGGCGCGGCGGGTGAGGAACCGGAAGGTGAGCGGGCCGGTCTCGCTCTGCCCCCAGCCCTGCAGCCACACGGGGCGCGGGTGCCGGGTGGCGGCGAGGAACGTCCGGACGGTCGGGGGGTGCACGGCGTCGAACGTGCTGATGAAGAGCCGAACGCGGTCGAACGGGTGGTCGTCGCCGGCCCGGGCCCGGGACCGCCAGCGGACGAACGTGGCGGGCTGGGCCTCGACGACGGTGGGCCGGTGCCGGTCCAGCAGGGGCCCGGCCTCGTCCCAGCGGGAGCCGGGGATCGCGAGCAGCGCGCGGGGGCCGTGGGTGAGCGCGACGGCCGTCCAGGCGAGGGCGCGGCCGTGCACGAACGAGAACGATCCGGCGACGACGTCGTCGGGGCGGGCGGACAGCAGCGGCCAGCGGTGCGCCTCGAACCCGGCGAGGCGGCGCAGCAGCGTGCGGGTGGTGTGCGCGACGAGCTTCGGGACGCCGGTGGTGCCGGACGTGTGCACGATCGCCAGCGGGCGGTCGACCGGCGGGCGGTACGGGGCCGGGGCGGTCGCGCCGCGCACGTCGTCGAGGGTGAGCGCGCCGGGGGCCCGCCCGTCGAGGACGAGCGTCCGGGCGGCGCGGGACTCGGGGGCGCGGCCCGCCGTCCAGCTCGCGGCGAGCCGCGCCGCGTCGGTGACGAGCAGCGCCGGGTCGAGCCGTCCGAGCAGGGTGTCGAGGACGTCGGCGTCCAGGTGGGCGGACAGCGGCGCGGGGACGGCGCCGATGCGGGCGGCGGCGCAGCACAGCAGCACCGTGTCCCAGTGGTCGCGCTTGGCGATCGCGATCCGGTCGCCGCGCCCGGCGCCGGCGGCGGCGAGCCACCCGGCGGCGTCCCGGACGAGCCCGGCGAGGGCGGGCAGCGCGTGGACGGTGCCGAGGCCGGGCGCGATGTCGAGCGGGCGGCTGAGGTGCACGGTCGTCGGGCGGCCCCGGTCGGCGACGTCGTCGAACAGGGTGCCCAGCTCGATGCGGCGGGCGAACGGGGTCATCGGCTCACCTCCGGGAGACGGTCGGGTGCCGGGGCGCCGCGGCCGCCGTCGAGGTGCGCGGCGACACGCGCGGCGGCCGTCCCGCCGGACGCGACGGCGCCCTCGCTGCACGGCCGCAGCACCGTCCAGTCGCCCGCGTACTCGACGGCCGCGACGGGGCGGCGCGCGAACGCGGCGCGCAGCCCCAGCGCGCGCGGCGTCGCCTCCGGCAGCCCGTACCGGAACCGCGACACCCGGACGTGCTCGACGTGCCGGGACACGCCGGGCACGAGCCGTTCGGCGCGGGCCAGCAGCCGGTTCGCCACCGCGTCGTCGGGCGCGCCGACGAGTTCGGCGGTGCCGCGCGGCGAGGTGATGAGCGACAGCAGCCCGCGCCCGCCGGGCGCCCGCCCGGGATGCTTGTGGTGGTCGGCGGTGACGGCGCCGAGCAGCGGGTCCTCGGCGTCGGGGACGAGCGTGGCGAACCGGGGGCGGGTGCCGCGCGGCGCGAGCGGACGGTCCAGGACGAGGCTGACGCGGAGCATCGGCGCGTACCCGCAGGCCAGCAGGTAGTCGCGGGCCGCGGGCGGGGCGTCGGGGTGCAGCCGGGCCGCGACGGGCGCGGGCACGGCCAGCACCGCCGCGCGGGCCGTCACGGTCCCGCGCGGCGACTCGACGCGGACCGCGCCGGGCCCGCCGGTCACGCGCGTGACCGGATGGTCGGCGACGACGTCGAGGCGGGCCGCGAGCGCCCGGGCGAGGGCGTCCATCCCGTCGCGGTAGGTGCGCCAGCCGCCGGAGCCGCCGGACGACGCCAGGTGCGCGGCGAACGGGGCGGCGGCGGAGCGTTCGGGGTCCCAGCCGAAGAACCCGGCGACCAGCGGATGCACGAGGTATTCGCGCAGGTCGGGGTGGTACGGCCGGACGAGTTCGGCGATCGTCGCGGCGCCGAGCGAGGTGTGCTCGGGGCGCTGCGGGTCGAGGTCGCCGAGCCGGGCGAGCCGCGCCTGGAGCCGCACCAGGTCGAGGCGCGCCCGCAGCGGCAGGCCCGCGCCGGTCAGCAGCCCGAGGGGGCGGCCGACGTGCGGGCGGGCGCGGCCGCCGCGCCACACGGCGAGCGCGTCGGGGACCCGCGGGACGGCGCCCGGGTCGGCGTCGAGGCCGAGCGCGGAGATCAGCCGCCACGTCGCCGGGTACGCGGGGTGTTCGGGGAACATCTCGGCGCCGATGTCGATCAGGCAGCCGTGCTCGCGGACCGTCCGCATGCGTCCCCCGACGGCGCCGGCGGCCTCGAACACCCGGACCGTCCGGCCCGCCTCGGCGAGCGCGTGCGCGGCGGCCAGCCCGGCGGGGCCCGCGCCGACGACGGCGACGTCGAGGTCGGTCGTGCCGCGGTCGGTCGTGCCGCGGTCGGTCATGACGCGACCCCGGTGGCCACCAGGTTCGCCGCCACCAGCAGGACCACGGTGACGCGGTGGGCGTGGATCGCGATGCGGCGGGCCCGCAGGATGTCGCCGCGGAACCCGATCACGAGGTGCGCGAGGCGCATCGCGACGACGGGCAGGAGCACGGCCGGGAACCACCACGGCGCCGCCCCGGCCGCCGCCGAACCCGCGATCAGCAGCACCTGCGCGGCGGTCATCGCGGCGACGAACACGCGGTGCGTCCGCGCGGACACGAGCGTCGCGACGGTGATGCGGCCCGCGTCCCGGTCGCCGTCCGCGTCGTTCGTGTTCGAGTAGAGCCCGAACAGCATCGGCCCCGCGCCGAACACGATCGCCTGCACGATCACGAACCCGGACGCCGCGCCCGTCAGCAGCGCGTACGGGACGAGCGTCCAGCCGATCCCGAGCCCGATCAGGAAGATCTCCTGGAAGCCGCGGTAGCTGAGCTTCAACCCCCACGAGTACTGCACGGACGCGGCGACGCACACCGCCGCCAGCACGATCGCCCACAGCGGCCGGTGCGGGGCCGCCGCGACGCTCGCCGCCCACAGCACCGCGCCGGCGACCGTCGCCGACCACGCGAACCGCAGCGCCTGCACCTCGGTGAGCGTCCCCGCCACCAGCGGCTTGCGGTGCAGGCGGCGCCGCGCGGCGTCCGAGCCGTAGTTCGCGGCGTCGCTGCCGTCGCGGAACCCGGTGATGTCGTCGAAGCCGACCATGGCGGCCACGACGACGATCTCCGCGATCAGCACGAGGCCGAGCAGCCCGAACGTCCCGCCGTCCCAGCGGACGGCCGGGGCGAGCAGCGCCCACACCAGCAGCAGGCCGAGGTAGTAGTCGTAGATGTCGAGCTTGGCCAGGCGCGCGTAGGCGGCGAGGCCGCCGGCCCGGGACGCGCCCGGCCCGGCGAGGGTCGTCGTCTGGTGCGTCATCACCGCTCCCGGTTCGGGTGGGGGTCGGGGTGGGCGTCCGCGAACGCGCAGACGGCGTCCGCGATGTGCTCCACCTGGGCGTCGGTCAGGTGCGGGTACAGCGGCAGGGAGATGTTGCGGCGGGCGGCGGACTCGGCGTTCGGCCACGCCGCCCCGGGCGCGGCGTGCGGCGCGAACGCGGGCTGGGCGGGGAGCGGGCGCGGGTAGTAGACGTGCGCGGCGATGCCGCGCGCGGCCAGGTGGGCGCGCAGCTCGTCGCGCCGCCCGGTGAGGACCGTGTACACGTAGGGGAAGCGGCCGTCGCCGCCGGCCGGCGGCGCGACCAGGCCCCGGTCGGCGAGCGGCGCGAACCGGCGGGAGTAGTACGCGGAGATCTCCGCGCGCCGCGCCAGCCGCGCGTCCAGCCCCGGCAGGCGGTGGAGCTGGAACAGCGCCATCACCTCGTCGAACCGGCTGTTGTGCCCGACGCGGTGGTGGACGAACCGGTGGACGCCGTCCTGCCCGTGGTTGCGCAGCATCCGCACGGCGCGGCCCAGGCCGGCGTCGCGGGTGAGGACGACGCCGCCCTCCCCCGGCATCCCGAACGTCTTCACCTGCACGAACGAGTACACCCCGGCGTCGCCCCAGCAGCCCGCCGGGCGGCCCGCGAGGGTGCCGCCCTGCGCGAGCGCCGAGTCCTCGACGAGGCGCAGGCCGTGCCGGTCGGCGAGGGCGCGGAACGCGGGCATGTCCGCCATGACCGAGAACATGTGGGCGGGCATGAGCGCCTTCGTGCGCGGCCCGATCAGCGCCTCGGCGGCGGCCGGGTCGATCGTCAGCCGGACCGGGTCGATGTCGGCGAACACCGGGCGGGCGTCGGCGTCCAGGACGGTCGCGGCGAGCGGCGCGCAGCCGAACGCGGGCACCACGACCTCGTCGCCGGGGCCGACGTCCATCGCCGCCAGCAGCAGCGACAGCCCGGACGTGCCGCTCGAACACGCCACGACGTCCGCGGTGCCGGGGCCGAGTCGGTCGCCGAGCGCGCGTTCCAGGCGGGCGGTGTGCTCCCCGAGGATGAACCGCTGCCCGGGGCCGGTGCCGACGGCGCGGACGGCGTCCAGCAGCGCCTCCCGGTCGCCGTCGAACAGGTCGGGCGGGAAGAACGGGACGGTCACCGGGACGGGCGGGGTGATGGGCGGGGCGGTCACCTGACCCGCCTCCTTCCGGCGTAGAAGCGTTCGATCTCGTCGCACACCCGGTCGGCGTGCTCGTCGGGCAGGTCGGGGTACAGCGGCAGCGCGAGGGCGGCGGCGCACGCCGCCTCCGCGCGGGGGAAGTCGCCGGCCCGGTGCCCGAGGTACGCGAAGCACGGCTGGAGATGCAGCGGGCGCGGGTAGTAGACCTCGGTGCCGATGCCGCGGGCGGCGAGGTGCGCGGCGAGCGCGTCACGGTCGTCCACCTCGACCAGGTGCACGTACACGACCCGTCCCGTGCCGGGGCGGGGCGGCGCGTCCCCCGGCGTGCGCCGCACGCCCGGCACGTCCCGCAGCCGCGCGTCGTAGCGGGCGGACAGTTCGGCCCGCCGCGCGATGTCGGCGTCGAGTCGGCCGAGCTTGCCGAGCAGGACGGCCGCCTGCACGTCGTCCATCTTGCTGTTGCGGCCCGGCACGACCGTGGCGTTCGCGATGCCGGCGAAGTCGCCGAGCGTCCGCCCGCCGCGCCCGTGGTGCCGCAGCATCCGGACCGTCTCGGCGACGGCGTCGTCGTCGGTGAGGACGGCGCCCGCGTCGCCGATCGCGCCGAGCGTCTTCGCGGGGAAGAACGACAGCGCGCCGCCCGCGCCGCGCAGCCCCGCGTGGGCGCCGTCGACCCGCATGCCGATCGCCTCGGCGCTGTCCTCCACGAGCGTCAGGCCGTGCCGCCGCGCGACCTCGGCGAGGCCGCGCAGGTCGGCGGGCCGGTCGAACAGGTGGACGGGCATGACCATCCGGGTGCGGGGGGTGACGCGGGCGTCCGCCGCCGCCGGATCGAGCCCGTACCCGCCGCTCTCCTCGATGTCGGCGAACACCGGGACGCCCCCGGCGAGCACCACGGACGTCGCCGTCGCGATGAACGAGTACGCGGGGACGATCACCTCGTCGCCCGGCCGGAGCCCCGCGGCCCGCAGCAGCAGCACCAGCGCGTCCGTCCCCGAGTTGACGGCCGCGACGTGCCGGGCACCGGTCCATAGTTCGAGTGCCCGCTCGAGTTCGGCGACCTTCGCGCCGTGCGAGAACTTTCCATTGTCGATAACGTCGTTCAGATGTCGTCGGATGCCGTCCCATTCGGCGTCGAACGTCGCCGCCTGGGTGAAGAACGGAATCGTCTGGCCGGTCATTGTTCGCACGTTTCCCCGCACGTTCGAGAGTCGGCGGCGGAACCGTCCGGGAGAGCGCCGGCACCGGATGCCGTGACGAGGGTTCCGGTACCGGCGCCTCCCGGACGGCCCGTCATTTCCGGGACGGCCCGGTCAGCGGCCGGGGCGCCCGGTCAGCGGCCGAGCAGCGGGATGTCGTTGCGGCCGAGGTGGTAGTCGCGCACCGCGTCCACCAGCTCGTCCACCGAGAGCTTGCCGCTGTTGTCGGCGTCGAGCTGGCGGAACGCGCTGTCGGCCACCTCGGGGCTCAGCCCGATCGCGGCGAACCAGCCGTGCATCTCCGCCGGGGAGATCTCGCCGTCGCCGCTCTTGTCGAGGACCTTGACGATCGCCTGGATCGTGGGCCGCACGACCTCGGCGAAACCCTCGTCGCCCTTGCCGATGATCTCCTTCTCGGCGGCCTCCAGGAACTGGGGCCGGCTCATCTTGTCGGACCCGGCCGCCGCCGAGAGCCGGTCGAACATGCCGAGGTAGGCGTCCTTGAGCTCGTCCGCCGCCGGGGTGCCCTGCGCACCGAGCCGGGAGATGATCTCGTCCGCCTCGCGCTCGAAGTCGGCCCGCTCGATGGTGCCGTTGCCGTTGTTGTCCCAGAGCCGGAACCGCTCCTCGAGGCGGTTCTCCTGCTTCGTCGCCATGACCATTGGACGTTCCTTTCTGCATCCGCGGTGCGGGATGCGGAGGGTCGAATCGGGTGTTTTCAGGGGGCGAATCGAACTCCCGACCCCACACCACTGAGATTGCCTAATCCAGCTCGCCCGAACCATGCGGCGGAGGTAAGACCCGCATATCCGTCCATCGAATTCCACATCACCGGAGGCGTCTATTTAATTTGGGCATGCGGCGGCCGACACAATGGCGAATTCGGTCATTTCCCGGCGTTGTCGGCGGCGTCAGCCGGACGGGCGGCCCTGGCGGAACACCAGCCGTTCCTCCGGCGCCAGCCCCAGCTCCCCGCCGGGGGCCGGCGGCCCCGGATCGGCCCGCACCAGCACGTTGTAGTGGTTCGGCAGATGGCAGCCGTCGAAGCCGAGCAGCACCCCGACCCGGCGGTGGCCGATCCACAGGACGTCCCCGCGGTCCAGCACCCCGGCGGCGCCGATCTCCGCGAAGCCGAGGAACGCGACCCGGTCGATCCGGGCCCCCGGCGCCGTCTCCGCGTGGTCGGTCGCCACCAGCTCGTGCACCTCGCCCGCCCGCACGCACCGGCTCGCGAACGGCTCCAGCCGCATCCCCCGGTCCCGCCGGCGATGCGTCAGCACCTTCACGAGCGTCCCGTGCACCTCGCGCTTCGCGCCGTCCTCGTCCGGATTCACGCCTTCTCCAGCCGGTACACGTCCTCGACGAGCCGCAGCGCCGCGAGGCCGCCGTCGTACGCGACCCGTCCCCGCACGCACCGCGCGAACGCCCGCAACACCCCGACGTACTCGTGCCACAGCGACCCCTTAAACCCCGGATGCCCGTCGAGCATGTCGGCGCGCAGCGCCCGGCCGTCCGCCAGCCGGACCTCCACGTCCTTGCGCTCGCCGGGATACGACCAGTCGAGCAGCACCCGCGCCCGCGCCGGCCCCGCCCGCAACCCGATGCCGGCCCGCCGGTCGATGCCCGCCGCGTCCCGCTCGATCCGCGCCGACACCGCCTCCGCCGGGCCCAGCAGCAGCCGGACGAGGTCGAACGCGTTCGGCCCGTTGTCGGCGACGCACCCGCCGCCGCACCGCCGCGGGTCCAGGTACCAGCCGTCGTCGCCCGCGTGCTCCTCGATGCGCTCCAGGTACCGGACCGTCATCTCCGCAACCGGCGCGCCCGCGCACTCCCGCGCCAGCCGCTCCACCGCCGCGTTGTGCCGCCGGTGGAACGCGGTGAACAGCGGGACGTCCCGCTGCTCGGCGAGCCGCTCCAGTTCGGCGCCCTCCCCGGCTGTCAACGCCAGCGGCTTCTCCACGCAGACCGCGACGTCCCGCTCCAGGGCGTCCTTGCAGATCCGGTGGTGCACGTCGTTCGGCACCGTCACCACCACCGCGTCCGGGTGCTCCTCCTCCAGCAGCCGCACATGGTCGGTGTGGCCCGGCACCCCGTGCGCGAACGCCTTCCGCGGGTCCTCGTCGCACACCGCGACGAGCCGCAGGTCCGGCGCGTCGCGCAGCGCCGCGAGGTAGAACCGCGAGATCACGCCGAGCCCCACGACGGCGACCCGCAACGGCGGCCTCACCGCCGCACGTCCGGAACCGCGACGCCCGCCCGCACCGCCACCTCGTACAGCTCCCGGTACAGGGCGCCGCCGAGCGGGACGCCGTCCCGCATCCGCTCGCGTGCCCGCTCGTGCTCGTGCCACCCCGGATACCGGACGGGCTCGCCCGGCTCGGCCGCCGGGCAGTCCAGCAGGGCGCCGAACAGCGCGCCCGCGTCCGCCGCGAACCCGTCCCGCCCCGGCGCGACCGCCATCGCGACGAACCCGATGTCGTCGTCGCGTCCACCGCCCAGCGGGCCCAGCCCCGCCCCGGCCACCAGCGCCGCCAGCACCTCCACCGCGACGCCCAGCCCGAACCCCTTGTGCTGCCCCGCCTTCCCGCCGAGCCACAGCAGGTGCGCGCGTCCCGCGTCGAACTTCGCCGGGTCGGTGACCGGGCGGCCCGCGTCGTCCGCGAGCAGCCCCTCGGGGACCGTCCGCCCGTCCCGCGCCGCCTGCCGGATCCGGCCGGTCGGCGCGGCGGTCGTGCTCATGTCGAGGACGAACGGCGGGTGCGGCCCCGCGGGCGCCGCCACGCTCAGCGGGTTCGTCCCTAGCATCGGCGCCGCGCCGCCCGGCGGCCGCGCGATCCGCTGCCCGCCGCAGTTCGCCGCGACCAGCCCCACCATCCCCCGCTCCACGGCCCGCAGCGCGTGCGGCCCTGCGCAGCCGAAGTGCGTCGCGCCCCGCACCGACACCATCCCGACGCCGTGCGACTCGGCGCGGTCGGCGGCGAGGTCCATCGCGGCACCCGCCGACCACAGGCCCAGCGCCCGGCCCGCGTCCACCAGCACCAGCGCGCCCCGGTCGTCCACCACGCGGTGCTCCGCGCGGGGGTCCACCCGCCCCTCGGCGAACAGCGGCAGGTACAGGCGCGTCAGGTTCGCGACCCCGTGCGACTCCATGCCCGCGACGTCGCCGTGGCACAGGGCCCGCGCGGCCGCGCGGGCCCGCTCGCGCGGCACCCCGTGCGCCGCGAACACCGCGGTGGTGAAGTCGACGAGCTCCCCGTAGTCCACCCGGACGCCGGGCTCCGCGGAAGCGGCCGGTGCAGAAGCGGCCGGCGCAGAAGCGGTGGGTTCGGAAGAAGGCAGTACAGAAGAAGGCAGTCGAGAAGACGGCAGTAAGGTCACGATGCTCCGTTCAGATCGTCGGTGAAGGCGATGAGAATCCGGGCGACGTCGTCCGCGAACGCCGCCAGCTCGGCGGCGTCGGCGAACTCGTCCTCGGCGTGCGCGTTGTTGGCCGCGAGGTCGCCGGGCCCGAGCACGACCGTGCACACCCCCGGTACCTGCGACATCCAGATCGCGTCGCACGTGAACCCCGGCTCGTCCGGCGGCCACGGCGGTATCCCCGCGCTCTCCAGCAGCGCGTGCCCCCACGCTGCGCGATCGTCCAGGACGGGCAGGCCGCGCTTCCGCCACTCCAGCCGCGTGATCGCGTGCGCGTCCGCCGCCGTCCGCGCGAACAGCATCGAGTCGCCGAACCGGGCCGCGAACGCGTCGAGGCCCTCCCGCACCGCGGCCTCCACTTCCCGCTCCATGCGGCGGCCCGCGTCCATCGACGCGTACGCGAGGTTCAGCAGCAGCGAACCCGAGCCGTACACCTTGTTGTGCCGCGTCCCCGTGTGCAACCCCGCCACGCACACCGCCGCCTGCGCCGCGTACGGGTCCAGCGCGCGCCCCAGCCACTGCGCCAGGTGCCCCAGGAGGACGCTCGCGTTGTGCCCCTCGCCCGGACGGTCGTCGATCGCGTCCGCGCCCTCCACCACCACCCGCGCGGTCATCGACGCCGTGCACCGGGCGAGGAACCTCCCGCGCGTGGGCTCGCAGAACACGTTCAGCCGTCCCGTGTGCCCCGCCTGCACCAGGGGCCGGGTGCCGAACACGCCCATCGCGCCGCCCTCCTCGCCCCCGACCGCCTGCACCACCACGCCCACGTCCCGCCCGATCGCCGGACGCCGCTCGCGCGCCGCACGGATCCCCGCGAGCAGCGCCACCGCGGGCCCCTTCGCGTCGATCGCCCCGCGCCCCCGGAACCGGACCCCGTCGAACCCGACCGGCTGCACCCCCGCGACCGTGTCCAGGTGCACGTTGAACATCACCGTGCGCCCCGCCGGGACGCCGTCCCGTCCGAGCTTCAACACGAGGTTCGGCTGCGCCGCCAGGAACCCCGGACGCCCCATCGCCTCCCGGACCGCCGCGGGCACGGGCCCCCGCTCCACGTCGTCGAACCCGGCCGCCGCGTGATGCAGCACCCGCATACCGAGCCGCGCCGCGTGCCCCGCGTACGCGTCCTGCGCCGCCCGCAGCCCGTCCCCCGAGCCCCCTTCGAGCGGCCCCGCCGTCGGGATCCGCAGCAGCCGCAGCAGCAGGTCCCGGTCGTCCCCGGTGAGCGGCGAGGGCACCCCGAGCCCGGGCGACCCGCCCGCGACGGACGGCCCACCGGCCGGGGAGCATCCGGCGGGCGCCGTACAGGCGGCGGCGGTGTCATCGGCGGGCGCGGAACCTTCGACCGGCGCGCGTCGCCCACCGACGCACGCACCGGACGAGCACCCGCCGGGCGCGGGCGTCCCGGCGGCCGCCGGACACCCGTCGCCCTCGGGGCGCCGGGCGGGGTCGGGCGGGGCGGGGGGTGTGGAGGCGGACGACGTCATCGGGGGACCTTCGGGGTGAGGGTGGTGGCGACGAGGCGTTCGAGGGCCCGGGCGCAGTCGGCGAAGGCGGCGGGTTCGGGGCGGCCGGGGATCGGGGCGTGGGGGCGCAGGCCCACGTGGGGTTCGAGCGACAGGGCGCCGGTGTAGCCGTGGTCGAACAGGATGCGGAGGCACTCGGCGACGCCGGCGGCGCCCTCGCCGGGCGGGACGTAGGTGACGTCGCCGTCCGGGGCGCGGATCGCGTCCTTCACGTGGACGTGCGCGACGTACGGGACGATCGCGCGCAGCATCGGCGGCGCCGGGTAGCCGTACGGGACGCCGTTGCCGATGTCGAACAGGAGGCGGAAGGCGGGGCTGTCGATGCCGGTGACGAGGTCGAGCATGCGGTCCGCGCGGGCGCCCGCCCAGCCGGCGCAGTTCTCGTGGGCGAGCACGAGGCCGTGGTCCTCCGCGCGGCGGGCCAGTTCGCCGAGGCGCGTGCGGACGCGGCGGCCCCACTCGGGCTCGTCCAGTCCGCCCGACGGGTACGACATGACGCGGACGAGGCGGGTGCCCAGCAGGTCGCAGCGGGCCGCGAGGCGGTCGAGTTCGCGGGTGTCGAGGGAGAAGTCGCCCGTGACGGGGCGCGACCAGTCGCCGATCTTGGACGCGACGCCGATCACCGCGACACCGGCGGCGCGCAGCCGGCCGGCGGCGCGGCGGACGTCGTCCTCGGGGATCCGCGCCAGGGGGACGCCGTCGACGGTGCGCAGTTCCAGGTGGTGCCAGCCGAGTTCGGTGACGGCGGCGAGCTGGCCCGCGAGGTCGGGGGCGGCCTCGTCGCCGATCCCGGCGAACCGGACGTCAGCCGACACCGCGCACCTCCGGCACGGCGGTGCAGCGGCGCTTCGCCTCGGTGAGGAGCCGGACGGCGTCGACCTGCAGCGGCAGCGTCCCGTGCGGGGCCGAGGTGGCGTAGCGCTCGTACGCGTTGCGCAGGAAGGCGGGGAAGGCGTCGTCGTCGAAGGCGGTCCAGGACGTGTCGCCGCCGGGGCGCCCGGTGCGGAGCTGGGCCGTGTGGTCGGCGTCGCTGCACGGGTAGTGGCCGACGAGGACGCCGCCGTCGAACTCGAGGGTGATGCGCCGTTCGCGGACGGGCGAGGTGAGGTCGGAGTCGATCTCGGTGCGGACGCCCGAGCGGTGCGCCAGGCGGAGCCGGGCGCGGCCGAGGCGCGGGACGCGGCGGTCGCCGATGACGAGGTCGTCCAGTGCGGCTTCGGTGATCCGGGCGTCGCCCGCGAGGTGGAGCGCCACGGCGAGCGCGTGCGGCACCTCGACGTCGAACGCGGTCGGGTGGGTGCGGGCGCCGGCGCCGAGCGCGAAGCGCGGCTTGTTCTGCACGACGCGGACGCGGTGCAGGTTCCCGAACCGTCCGCCGGTCACGGCCGCCCGGAGCCGGCGGGTGAGGGCGCTGTCGAGCCAGTGGGTGGCGACGGTGATGTCGAGGTCGTGGCGGCGCCGGATCCGGGCGATGGCGGCGAGGCCCACGAGGTCGACGGCGAGGGGCTTCTCCACGATGACCTTGCGGTAGCCGAGCCCGGCGAGGCGGTCGAGCATCGCCGCCCGCACGTGCGGGGGCGTGCACAGGTGCACGACGGTCCGCGCCGGGGGATGGCAGCGGGCGGCCTCTTCCAGAGCGCCGACGGTGACCACGTGGTCGGCGCCGGCGGGCGGGCGGAACGGGTCGAACGCGACGATCGGCGCCGGGGCCAGCAGTGCGGGCGCGGCGGCGCGGACCTTCGCCAGCGACGGCAGGTGCAGCCGGTGCCCCGCCCTGCCCATTCCGACGATGAGGGTGTGCAACATTGCAGGTCAGTGCCCTTTCCGGTGCGTTCGGGGGTCGCCTGAAGGGCGGTGGAAGGACGCGCGTCCCGGCACCGGGGCACAAGCTAATTCACGGATAGTGAACAGTCAACGACTCTTTGTTAAAGCCTGTAGGCGATCAACGTTTCGCCCTCTGACCAGCGATTGTTACGGCAAGTGACAAGTCAATTGCCGACGGCTATGAATCGGGCCGGACGCGGGCATCACTCTCGCCGTTCCCTCCGACCACCGCAAAGGAGCACCATGCCCAGAACCGCACGGGCCGCCGCCGCCATCGCCCTGGCGGCCGGTCTGCTCACCGCCGCGCCCCCCGCGAGCGCCGCCCCCGCGCAACCCGAAGGCAAGATCGTCGTCTTCGTCACCGAGGGCGCGGAAATCTCGTGGGCGGGCACTGAACTGCGGGAATACCCCGCGTCGTCGTCCTGCCAGTCGTTCCCGCCGGGCGCGCACGTCGTCGCCAATACCAGCAACGGGCGGCTGCTGTTCTTCACCGATCCGTGGTGCACGATGCCCGTCCCGCCGCCGTTCAATTTCATTCGGCCAGGTCACGGGGCACACGTGTCCCCGACCGGCAGTTTCCGGGTCGGCTGACCCCGCCCGCGAACAGGCCCCGCCCCTCGCCGGGCGGGGCCGCCGCCTTCCCGGCCGGGGCGCGCTGTGCTATTCAACGAGTCGGGCGGTTCCGCGTACTCGGGGCGGTGAGGCGCTGCGATGGGGACGAGCGGCGACATGCTGGCCGGCGCATTCCGGGCCGCCGACGGAGCACGCCCGGGGAGCGCGCCGGTCCGGCTGGTCGTGGTGGTGTTCGATGGCGCCCTGCTCGGGAGCATGTCGTTCGCCTGCGGGGTGTTCGACATCGCCGCGCACTACGGCGCCCTGCCCGGCACGGATCTGCGGATCGTCGCGGGCGAGCCCGGCGCCGCCATCGTCGGCGGCGGCCTGTCGTGCGCCGTCCCGTACGACCTGGACGCGATCCGCGGCGCGGACCTCATCGTCGTCCCGAACCTGCCGCAGCCGACCGCCGAGCGCCCGCCCGAGCCGGTGCTGGACGCGCTGCGCGCCGCGCACGCGCTGGGCGGGCGGGTGGCCGGCCTGTGCAGCGGAACGTTCGTCCTCGCGGCCGCCGGGCTGCTGGACGGGCGCCCGGCGACGACGCACTGGTCGCTGGCGGGCCGGCTGGCGGAGCTGTACCCGGCGGTCCGGGTCGACGCGGCCGTCCTGTACGTCGACGACGGGGACGTGCTGACGGCGGGCGGCGGTGCCGCGGGGATGGACCTGGGGCTGCACCTGATCCGCTCCATGCTGGGCGCGTCGGACGCCGGCCGGCTGGCGCGGGCCCTGGTGGTGCCGCCGCACCGGTCCGGCGGCCAGGCGCAGTACATCGAGTCGCCGCTGCCGGAGCTGGACGCCTCGGACCCGGTGGCCGAGACGATCGGCTGGGCCCTCGGCCGGCTGGAATCGGCGCTGCCGGTGTCCGCCCTGGCGCGGCGGGCGCACATGAGCAGGCGCAACTACGACCGGCGGTTCCGGGAGATCACCGGGTGCGCGCCGGCGCAGTGGCTGGCCCACCAGCGCGTCATCCGCGCGCAGCAGCTCCTGGAGTCGAGCGACCTGACGGTCGACGAGGTCGCCCGGCGCTCCGGTTTCCCGTCGGCCGCCGCGCTGCGCGCGCGCTTCCGGCAGGCGGTCGGCGTCACCCCGACCGCCTACCGCGCGACGTTCGGCCATCGGCCGGGGCCCTCCGGGACGTCCTGAAACCGTCGATCGGTGCGGCGCGGCGCGGCGTCACGGTCCGGCTCCTGGTCGATGGCGGGGCACCCGCAGGAGTGAGGTCTCGTCCGCGCGGCCCGGGCGGGGGCGGGACGCGCGGCCCGGGCGGGCGCGCGACGGCCCCGTCCCTGCGGGGGCGGGACGGGGCCGCGTGCCGCGCGCGCCGGGCGACGGATGGCCGCGCGCGGGGTCCTCAGTGCTTCGTCGCCTGCTCGGCGCCCGCGCCGGTGAGGGAGCGGACCTCGATCTCGGCGTACTTCTCCGCGTTGTGCTCCTTGCTGAGGATCGTGCCGAGCCACCCGCAGAAGAAGCCGAACGGGATGGAGATGAGGCCCGGGTTGCTCAGCGGGAACCAGTGGAAGTCGGCGCCGGTGAACAGGGCCTTGTCGGAGCCCGACACGACCGGTGAGAAGAACACCAGGAACAGGGCCGCGCCGAGGCCGCCGTAGATCGCGGAGACGGCGCCGGTGGTGTTGAACCGCTTCCAGAACAGGCTGTACAGGATCGCGGGGAGGTTGCCGGACGCGGCGACCGCGAACGCGAGCGCGACGAGGAACGCGACGTTGAGGCGCTGGGCGAAGATCCCGAGGACGATCGCGACGGCGCCGATGACGAACGCGGAGATGCGGGCGACGCGGACCTCGTCCCGCTCGGTGGCCTTGCCCCGCTTGAACACGTGGGCGTACAGGTCGTGGGCGTAGGACGAGGACGACGCCAGCGTGAGGCCCGCGACGACGGCGAGGATCGTCGCGAACGCGACGGCCGCGATCACCGCGAGCAGGATGGTGCCGCCGACGTCCCCGAAGACGAGTTCGCCGACGCGCTGGGCGAGCTGCGGTGCGGCGGTGTTGCCCGCCTCGTTGGTGGCGCGGATCTCCTCGCTGCCGACGAGCGCGGCGGCGCCGAAGCCGAGCACGAGGGTGATCAGGTAGAACGCGCCGATGATGCCGATGCCCCACAGGACGGACTTGCGGGCGTCGCGGGAGGTCGGGACGGTGTAGAACCGGATCAGGATGTGCGGCAGCCCGGCGGTGCCGAGGACGAGCGCGAGGCCGAGGCTGACGAGGTCGAGCTTGCCGGCGATGCCCTGCTCCTCGGTGCCGTACCGCAGGCCGGGCTCGAGGAACGCCTCGCCCTTGCCGCTCTGGTCGGCGGCGTCCTGCATGAGGCTGAGCACGTTGAAGCCGAACTCGCCGAGGACGAGCAGCGTGACGAGGGTGGCGCCGGTCATCAGCAGGACGGCCTTGACGATCTGCACCCAGGTGGTGCCCTTCATCCCGCCGAACACGACGTAGACGATCATCAGGATGCCGACCAGCGCGATCGTGGCGCCCTTGGCGAACTCGCCGGTGAAGCCGAACAGCAGCGCGACGAGCGCGCCCGCGCCGACCATCTGCGCGAGCAGGTAGAAGATCGACACGACGATGGTGGAGACGCCGGCGGCGGTGCGGACGGGCCGGGGGCTCATCCGGAACGCGAGGACGTCGGCCATCGTGAAGCGGCCCGAGTTGCGCAGCAGCTCGGCGACGAGCAGCAGGGCGACGAGCCAGGCGACGAGGAACCCGATCGAGTAGAGGAAGCCGTCGTAGCCGTAGAGGGCGATGAGGCCGGCGATGCCGAGGAACGACGCGGCGGACATGTAGTCGCCGCCGATGGCGAGGCCGTTCTGGACGCCGGAGAAGGAGCGGCCGCCGGCGTAGTAGTCGGTGGCGTCCTTGGTGTTCCGGCTGGCCCAGACGGTGATCGCGAGGGTCGCGGCGACGAACGCCAGGAACAGCAGGATGGACAGGGTCTCGTGGCTCATCGGGGGTCCTCCGCCTTCCCGAGGTCGTCGCGGCGTTCGGCGGCGGCTTCGGTCTCGACGCCGCCGCGCACCTTGTCGGCGAGCGGGTCGAGCTTGCGTTCGGCGTGCCGCGCGTAGAGCCACGCGATGGCGAACGTCGACACGAACTGCAGCAGCCCGAAGACGAGGGCGATGTTGGCGGAGCTGAACAGCTTGACGCCCATGAAGTCGCGCGCCCAGCCGGACAGCACGACGTACAACAGGTACCAGGCGAGGAACGCGGCGGTCATGGGGAACGCGAAGCGGCGGAATCTGCGCTTCAGTTCCTGGAACTCGTCGCTGGCCTGGAACCGTTCATAGACGGTGCCGGTGGCGCGTTTGTCGTCGGACACGACCACCCCTCCTGTGTTGTGACGCCGGTCACGCGCAGCGTAGGGAGGGTCCCGGGCGGGTGCGAGGGGATGCGGGCCGGGGTGCGCCGGGCTGCCGCCCGTCCGCGACGATCTACACGTGCCGTCGATGAACGGCCGATTTCACACGACGAACGGTCGGTGCGTCGCGGCGACCGGAGGACCGTGGACGGTCGGGCCGGGATGTCGATGCGCCGCCGTTCGGTCGGCGGGCCCGGCCGCCCGGCGGCGGGCGCGAGGGCGGCCGGGCTCGTCCGGCCGCGGTCACACGCGCTTCGGGCGCCACGTGCCGCGGTCGACGTTCAGCGACTCGGGCGTGTGCAGGCGCACCATCATCCGCGCGGTGCCGGGCGGCACCCGCCGGGGCGTGCACCAGGACACGACGATCATGACGGTGAAGGCGATCGGGACGGTCCAGGCGGCGGGCTCGGCGAGCAGCGCGCCCGCGAGGCCCGCGGGCGGGGCCGTGATCGTCCAGGCGACGGCCGCGCCGGCGAGCGTCCCGCCGGTGACGAGCCCCGCGAGGGCGCCGGGGACGGTGAGGCGCCGCCACCAGACGCCGAGGACGAGCAGCGGGCAGAACGTGGACGCGGCGACGGCGAACGCGAGCCCGACGACGTCGGCGACCGACAGCGAGCGCGCCGCGAAGGCCAGGCCGAGCGGGACGGCGAGCGCGAGCAGCGTCCCGGCGCGGAACGAGCGGACGCCGCCCCGCAGGATGTCCTGCGCGAGGACCCCGGCGACCGACACGGTGATGCCCGACGACGTGGACAGGAACGCGGCGACGGCGCCGCCGGTGACGAGGGCGCCGAGGAGGTCGCCGCCGAGCCCGCCGACGAGCCGCCCGGGGAGGGTGAGGACGACCGCGTCGGTGCGGCCGGTCATGAGCAGTTCTGGCGTGTAGAGGCGGCCGAGCGCCCCGTACAGGGCGGGGAACAGGTAGAACGCGCCGAGGAGCGACAGCACCATGACCGTCGTGCGGCGCGCGGCGCGCCCGTCCGGGTTGGTGTAGAAGCGGACGAGGACGTGCGGGAGCCCCATCGTCCCGAGGAACGTCGCCAAGATGAGCGAGTACGTGGCGTAAAGGGAATGGTCGCCGCCCAGGGGGATCGACCATTCGCGGTCGGTCTTCACCGGATCGCCCTGCACGTGCGGGACGCTCGCGCCGCCGGGGAACGTCACGGTCGTGCCCTGGTCGATGTGGTGCGGCCCCGGGGCGAGGTCGAGGGGCGCGCCGTCGAGCGCGCGGCCGTCGACGCGCCCGTCCGCGGTGACCCGGACGGGCTCGGTGACGTCCACGGTGACCGCCATGCCGACGGACACGGTGGTGCGTTCGGGGAACCGCGGCGGGAGCTCCGAGGACAGGCCGGGCGCGCCGTCGTGCCGCCACGCGAGCAGCAGGAAGATGATCGGCACGGCCAGCGCGGTCAGCTTCAGCCAGTACTGGAACGCCTGGACGAGCGTGATGCTGCGCATGCCGCCGACCAGCACGTTCACCGCGACGACGACGGCGATGAGGACGCCGCCCGTCCACACCGGCGCGCCCGCGACCGTGCGCAGCACCAGCCCGGCGCTCTGGAACTGCGGCAGCAGGTACAGCCAGCTGATCAGCACGACGAGGACGGACGCGACGCGCCGCACGGCCATCGACTCCAGCCGCGCCTCGGCGAAGTCGGGCAGCGTGTAGGCACCGGAACGGCGCAGCGGCGCCGATACCAGGACGAGCAGGACGAGATAGCCGCCCGTCCAGCCGACGGGTAGCCACAGCATGTCGGCGCCGTGCGCGAGGATCAGCCCGGCGATGCCGAGGAACGACGCGGCCGACAGGTACTCGCCGCCGATCGCGGACGCGTTCCGCAGCGGCGTCACCGTCCGGGACGCGACGTAGAAGTCGGACGTCGTGCGGGAGATCCGCACCCCGAGCGTGCCGATCAGGACGGTCGCGAGCACCACCACGACGACGCCCGCGAGCCCGTACGCGGTGCTCATGCGGGCCGGTCGGACGGGCGCGGCCGGGGCACGCCGGCCGGGTCGGTCGCGAGCGGATCGCGGGCGGCCGGGTCGCGGGCGGCCGGGTCGCGGGCGGCCGGGTCGCGGTCGACGAGTTCGGCGAAGTCGTCCTCGTTGCGCTCCGCGAGCCGGACGTACATCCGGCCGAGCACGACGAAGCACGGGTAGATCGCCCCGGCCAGCACCGCCCACGGCAGCGGCAGCCCGAACACCTGCTGCTCGCGCGCCGCCGGGACCAGCGCGAAAAGTCCGGGCAGGCCGAACACGACGAGCGCGAGGACGCCGCAGAGCCGGGCCGCGAGGCGGAACTGGGCGCGCACCAGCGACCGCATGTACGCCTCGCCGAGCCCGGTCTGCTCGTCGATCTCCAGCGTCACGGGGTAGCGGGGACGGCGCGCGGCGCGGGCCCGCGTCCCGGTGACGAGCACCCGGCCGGGCGCCGGGGCCGCCCCGCCCGGACCGTCCCGGCGCGGCGTCCCGCCCGCCGCGCCGTCCGGACGTCCGCCGGCGGGGGTCACGGGGTCCGCCTCGCCCGGCGGACGAGCAGGTCGCGCAGTTCGCGGACGTGGCGGCGGCTCACCGGCAGTTCGACGTCGCCGACCATGACGGTGCAGCGGCCGGAGTCGAGCCGGAGTTCCTTGATGGCGGACAGGGCGACGAGGTGGCTGCGGTGCACGCGGACGAACCCGGCGCCGCGCCACCGCTCCTTCAGCGCGGCGAGCGGGATGCGGACGAGGTGGCTGCCGCCCTGGGTGTGCAGGCGCGCGTAGTCGCCCTGGGCCTCGACGTACAGGACCTCGCCCGGGGTGACGAACCGGGTCACGCCGCCCAGCTCGACGGGCATCGGCTCGGGTTCGCCGGGGTCCGCCTCGACGTCCTCTCCGCCGTCCGCGCCCTCGCTGCCCTCGATGACCCGCCGGATCGCCTCGCGCAGCCGCTCGGGCCGGACCGGCTTGAGGATGTAGTCGGTCGCCTTGATCTCGAACGCGTCCACGGCGTGGTCGTCGTAGGCGGTGACGTAGACGATGTGCGGCGCCCGCGCGAACTGGGCGAGGACGCGGCCGAGCACGGTGCCGTCCAGGCCGGGCATGCGGATGTCGAGGAACACGGCCGCGATGGGACGGTTCTCGGCGAGCGACCGGTCGAGCCGCCGCAGCGCGGCGGCGCCGTCCCGAGCGGTGTGGATCTCGCCGATCCGCGGGTCGGCGCTCAGCAGGTGCACGAGGTCGTCCAGTGCCGGCCCCTCGTCGTCCACCGCCAGGACTCGCAGGCCCACAACACCGTCCCTTCCCGCGCCGTGCGGCACATTCCATTCAACGGGCGTCCGCAAGTCAAGCGCCGGGCGGCACCGGGCGCGCGGCACGCCGCCCCCGCGTCACCACATGTCAGGACGTGGACGCCGTCACGCCCGGCTTGTACTTGGGCACCCGGACGGTCACCTTCGTCCCGGCGCCCGGGCCGGTCTCGACGGCGAGGCCGTACTCGTCCCCGTACACCTGGCGGAGCCGGTCGTCGACGTTGGCGAGCCCGATCCCGGCGGTCTCGTCGGCGACGGGACGGTCGCCGCCGGACAGCAGCCGCCGCACGTCCTCGGGGTCCATGCCGATGCCGTCGTCCTCGACGCTGATGACGCAGTCGGCGCCCGCGTCCTCGGCGACGATCGTGATGAGGCCGGGCTCGGACCGGTCCTGGAGGCCGTGCCGGACGGCGTTCTCGACGAGCGGCTGGAGGCACAGGAACGGGACGGCGACGGGCAGCACCTCCGGCGCGACCCGGAGCCGCACCCGCAGGTGCTCCCCGAACCGGGCGCGTTGCAGCAGGAGGTACTGGTCGATGGAGTGCAGTTCCTCCGCGAGGGTCGTGAAGTCGCCGTGCCGCCGGAACGAGTACCTGGTGAAGTCGGCGAACTCCAGGAGCAGTTCCCGCGCGCGCTCCGGGTCGCTGCGGACGAACGACGCGATCGTCGTCAGCGAGTTGTAGATGAAGTGCGGGGAGATCTGGGCCCGCAGCGCCCGCATCTCCGCCTCCATCAGCCGCGTGCGCGAGCGGTCGAGTTCGGCGAGTTCGAGCTGGGCGTCCACCCACTGCGCGACCTCCTCGGCGGCCCGGATGAGCCCAGCCGGGACGTCCTCCCCGTACGCGGCGAGCGTCCCGATCACCCGGTCGTCGGTGGCCAGCGGCACGACGACGACGCGGCGGATCGGGCAGTCGAGCCGCTCGCAGGCCACGTCGTGCACCTGGGTGCGGCCGTTCCCGAGCGTCACCTCGGCGTGCCCGGTCACCTCGTCCGCGTGGTGGTCGGCCTCGCCGTCCCACGCGAGCAGCCGCTCCCCGTCGGTGATCGCGAGGCCGGGGCAGCCGAGCAGCGCCCGCAGGTGCCGCGCGGCCTTCTGCGCGCCCTGCTCGGTGAGGCCCGCCCGGAACGCGGGCGCGGCCCGCGACGCGGTGTGCAGCGTCTCGAACGTCGCGCGCCGCGCGGGCCCGCCGAGGTCGCCGCCCGTCCCGCGGCGGCGCCGCCACAGCAACGCCGGCACCCACGTCAGCAGCAGGGTCGCGACTACCGCGATGACCACGCTCATCCCGCAAACCTACGCCGGGTACCGCACCGGCGACGGTGCGAACGCCGAGACCGGCGCGGTCGCCGGACGGCCCGCGCGAGGCCTCGGGCGTCGTCGCCGCGGGGTCCCGCCGCCCGCGCCGGTACGCACGGCCGCCGCCTGTGAGTCGGCACCCGTCAGCCGGCGTCCGTGAGTCGGCACCCGGCGTCCGCCACCCGTCGTCCGTCAGCCGACGTCCGCGGCCGGGTCGCGCATCGCGGATTCGGGTTCGGGTTCGGGTGCCGGTTCGCGCGCGGGCAGCAGGTCCTCGTACACCGCCATGACGCGGTGGACGAGCCGGTCCCACGTGCAGTCGTTCACGCGGCGGCGCGCCGCCACGGTGACGGCCCGGGCGAGCGCCCGCGACTCGAGGAGTTCGCGCAGCGCGGCGGCCAGCTCGTGCGGGTTCTCCGGGGCGACGAGCAGGCCGCTGCGGCGGTGCTCGACGAGTTCGGGGACGCCGCCCGTCCGGCTCGCCACGATCGGGACGCGCGAGTGCATCGCCTCCAGCAGCACCGACCCGACCTCCTCGTGCCGGGACGGCAGCGCCAGGACGTTCAGCTCGCGCAGCACGCGGGGAACGTAGTCGTGCGGGACGAACCCGAGGAAGTGGGTGCGGTCGTCGACGCGGAGCCGGGCCGCGAGACGCTGCAGTTTGGACCGTTCCGGGCCGTCGCCGACGACGACGAGGTGCGCGTCCGTCGCGTCCCGCAGCAGCGCGAACGCCCGCAGCAGGACGTCCACGCCCTTGCGCGGGGTCAGCCGCCCGACGTACCCGATGCGCGGGGCGGGGATCCGCTCCGGCATGACGGGTTCGCCCAGTTCCGGGGTGCCGAGTTCGGCGAGGAACTCGGTGCCGATGCCGGACGGCACGAGGTGCAGCCGCTCGTCCGGGAGCCCGTCGCCCGCGAGGGCGTCCCGCGTCCCCTCGGTCAGCGCGATCACCGCGTCCGCGTGCGCGAGCCCGTGCCGTTCGATCCGGGCGCCGAGCGTCCGGAACGGCCCGCCGCGCAGCCTGCTGTGGACGGTCACGACCAGCGGCGCCCGCGCGTGCGCGGCGACGTGCCGCGCGACCGGCAGGACCGCGAGGTCCTCGCCGAGGTGCGCGTGCACGAGGTCCGCGCCGTCGGCCAGGCCCGGCGCCCGCAGCCACGCCGCCGCGGCGTACCCCTGCCGCATCGCCGCGACGGGGAGCCCGAGCCGGACGACGCGTCCGTGCCGGCCGAGCCGGGCGAGCGCGGGCGCGTCCGGCGGCCGGGTGGTGACGACCGTCTGCCGCACGCCGAGGCCGTCCAGGGCCCGGCTCAGCTGCGCCGCGTGGTTCTGCATGCCTCCGATGGGGTCGAACCGGACGCCGCGCCCCAGCAGGGCCGAGGGCGGGGGTTCGAACACCGAGCACAGCCGCAGGACGTGCATGGCCACCTTCCCCTTCCGGTCTTCGCAGGTCAGCCGCTCGTGACCTTCCACTGTCGGCGGCGCTGAAACCGGGGGCCGCTCAGCACGCGCCGGGCGCGGGCCCCGCCGCGGACGGCGGCGCGGACGGCGGCGCGGACGGCGGCGCGGTGGCGGGCCGCTCGCACGGCGGGCGGACCGACAGCATCACCAGGGCCAGCAGGAGCACCGCCACGGCCAGCGCGACGGACAGGACGACGACCGCCGCACCGGCGGGCCGGCACGACGCCGCGGGCACCGCACCGTCCGCGGCGCCCCCGGGGTCCGCGGCGTCTTCGGCGTCCTCGGCGTCCTCCAGGTCGAACGACGCGAGCCGGCGCGCGAGGACCGGGTCGTCGCGTTCCAGGTCCGCGTCGATGCGCCGCAGCAGCAGTTCTTCCCGCCGGGACAGTTCCATGACCGCACACCCGCTCCCGCTCAGCGCTCGGACGGCGGCGGGGGCGGCGTCGCGAGCTCGGCCTCCTGCGGCGGTTCCTTCGGCGGATAATGCAGGTCGAAGGCGGGGCGCATGGAGCGGATGCGGGGCATCGCCTTGAAGTTGTGGCGCGGCGGCGGGCACGACGTCGCCCACTCCAGCGAGTTGCCGTACCCCCACGGGTCGTCCACGCCGACCTTGGGCTCGCGCCGCCACGTCCGCCAGATGTTCCACAGGAACGCGAACGTGGACGCGCCGAGGACGAACGAGCCGATGGACGACACCATGTTCAGCGTCGTGAACTCGTCGGCGTACGTCGCGTACCGGCGCGGGAGCCCTTCGGCGCCGAGCCAGTGGTGGGCGAGGAACGTCGTGTGGAAACCGGCGAACAGCGTCCAGAAGTGGATTTTGCCCCAGGTCTCGTTCAGCTTCCGCCCGGTCATCTTCGGCCACCAGAAGTAGAACCCGCCGAACATCGCGAAGACGACCGTGCCGAACAGCACGTAGTGCAGGTGGCCGACGACGAAGTAGGAGTCGGTGAGGTGGAAGTCCAGGGGCGGCGACGCGACGATCACCCCGGTCAGGCCGCCGAACAGGAACGTCACGAGGAAGCCGAGCGCCCACAGCATCGGCGTCTCGAACGTCAGCTCCCCCTTCCAGATCGTCCCGATCCAGTTGAAGAACTTGATCCCGGTCGGCACGGCGATCATGAAGGAGGTGATGGAGAAGAACGGCAGCAGGATGCCGCCGGTGGCGAACATGTGGTGCGCCCACACCGTCATGGACAGCCCGGTGATCGCGATCGTCGCCGCCACCATCCCCAGGTACGCGAAGAGCGGCTTGCGGCTGAACACCGGCAGGATCTCGGTGATGATGCCGAAGAACGGCAGGGCCACGATGTAGACCTCGGGATGCCCGAAGAACCAGAACAGGTGCTGCCACAGCAGCGCGCCGCCGTGCGACGGGTCGTAGATGTGCGTGCCGAGCTTGCGGTCGGCGAGCATCGCGAACAGCGCGGCCGTCAGCACCGGGAACGCGACCAGCACCATGACGCTGGTGAGCAGGACGTTCCAGGTGAAGATCGGCATCCGGAACATCACCATGCCGGGCGCGCGCATCGCGACGATCGTGGTGATCAGGTTGACCGACGTCAGGACCGTCCCGGCCCCGGACAGGATGAGCCCCGCGACCCACAGGTCGCCGCCCATGCCGGGCGAGTAGGTGTTGTCGGCGAGCGGCTGGTAGGAGAACCATCCGAACGGCGCGGCGCCGTTCGGCACGATGAACCCGCCGAGGACGATCAGCGCGCCGAACAGGAACATGTAGTACGTGAGCGCGTTCAGCCTCGGGAACGCGACGTCCGGCGCGCCGATCTGCAGCGGCACGAACACGTTCGCGAACCCGGCGAACAGCGGCGTCGCGAACAGCAGCATCATGATGGTGCCGTGCATCGTGAACAGCTGGTTGTAGCCCTGGCTGCTCACGACCTGCATGCCCGGCTGGAGCAGCTCGGCGCGCATCACCATCGCGAGGACGCCGGCGATGAGGAACATCGCGAACGACGTCCCGAGGTAGAGGTACCCGACCATCTTGTGGTCGGTCGTCGCGAGGATGTGGCCGATCTTCGTGCCCATCCGGTGCGACGCCAGCGCCTCCTCGGTGCTCGCGTCCGCCCGGCCCTCCACGGCCGTCATCCGCTCTCCCTCCTCGCGGCCCCGACCCGACGCTCCCGAGTGGGCACTAACCCGGGGATCACCCTTCAAACGCGGGGCGGCCGAAGGATGGGACGTCCATGATCGAAGCCGGGAGGAGGGCGGGCGGTCACCCGTTCGTGTAGACGAGCGGGGCGCTCTCCGTCTTCCCGACCGCCCACAGGGACGCGGCGCCCGGGACGGACGTCGCGCCGGTCACCTCGCCGCCGCCCGTGACCGGGACGTCCACCCTCGTCCAGGTGGCGCCGTCGAGCCGGTACAGCGCGCCCCCGGACGCCTGCACGGCCCAGGTCGTCCCGTCCCCGGTGCGGACCAGCTCCACGTTGTACGTCGGCGCGGGGCCCTCGCTCCACGACTCGCCGTCCCACCGGTAGAGGACGGGCCTACGGTGGCCGTTGTCGGCCCGCGCGGTTCCGGTCGCCCACACCTCGTTCTCGGAGACGGCGAGGACGTCGTTCCAGAAGCCGTCCTCGGGGAGCCCCGCGACCTCGCTCCACCGCTGCCCGTCCCAGCGCACCACGCCCCAGGTGGCGGCGGCCCACGCCGCGCCGCCCGGGAGCGCGGAGATGTCGTTGACGGCGATGCAGCAGTTGTCGTGCGCGCCCGCGTCGTACCGGGTCCACCGGCCGCCCTCCCACCGCAGGATGGTGGTGCCGCAGGTGAACCAGGCGCCGGCCGCGTCGGCCTCGGGGTTCTGGGGCGCGCACCCGTCCGGCGGCGCGACGTTGTGCCAGCGGGTGCCGTCCCAGCGTGCGACGAACGGCTTGTGCTTCGCGACGTCCTGGAACGCGTGCAGCGCACCCGTGACCCACACGTTCGTGGGCGAGCCGGCGTCGATCTCGCGCACGGCGGCGTCCCCGCCCGTGCCGGGGATGTCGTGCGTCTGCCAGGACGTCCCGTTCCACCGGGTCACGACGGCCTTCGGCGGCAGGATGTCGATCGTGCCCGCGCCGAACCCGGGGATCGACCAGTCGATGCCCTGGTAGCCCTGGTACCCGCCCGCCCACACGTCGTCGGGGCCGGTCGCCGACACCGTCTCCAGCCCGCTGCGCGGCCACAGCAGCGGGGTCGGATCCGCGTGCAGCGGCGGCGGCCCGGCCGCCGCCGCGGGCGCGGCGACCGGCCCCGCGGAGGCGAGGACGGCGGCGAGCGCGGCCGTGAGGGTGCGTGCGGGACGGACACGGGACGAGCGCATCGGCCGGTTCCCTTCGCTTGCGACGGGGACGTCCCCGCGATTCAACCAAGCCAGTGATCACTGGCACAATACTTCGTCCACTTCGGGCCGCCCGGACCCTCGCCGGCCACATCCCTTTCCTCCCGGGCCTTGCATCGGTTCTAGAACTGTTTTCTAATTCTTTGCGAGTCATCGGGGGCCGCAGCATCCTTCGGAAGGAGCCCGATGAGGGTCACAGGCACCGCACCGCCCGCATCCGCCCTGCTCGCCTCTGCGCTCGTCACGGCCGGGCTGCTCGTCGCCGCCCCGGCCGCGAGCGCCGCCCCGGCCCGCCCGTCCGGCCCGGCGGACGTCGTCCGGACCGACAAGGGGACGGTGCGGGGGGAGGTCCACGACGGCCACCGGACGTTCGAAGGGATCCCGTTCGCGCAGCCGCCCACCGGCGACCTGCGCTGGCGGGCGCCGCGGCCCGCGAAGCCGTGGACGGGCGTGTACGACGCGACGTTCCCGCGCGGCGCGTGCGCCCAGCCCGCCCCCGAGTACGGCGGCGACCCGTCGTACAACGAGGACTGCCTCTACCTGAACGTCACGACGCCGGCCCGGGACCGCGGCCGCTCGCGGGGGAAGCTGCCCGTGATGGTGTGGGTGCACGGCGGCGGGAACACCACCGGGACGGGCTCGGTCTACGACGCGTCGAAGCTCGCCGTCCGGGGCGACGTCGTGGTGGTGACGCTCAACTACCGGCTCGGCCCCCTGGGCTGGCTCGCCCACCCGGGCCTGGACGAGCGGCGGCTCCAGTCGGGCAACTTCGGGCTGCTCGACCAGCAGGCGGCCCTCCGCTGGGTGCAGCGCAACATCCGCGCCTTCGGCGGCGACCCGCGCAACGTGACGCTGTTCGGCGAGTCCGCCGGATCGATGGACACGTGCGCGAACGTGGTCTCCCCCACCGCCGCCGGCCTGTTCGACAAGGCGATCCCGCAGAGCGGGAGCTGCGCGTCGGACTTCCACACCGAGGAGAGCGCCGAGGCCGAGGGACGGGCCGTCGCCGCGGCGCTCGGCTGCGCGGGCGCCGCCGAGGCGGTCGCCCGCTGCCTGCGGGAGATTCCCGCGCGGAAGCTGCTGGAGGCGTCGGCCGGGCGGCAGAATCCGGCACCCGTCACCGGCGCCGACCGCGTCATGCCGTTGCAGCCCCGCGAGGCCGTCGAGCGGGGCCGCTTCAACCGCGTCCCGATCATGCACGGCAACACCCTGGACGAGCTGCGGGTGTACATCGGGCCCGCGTTCCCGGAGCCGATCAGCACGGCGCGGTACGAGGCGATCGTGCGCGCCCGGTTCGGCGCGGACGCGGACGCGGTCCTCGCCCGCTACCCGGCCGACGCCCACGACGACCCGCGCATCACGCTCGCCCGGATGCAGACGGACCACGGCAGTGGCCTGTCGACCTGCCTGCACCAGGACGCGTTCGCGATGCTGCGCGATGCGCGCGTCCCGGTGTACGCCTACCAGTTCGCCGACCGGACGGCGCCGCCGCTGGTCGACACGCCCGGCTTCGACGAGGGCGCGGCGCACGCGTCCGAGCTGCCCTACCTGTTCCCGGGCCTGTTCGGCGACCCGCTGGACGCGGCGCAGCGGGAGCTGTCGGACGCGATGGTCGGGTACTGGACGTCGTTCGCGCACCACGGGCGTCCGCGGGCGCACGGGGCGCCGCACTGGCCGCGGTTCCGCGACGCCGGGGACGTCCTGTCGCTGGCGCCCGGCCCGGGCGGGATCCGTCCGGTCGACACGGCCGCGGCGAGCAACTGCGCGTTCTGGAGGTCGCTCTGAACTACCAAATCCGGACGATAGGGGAGACCTCTATGCGATCTTGACCTAGTCTGTCGAAATGCTCCCCACTGTGGGTGAACCCCCCGCAATGTCCCGGTTGGGATGGCTGGACGCGCTGCGCGGGATGGCGGCGCTCGCGGTGGCGCTGCACCACGCGGGCTACGTCTACTTCCCGGGCGTGCACGCGCGGATGGCCGGCTGGTTCGATCCCGGCACCTTCGGCGTCCTGGTGTTCTTCCTCGTCAGCGGGTACATCGTGCCCGCGTCGCTGGAGCGCCGGGGCAGCGTGCGCGGGTTCTGGATCGGCCGGTTCTTCCGCATCTACCCCCTGCTGGCCGTCGCGGGGCTGCTGGCGGTCACCCCTTTCCTGCTCGGGGGCCGGGGCCTGCGCGCGGGACTGGAGCAGTACGACCCGGTGACGGCCGTCGTGGCGCACGCGACGATGCTGCAGGACGTCCTGGGCGTCCCCAACGCGATCAACGTGCTGTGGACGCTGACCTACGAGATGGTGTTCTACCTGCTGATCGTCGCGCTGTTCGTGACGGGCGGGCACCGGCGGTCGGCGCCGGTCGCGGCGGGTCTCGCGGCCGCCGCGCTGCTGGCGGGCGGGCTGCTGCCGACGGCGCTGCTGTCGCGGTCGGCCGGGACGGGCCCGGTCGCGGCGGCGGCCGCGCTCGCGCTGCTCGCGGCGATCGCGGCGGCCATGTCGGGACGGCGCCCGCTGCGGATCGCGGGCGGCGTCCTCGGCGGGGCCGTGGCCGCGCTGTTGGTCGTCCTGAACGGACGGATCGGGCCGTGGGCGGCGCTCGCGATGCTCGCGATCATGTTCACCGGGACGGTCGTGTACCGGGCGGAGCACGGGCAGATCCGGCGCGGGACGGCCGCGGCCGTGGCGGCCGTCGTGTGCCTCGGCGCCATCGCCGCGGGCGTCCTGCACGCCGGGCCGGGCGCGGGCCGCGGCCCGCTGCTGTGGTCGGGGTCGGTGCTGCTCGCGGCGCTGGCGTTCGCGGCGGCGTGGCTGCTGCGGGACCGGACGTTCCCGCGCTGGGCGACCGGCCTCGGCACCGTCAGCTACTCGCTGTACCTGCTGCACCCGGTCCTGCTGATGGTCGCCGTCCAGTTCCTCGGGTTCGGGGGCCGCGGCGACCTGCCCGGCCTGCTGCTGTTCCTGGCGGTGCTGCTGGCCGCGAGCTGGGCGTCGCAGCGGTGGATCGAGGCGCCCGCGCAGCGGCTCGGCCGCCGCCTGACGCGCCGGGTCGTCCCGCCCGTCAGCGGAGCAGCGCGGCCAGGACCGCGGCCTGACTGCGCTTCGCGTCCTTCGTCGCGGTCAGCAGCGTGACGGTGCCGCGCCCGGCGAGGTCGCGGAGCTCGCCGAGCGCCGCGGCCCGTTCCGGCTCGTCCAGTTCGGCCCGGTACCGCCGCTCGAACTCGGGGAACCGCTCCGCCTCGTGGCCGTACCACTTGCGCAGCTCCGTGGACGGCGCGACGTCCTTCGCCCACGCGTCGAGCCGCGCCTCGTCCTTCGACAGGCCCCGCGGCCACACCCGGTCCACCAGGACCCGCTTGCCGTCCTCCTCGGCGGCCGGTTCGTAGACCCGGCGCACCCGCACCTCGCGTCCCATGCCCCCTGCTTAACACGGACGGCCGGGCCGCCGCCGGGCCGGGGTCACAGGTTCGGGCGCGCCCCGTGCCGGGGGCGTTCGCCGGTGCGGTGGTATTCGGCGGCGGTCCGGCGGGCGAACTCGCCGGCGAGGGCACGGCCCAGAACCTCGTCGTCCGGACGATTCCTTTCCAGATATTCGAGCGCCTCCGCCAGTTCTCTCGTGGTGAGCTGACGCAACGGCTTCTCGGCCCATCTCGGTTGTTCGGACCGCGGCCGATCGGCACGCGGTTCCGCGTCCGGCTGGACGGGCGGCCGGATGGTCATGTCAGCAGCCTTTCATTTACGTTTCGCCCGCGCGGCGGGATGTACTCGGGTAAGCGCCGGTCAATATGGTGAGTGCGTGCATTGGTGGAGCCAGCAGGCGTGCGACGCCGCCGCGGAGGCGCAGGCGGCGGACCCGTCCCCGACGAATCTCATGGCGGCCGCCCAGGTGCAGGCGCTCGTGTCGATGGCCGAGGCGCTGCACCGCATCGCGTCCGCCCTCGAGGAGCGCGACGGGGCCGAGAGCACCCTGCCGCCGGCCGTCCGCCCGAAGTAGCGTCCGTCCGCGGCGCCCCGGGGAGAGCGATGCCGGTGCACCCGTCCGCGGGGGCACCGGCATCGTCGCGGCGGTTCAGACGTCGCTGAACGACTTGCGCTCCGTCCGCCCGCCCGTGCTCGAGGCGAGCCGGGACGGCTTGGCCGGCGCGGGCTTCGACGGCGGGCGGATCTGCCCGGCGCCCGCGGGCTCGGCCGCGTAGTCGTGCTCGGGCGCGGGGGCCGCCGGACGCTCCGGCTCGGCGGGGGCCGGGCGCGGCTCGTCGCGGGGCCGGTCCCGCAGCCGCCGGGCGGCCTGGCGGAGGGCGCGCTCGCCGACCAGCCGGGTCAGCTCCAGTCCCCAGCAGTCGAGCTTGTCGGCGTCGGTGAGGTCGTCGCGGTTGCTCAGCTCGGCGGCGAGCCCGCCGAGCCGCTGCGCCTCGGCCAGGTCGAACTCGCGCATCAGGTGGCAGCACAGCTCGGCGAGGGCGGCGTGGTCGCGCTCGAACGACAGGCCCGACAGGTCGTTGTGCGACAGCCGGCTGAGCGCGCGCTTGCGCTCCAGCTCGCCGTCGGCGAGCCGCAGGATGCCGTTCAGGACGGCGATCGGGCCGGTGCCGCCGGCCCTGCTCTGGGCCGGGGAGATCGACATGCGCAGGACCGCGGCGGAGCCGATCCCCGCCACCATCACCCGAACGACGATGAGCGCGGACCCGGGCATCGTGGCGGGCAGCCCGAACGTCCATCCCGCCGCCGTGATCATGATGAGCGCGACGACGGACGCGCTGACGTTGACGAAGACGAACAGCAGTCCGCCGGGGGACAGGAGGGCCGCGACGGGCTTGTCGCGGTACCGCGCGACCAGTTCGGCGATTCCGATGGCGCCGCCGATCAGCGCGGCGAGGAGCATCTCGATGATCATTTCTTTCCGCTCTATGCGCTGCGTGCGGTGAGCCGCCCGAAGGCGGGCTCTTCGGCCTTGCCCCGGCGGGAGAGCAGGGTCGCGGGCCGCTGCTGCTGCCGGCCGGCCAGTTCGGCGCTCTCCACCTCCAGGAAGACCATCAGCCATTCCGCCGGGCCCGCCGCCATGCCGGTGTGGGTGCGCAGTCCCCGCTCACGCGCGTTGAGGAAGGTGAGCAGCCATCCGGTGGGACCGGACGCCCTGCTGCCGCGAATTCTGGAATCCATGGGGGAGACCATTTCGCAGCGCGCCGGTGAAGTCGACTTCCGCAGGGTCAAGTTTTCCGTAGGCGCCGGCGGCCGCACTGAACAGAAGGGTCATCACCGCTACTTGGGGCACACGGCGGAAAACACCCCAAGCGCGCTACAGATCTCCACGAGGTTGGTCGATTACCCGCACCGTTTGAGCGCGAACGGCGATTCCTTTACGAAGAATTCCGGTTTGCGCCCGGAGTGGAGATCGACTTTCACCGGCGGACGGCCCGCGCCGCGTCGAACGCACCCGGCGAGCGGACGTCCGGGCGGCGCGGCGACCGGGCACGCGGGGACACTCGCCGTGTCGCGGTATGTCGCGGTCGATATCCCCGCGTATCCCCATCCCCGCGTATCCCCATCCCCGCGTATCCCCACCCCCGCGTGTTCCCACCCCTGCGTATCCCCGTCTCGCGCGGCGACCCGGCGCCTGGAGGCGGGCGCCGGGTCGCGGGGCGAGATCGGCCGAGGGCCGGCCGGGGGTCAGCTGCCGGGGCAGGTGTCCCGGTACTCGGAGATGTTCCGGTCGCCGGTCGGCGCCGGGCAGAGGAACCGCTCGTAGCGGGTGTCGTTGTCGACGTACCGCTTCATCCACGCGATCGTGTACTTGGCGATGGTGTCGTTCGGGGAGTTCGCGACCAGGTGGCCCGCGCCCCTGATCTCCAGGTACGCCTTCTCCCGGGCGGACCGGAGGCTGTTGTAGAACGGCTCGGAGTGCAGGCCCACCGACGCGATGAGGTCGTTCTGCGCACCGATGATCATCGTGGGGGTCCGGACGTCGCGCCAGTCGGTGAACAGGTTCCACGGCATGAGCGGGACGGCGGCCTTCAGCGACGTGCGCTCCTTGACCGCGTGCAGGGTGCCGCCGCCGCCCATCGAGTGGCCCATGACGGCGAGGCGGTTCGGGTCGACGCGGTCGCGCACCGGGCTGTCGCGGCTCGTCAGGAAGTCGAGCGCGGCGAGGAGCTGGTCACCGCGCTGGGCGGGCTGGTCGAGCAGGGTGGTGGTCTCGATCGTCATGACGACGAAGCCGCGCGACGCCAGCCGCTCCCCGTACCAGGAGACGAGGAACTCGGGCGAGACGAACCCGGGCGACACGGCGATCGCGCCGAACGTCCCCTGGCTGCGGTCCTTGGGCGCGTAGATCGTGCCCTTGTTGAAGCCCGGCCCGCTCCACGAGCCGACGCCGATCCGCTCGACGTCGAACGAGCCCCGTTCGGCGACGATGCTCCGGTCGGTCGGATCCGGGCCGCGCTGGTACGGGTTCTCGGCCGCCTGCGGAGCCTGCGGAGCCTGCGGAGCGGCCGGGGCGGCCGCGGCGGCGGTCGCGGCCGGCGCCACGGCGGCGCCGGCCGCGAGGACCGCGGCGGGGAGCATGCTGAGCGCACGCGTCAGACGCTTGTTCATCGGGCGTACCCTTCGCTGGACGAACCCGCGGCGGGGGACTCGCGGGTGCCAGAATTGTGGGACGCCCGATCATCCGAAACTTCTCACTTTCCGACATCTTTCACGCGCGATGCTTTGCGCGGGCGAACAAAATGGCCGGAACGCAACGGCGGGCGGGGCGGCGACACGGAACCCGGAACGCGCGGCCGGTGCGGGGAACGCACGCGGGGCCGTGCGTCCGCCCGTCCGTCCGCGGCGTGCGGTCGTCAGCTCCCGGGGCAGGTGTCCCGGTACTCGACGAGCGCCGGGTCGCCGGTCGGCGCCGGGCAGAGGAACCGCTCGTAGCGGGTGTCGTCGTCGACGTACCGCTTCATCCACGCGATCGTGTACTTCGCGATGACGTCGTTCGGGGTGTTGAACGACATGTGCCCGGCGTTGCCGAGCTCCGCGTACGCCTTCTCGGGCGCGGCCGTCAGCCCCTCGTAGAACGGCTCCGAGTGCACGCCGTTCGCGGCGATGAAGTCGTTCTGCGCGCTGAGGATCATCGTGGGCGTCCGGACGCCGCTCCAGTCGCGGTTCAGGTTCCACGGGGCGAGAGGCACGGCGGCCTGCAGGGCGGTGCGCTTGCGCGCGGCCTCGAGGGTCCCGCCGCCGCCCATCGAGTGGCCCATGACCGCGAGGCGGGCGGGGTCGACCCGGTCGCGGACCGGGCTGCCGCCGCTCGTCAGGTAGTCGAGGGCGGCGAGGAGCTGGTCGCCGCGCGCGGCCGGCTGGTCGAACAGCGTCTTCGTCTCGATCGTCATGACGACGAAGCCCTGCGAGGCCAGCCGGGGCCCGTACCAGGAGATCCAGGCTTCGGGGGAGACGAACCCGGGCGACACGGCGATCGCGCCGAACGTCCCCTGGCCGCGGTCCGTCGGTGCGTAGATCGTGCCCCGGTTGAAGCCGTCGCCGCTCCCGGCGGGGACGGCGATGGCCTCGAACTCGAACGGGCCCTCGTCGGCGGTGATGCTCTCCTCGGTCGGCGCGGGCCCGCGCTCGTAGGGGTTCGCGGCGGCCTGCGGGACGAGCGGGACGGCCGGCGCGGCCGGGGCGCTCGCGGCCGAGGCGCTCGCGGCGGGGGCCAGGGCGGCGCCCGCGGCGAGGACCGCGGCGGGCAGCGCGCCGAGCGCACGCGTCAGACGCTTGTTCATCGGGGCGACCCTTCACTGGACGAACCCGCGACGGGGGTGCTCGCGGGTCCCAAGAATTCTGGGGCGACCCGACGCCGGCGTTCTTCGTGTTCCGCTACGCGTTCCGGCCGGTGGCCTCGGCGGCGACTGACAAAAGCCGCCGGAAACGGGACGGAGGGGCCACTCCCCCCGAAGTGACCCCTCTCCCCCCGTTCCGCCGCGCCGGCCAGGTGCTCTCTGGGGCTCGCCGCTCCCCCCGAAGCGGCTCGCACCGGCGCGCGGCGGATGAGTCGAAGGTAGCCACCCCGTCCAGGGAAGTTCGAGGGTTCGCGCCCCGATGTCGATGAGCGGGCCACTCTGTGCGACGAGTGGATTACATGCTGCGTTCGGCGCGCCCTGCAACCATGGGGCATATCCCGACCGAACAGGACGATCCGGTCGGTGGGTTCAGCCTCGCCAGACGGGCAGCGTGAGCGCCGAAGGGCGGGACGCGTCCCGGAAGACCTCGAAGCCCGTGCGGCGCATCGCCACCGCCCGTCCGATCGGCTCGCCGGTGCCCGGATTGCGGGCGAACCGGGGGAACGCCCCGCCCGCGAGGACGACGCGGAGCCGGTGCCCGCGCCGGAACCGGTAGCCGGTCGGGTGCATCTCGACGTCGGCGCGGACGGTCCCCGGTTCGGCGATCCGCACGATGCCGTCGGTGACGTTCCGGGACACGCCGTCCCTGTCGACGTCGCAGAGCCGCACGAACAGGTCGCCGTGGCCCGTGCTCGTCCAAACGTGGACGGTCGCCGACACCGGCCCGATCAGATCGAGGTCCCGGTCGAGCGGCGCACCCGTCAGGACGGCGACGTCCCCGCGCCGCTCCATCACCGCGTTGTCGCGCTGCCGTCCTTTGCCCGGCGCCAGGAGCGGCCCGCCGATGTTCGGCGTGGGATCGAACGGGTCGTAAACGAACGTGGCCGGATCGTCCGTCCCCGTCGGCTCCTCCCACGCGAGCCCCTGCGACAGGTAGAGCCGCGTGGGTTCCGTGCCCGGGGGCGGCCACGCGTCGAAGTCGAGCCAGCGCCCGGCGCCCTGCAGGTACAGGCGGACGGGCGCGCGCCGCAGCTCGGCGGCGTCCCCGTGCAGGTGCGCGCCGAGCCACGACACCTGGTCCGCGAGGACGGCCCGCAGCGCCCGCGCGTCGTGCCCCCACGGGCCGATCGTGATGCGCGGGCCGCGCCCCGCGGCGTCCAGCGCGGCGAAGTCGCGGAGCTGCCCGCGCAGGAACAGGTCCCACCAGCCGGTCACCATGCTCGCGGGCGCCGTGGTCGCGGCGACGGCCGCACTGTGGTCGGTCGCGTCCCAGAAGCCGTTTCCTGGCTCGGTGTGCGCGGCGACGTCCCGCAGGAACGGCTCCGGACGGCCGATCGCCGCCAGGTCCGCCTCCCCGACCGGCAGGTGCCGCATCGCCCGCCGGACGCGCCGCGCGTGCAGCGGCGCGAACCGTTCGTCCCGCGTCCCCATCGACGACGACCACACCAGCGTGTTGAACAGCGCCATCGCGCCGCCCGGGTAGAACGAGCCGACGAACTCCGACGCCGTCACGCCGAGGCCGAGCGCCGCGAGCGGCGGGTCCGCGTACGGCGCGACGGCCCACTGCGTGAAGCCGAGGTAGCTGGCCCCCGCCATCGCGACCCGCCCGTCGCACCACGGCTGCGCCCGCAGCCACTTCAGCGTCGCGAGGCCGTCCTCGCGCTCGTGGTGGAACGCGCGGAACTCGCCGCCCGAGCCGCCGATGCCCCGCACGTCCTGCACGACGACCTGGAACCCGCGCCTCGCCAGCACGCCCGTGAAGTACCGCACGGGCCGCTGCGCCTTCCCGTACGGGGTGCGGACCAGGACGGCCGGCAGCGGGCCCGCGCCGCGCGGGCGGTGCAGGTCGGCGCGCAGGACCGTCCCGTCCGGCATCGGGACGCGCAGGTCACGGGCCGTCTCGACGGCCGGTGTCGTCTCTTCCGGAAGCCCGAGGAGACGATCCACGAACCGGGCCATGAACGGGCTCCCTCCGCCGCGATGCCAGCGCGCGCGAGCGCACCCACACGCTACTCGGGAGTGTCCGCCATGTACGGCGGGGCGGGCTCGTACTGGATCTCCGCGCGCACCGCGCGCGCGTGGTCGCGGCCGTGGAGACGCCCCACCAGCCACAGGGACAGGTCGATCCCCGCGGACACGCCCTGGCTGCTGATCAGGTTCCCGTCCACGACGTACCGCGCGTCCCGCACCACGGTGACGTCCCCGCGCCGCTCCAGCTCGTCCTCCCAGGACCGGTGCGTGGCGACGCGGCGTCCCCGCGCCGGACCCGCCGCGTGCAGCAGGAACGCCCCGGTGCACACGCTCGCCACCCACTCGGCCCGCTCGGCGGTCTGCACGATCCACTCCGTGACGGCCGGGTTCTCCGGCTGCGTCACCCGCGCCCCGCGGCCGCCCGGGACCAGCAGGACGTCCAGGTCCGGGTGGTCGTCGATCGTCCGGTCGGGCACGACCCGCAGCCCCTTCGCGCACCGGACGGGCTCGTCCCGCTCGGCGATCAGCATCGCCTCGTCCCCGGCGCCGCGCAGCAGCGCCGACGCCGCGAACACCTCCCACGGTCCCGCGAAGTCCAGCTCCTCGGCGTCCTCGAACACCAGCAGCCCGTAGGTCGTCATGCGTCCTCCCTCGTTCCTCTGAATCGGTTCCGGTAGTCGGCCGGGGCGACGCCCAGCCGCCGGTGGAACACCCGGCGGAGCGTCTCGCCCGTGCCGAAGCCGAGCCGGCGCGCGAGCGCCTCGACCGGCTCGTCGCCCTCCGCGAGCGCCCGCCGCGCCGCCTCCACCCGCACCCGCTCGACGTACGCGGCGGGCGGGACGCCCAGCTCGGCGGCGAACCGGCGCTGCAGGTGCCGGGGGCTGAGCCCGGCGCGGTCGGCGAGGTCGCCGAGCGCGTGCCGCGCGCCCGGGTCGGCCTGGACGGCCGCGACCGCCGCCCGGATCGGGTCGCTCTCCGGCTGCCGCGACCACAGCGGGACGCTGAACTGCGACTGGCTCCCGGGACGCCGCAGGAACATCACCAGCTCCCGCGCCGCCGCGTGCGCCGCGTCCCGGCCGCGGTCGTCCTCCACGAGGGCGAGGGCCAGGTCGATCCCGGCCGTCACCCCGGCGGACGTCCACAGGCGCCCGTCCCGGACGAAGATCGGGTCGCAGTCGACGGCCGCCTCGGGGTGCTCGCGCCGGAGCTGTTCCTCGCGCGCCCAGTGCGTCGTGACGCGGCGGCCGTCCAGGAGCCCGGCCGCGCCCAGCAGGAACACGCCGCTGCACACCGACGCCACCCGGCGGGCGTGCCGCGCCGCGTCCGCGATCCAGCCGACGAGCGCCGCGTCCCGGCGCGCCGCGTCCACGCCCCGGCCGCCCGCGACCACGAGCGTTTCGACGCCGTCCGGCGGCACGTCCGCGACACCGTGCGCGGCGTGCATGGGCAGCCCGCCGCTCGACCGGACGGGCCCCGCCGCCGGCGCGACCACCCGCAGGTCGTAGCCGCCCGCGTGACCGAACACCTCGTGGGGGCCGGTCAGGTCGAGCACCTGGAAGTCCTCGTAGATCACGAACGTGACGCGCATGCCTCCAGGCTCGGGGCCGCGGGGCGATGGCGTCAACGACACGTACCCCACAGTTCGCGCCATCGACGTCCCCGGAAAGGGCGGCGCGCATTTCCTGGAATTCGTGGTTGACATCGTCGGTGCCGTATGGCTTACTTCTAACCATGCTGCTTTGATGCTTCTCCGGTTGAGCCGCCCGCGACGCCACGTCGCCGGCCCCGCTCCCGAATCCCCTCGGCGTCCCGGACGCACCCCGTACCCACTGCTCGCATGCGCGCGACCAGTGCCGTCGGCGTGCCGCCCCGGCCTCACGCCGCCCGCTCACCCTTTTCGCGGCCATTCTTTTCGGCCGAATTCGAGCCTGCCCGGAGGTGGTTCATTCATGCGTGCCATTAACCAAGAGAACATCCCCTTCCCGAACGCCAAGAAGAAGAACAAGCGCAAGGGGCCCGACGTGAAGTCGGCGGCGTTCGCGAACCACAACCGGCGGAACGCCCGGCAGTTGCCGACCCGGCAGCTCAACCGGGGCCGCTGACCGCTTCCGCCTGCCCCCGGCCCGTCCCAGGGCCGGGGGCTCTCCCGACCCCACGCCGCCACGATCGCCTACCCTGAGTAGTCGATGATCACTGTCGGCGACGTCCGGGGGCTCGGCTGTGGCGAGACGAGAACGGTTCGACCGCTGGTGTCGGCGCGTGTTCCTCTCGGTGCGCGGCCGCGCCACCGTGATCACCATCGTGGTGTCCGGGCTGATCCTCGCGCTCGTGTTCGTCCTGGTGCTCCTCCTCGCGCGGGACGCGCTGATGAACCGGACCATCGACACCGCCCAGCGGACCACCGAACGCGTCGCCGACGACCTGCTCTCCGGCGTCCCTCCCGCCAGGGCGCTCGTCCCCCGGCCCGGCGAGGCGCCGCTGATCCAGGTCGTCGGCCCGGACGGCCGCCTCCTCGCCGCGAACCGCCGCGCCGCGAACCGCCCGGTGCTCGGCAGGTCCGCCATCGCGCACGGCGAGCTGCTCGTCAGCGGCCGGAGCTGCCGGCCCGCCGGGGCGCGCTGCGTCCGCTACTTCGGCATGCGGCTGCGCGAGACCCGCTGGGGCGGCGACATCACGGTGATCGCCGCCGAGCCCGTCCCGCTGATCGGGCGGTTCTGGCCCCTCCCCCTCGCCATGGCCGCGATGCTCGTGGGGCTCCTCGCCCTGATCGGCTGGTGGACGTGGCGGACGATCGGGCAGGCGTTCGTCCCCGTCGACCGGATCCGCGCCGGGATGGCCGAGTTCACCATCCGCGGCCTCTCCCACCGCGTCCCCGTCCCCGACACCGGCGGCGAGATCCAGGACCTCGCCGAGACCGTCAACCGCACCCTCGAACGGCTCGACGAGGCGATGAGCCGCGAACGCCGCTTCATCTCCGACGCGTCCCACGACCTGCGCAACCCCATCACCGGGCTGCGGACCCGCCTCGAGCTCGGACTCGACGAGGACGACGTGGACGAGTGCCGGGAGACGATCCGCGCCGCCCTCCGCGACACCGAACGGCTCAACGACATCGTCGTCGACCTCCTCGAACTGTCCCGGCTCGACTCCCGCGCGCCCGTCCCCGTCGAACGCGTCGACCTCGCCGACCTCGCCCGCCGCGAGGTGGCGCGCCGCCCGCGGGGCACCCCCGTCGCCACGCGGCTCGAACCCGGCGTGGTCGTCGAGGCGAACCCGGTCCGGCTCGCCCGCGTCGTCGGCAACCTCCTCGGCAACGCCGAGCGGCACGCCGAGTCCCGCATCGAGGTGACCGTCGCCCGCGACGGCGACGAGGCCGTCCTGCGGGTCGCCGACGACGGCGCCGGCGTCCCCGCGGACTCCCGCGAGCGCATCTTCGAGCGGTTCGCCCGCCTCGCCGACTCCCGCCGCCGCGACCCCCAGGGCACCGGCCTCGGCCTGCCCATCGCCCGCGAGATCGCCGAGATCTACGGCGGGACGCTCCGGCTCGTCGACGCCCCCGCCGCCGGCCCGCCCGGAGCCAACTTCGAGATGCGACTCCCCCTCGCCGGGCCGTCCGGGGATTGAGCGGGCCGGCGAGGGGCGCGGCCGCGTACCCGTCGAGGCGGTGGCCGTGGCCGTACCGCCGCCTGTCACGGGCGGGCATGCCCGGACGCGGGGACGGCGGGGACGGCGGCGCGCGGGACGTTCGGCGGGCGGGTGTCAGGCGCCCTTGCGGATCACGTTCATGACGCTGGTCAGGCCGTCGGCGCCGTGGCCGGCGTCGACGGTGCGCCAGAACAGGTCGCGGAGCGCGCGCGGGCCCATGGTGTCGATGCCGGCCGCTTCGGCGGTCTCGACGACGTGGTCGGCGCCGACGGCCTGCATGAGCATGCTGTTCTCCCCGCCGGGGCTGGTGCCCGCGTCGATCTCCTCGGCGATGATCCGCAGGAAGCCCATCGGCCCGTCGACGCCGAGCGACGTGACGGTCTCGGCCGCGAACGGGCGGAACTGCTCGGCGGAGACGCCCGCCGACTGGAGCATCGCGATCGAGTGCATGTAGGCCGCGAGCGTGGACCAGAACAGGTAGAGCTGCGCCTGGTAGTACAGGTTGGACAGCCCGACGTCCGCGCCGACGTAGGTCGTGTCGCCGAGCACGCGCAGGGTCGCCCTGTGCCGGTCCAGGAGCTCTTCCGGGCCGCTGTACATGATGTACGCATCGGGCCCGCCGATGCCCGGGGGCGGGGTCATGACGCCGCCGGTGAGGAGGGCGGCGCCGTTGGCCGACGCCCACTCGCCCGCACGGCGCAGTTCGTCCGGGCTGCCGGAGCTGAGGTTCACCAGGACGCGGCCCTTCAGGTCGGCGCCGTCCAGCGAGTCGTACATCGCCTTGTAGTCGGTCTGGCTGATGACCGCGAGTTCGGACGCGGCGAGCGCCTCGGCCGGGGTCGCGACGAGGGCCGCTCCCTGCTCGACCAGGGACGCGGCCTTGGACGCGGTGCGGTTCCACACGGTGGTCGGGTGGCCGTTCCTCAGGAACGCCGCCGCCATCGCCCTGCCCATCGGGCCGAGGCCGACGACCGTCACCGGAGCTTTCATGGTTCCTCCTCGTTGTCGTGGCTCCACGGTCGTGGGCGGCGCTTCGGGATCCCTACGGGTCCGTCCGTAGCGGGAGATACGGTGACAAAATGCGCTTCGGGGTGTTGGGGCCGCTCGCCGTGTGGACGGGCGACGGGACGGCCCTGCGGGTCCCCGAGGCGAAGGTCCGCGCGGTCCTCGCGGCGCTGCTGGTCGAGCCCGGACGGACCGTCTCCGCCGATCGGCTGGTCGACGCGCTGTGGGGCGACCGGCCGCCGCGCAACCCGGCCGGGACGCTGCAGGCGCGGGTGTCGCAGCTCCGGAAGGTGCTGGACGACGCCGAACCTGGCGCGCGGGCGCTGATCGCGACGCGTCCGTCCGGGTACGCGCTGGACGTCGAGCCGGACGCGGTGGACGCGGGGCGGTTCGCGGCGCTGCTCGTCCGGGCGCGGGACACGGCGGACGGGCTCGCGCGGTCGCGGCTGCTCGGCGACGCGCTCGCGCTGTGGCGGGGCCCCGCGTTCGCCGACTTCGCGGACGCCGGGTTCGTCCGGGAGGCGATCGCCGAGCTGGAGGAGCGGCGGCTCGCGGCCCTGGAGGACCACGCGGAGACGCGGCTGGAGCTCGGCGAGCACGCGGCGCTGGCGGCGGAGCTGGCCGGTCCGGTGGCGCGGGAGCCGCTGCGGGAGCGGCTGCGGGCGGCGCACCTGCGGGCGCTGCACCGGGCCGGGCGGCGAGGCGAGGCGCTGACCGGCTACCACGGGCTGCGCGAGCGGCTCGCGGAGGACCTGGGCGTCGACCCGAGCCCCGAGCTGTCGGAGTTGTACCAGGAGATCCTGGAGGATCGTCCCGCCGAGCCGGTGCGGCCGAGGCCGGTCGTGCGGCTGCCGGTGCCGCTGGACGAGCTGATCGGCCGGGACGCGGCGGCCGGGCGGGCCCGCGCGCTGCTGGACGGGCACCGGCTCGTGACGCTGACGGGGCCGGGCGGGGTCGGGAAGACGCGGCTGGCGCTGGAGACGGCCGGGCGGTCGGCGGCCGGGCATCCGGACGGCGTCTGGTTCGTGGAGCTGGCCCCGGAGCGGCCGCGTGCGGCGGCGGACGTCGCCGAGCTCGTCGCGCGCGAGCTGGGCCTGCGGGACGAACCGGCCGACCCGGGCGCGGGGATCGTGGACCGGCTCGCCGACGCGCTGCGCGGGCGCCGCGCGCTGCTCGTCCTCGACAACTGCGAGCACGTCGCCGAACCGGTCGCCGAGCTGGCGGGGCGGCTGCTGGCGGGGGCGCCGGGGCTGCGGATCCTCGCGACGTCGCGGGAGCCGCTGGGCGTCCCGGGCGAGCGGCTGCAGATCGTCCCGCCGCTGGACCTGCCGGGCAGCCGCACCGGCCCGGACGACCTGCGGCGGTCCGGGGCGGTGCGACTGTTCGTCGCGCGGGCGTCGGCGGCGGCGCCCGGGTTCGCGCTGGACGCGGCGACGGCGCCGTGGGTCGCGTCGATCTGCCGGCGGCTCGACGGCGTCCCGCTGGCGCTCGAGCTCGCGGCGACGCGCGTCCGGGCGCTGGGGGTGCGGGAGCTGGCGGCGGCGCTGGACGACCGGTTCCGGGTGCTGGGCGGCGCCCGGCGGGGCCCGGAGCGGCAGCGGACGCTGCGGGCGACGATCGACTGGAGCTGGGGGCTGCTCGCCGGGGACGAGCGGGCGGCGCTGCGGCGGCTCGCGGTGCACGCGGGCGGCTGGACGGCGGACGCGGCGGCGGAGGTGTCCGGCGCGGACCTGGACGTGCTCGCCCGGCTGGTGGACCGTTCCCTCGTCGCGCGCGGCGCGGACGGCCGGTACCGGCTGCTGGAGTCGATCGCCGCGTACGGGCTGGAGCGGCTGCGGGAGGCGGGCGAGGAGGACGAGCTGCGGCTGCGGCACGTCCGGTACCTGGTGGGGCTCGCGGAGCGGGCGGCGGCCGGGCTGCGCGGGCCGGAGCAGGCGCGGCTGCTCGGCCTGCTGGACGCGGAGGCCGCCGGGTTCCGCGCGGCGCTGGAGCACGCGCCGCCGGACCTCGCGCTGCGGCTCGTGAACGCGCTGGCCTGGCACTGGTACCTGCGCGGCCGTTTCGGCGAGGCGCGAATCGCGTTCGCGGACGTCCTGGAATCGGCTCCCGAGGGCCCGGGGCGGCGGGAGGCGGAGACGTGGCTCGCGGTGATGACGATGGCGTCCGGGGAGAGCTCCGACTCCGACGAGCTCCGCCGCGCCGCCCTGGAGCGGTACGGCGGCGCCGAAGAGTTCGAGCGGGCCAAGGCGCAATGGCTGCTGAGCCGCGTGCACTGGGCCTACGGCGACTTGCAGGCGGGCCATGACCGCGTGAACGAGGCCCTCGCCGTCTTCCGCGCGCGCGCCGACCGCTGGTACACGGCCGCCGCGCTCGCCACCCGCGCCATGCTCGCCGTCGGACGCGGCGACGTGGCGTCCATGCGGGCCGACGCCGCCGAGAGCCTGGAGATCTTCGACGGCCTCGGGGACCCGTGGGGACGGCTCGAGGCGACGGACGTGCTGGCGCAGCACGCCGAGATCACCGGCGACTACGCGGCGGCGGCCGAGCTGCTGCGGGCCGGGCTGCGCCTCGCCGAGGAACTCGGGATGTGGCCGGAGGCGTCGTTCCGGCTGTCCGGGCTGGGCCGGATCGCGCTGCTCGGCGGCGCTCTCGGCGAGGCCCACGAGCTGCACGAACGCGCGCTGTGCACGGCGACGCGGCACGCGGCGAGATCGGCCGAGGAGTTCGCCGAGCTGGGGCTCGGGCTGGTCGCGCGGGCGCGCGGCGAGCCGGACGCCGCCGAGGCGCACCTGCGCGCCCCGCTGGGCTGGCTGCGCGCCATCGGCGGGACGGCGGGGATCGCGTTCGTGCACGCGCAGCTCGGGTTCATCGCCGAGGAGCGCGGCGACGCGGACGCGGCGCTCGCCCTGCACACCGAGAGCCTGGCGGCCGCCCGCGCGACCGGCGATCCGCGCGCGATCGCGCTGGCGCTGGAGGGCCTCGCGGGGGCCCGGGCCCTCGCGGGCCTGCACGGCGAGGCCGTCCGGCTGCTGCGGGAGGCGGCCGGGCTGCGGGCGGCGGCGGGGGCGCCGCTGCCGCCGGGCGAGCGGCGGGAAGTCGACCGGATCGCGGGGATGATCACCGATGCGCTCGGTGTTTCCCCCTTTGACGGATATATCCCCGAGAGGACGTCCCGATGACCACCCAAGACGCCATGGACGATCTCGGCTTCGGCTGGCGCGGCGACGCGGTCGACCTGCCCGCCTACCTGAAGCGGATCGGACTCGACGCCGGGCTCCCGCCGACGGAGGCGACGCTGCGCGCCCTGCACCGCGCGCACGTCACGTCCATCCCGTTCGAGAACCTGGAGATCATGCTGGGCCGTCCGGTCGACGTCGGGCTGGAGGCCGTGCAGGCCAAGCTGATCGACCGGCCCCGCGGCGGCTACTGCTTCGAGCACAGCGGCCTGTTCGCGGCGGTGCTGGAGCGGCTCGGCTTCCAGGTGACCGGCCTGCTCGGCCGCGTGATGATGGGCGCGGAGAAGCTCCGCCCGACGACGCACGGGATCCTGCACGTCCGCCTCCCGGACCGGCCCGCGGACGAACCGGGCTGGCTCTGCGACGTGGGGTTCGGCGGCGGGCCGCTGGAGCCGCTGCGGTTCGACGACGGCGCGGAGGTCGAGCAGGACGGCTGGGGTTTCCGCCTGCGGCGGGACGGGCGGGACGGCTGGGAGCTGTACCAGCGCGATCCCGGCGGCTGGACGCGGCGGCACGTCTTCGCGATGACCGAGGCGTACCGGATCGACTTCGAGGCGCTCAACTTCTACGTGTACGCGCATCCGCGCTCGCCGTTCACGACGCGCCCGTTCGTCCAGCGGTTCCTGCCCGAGTCGCACCACGTGCTGGACGGGACGACCGTCACCGTCACGCGCCCGGACGGGTCCGTCGAGACCCGCGAGCACGCGCCCGCCGCGCTCCCGGACGTCCTGGCCTCGGATTTCGCGATCACGCTGGAGGGCGACGACCCGGCCCGGCTCGTCGGGTGGCTCGAAGCGCGGTCGTGACCGGGGTGGCGCGGACAAACCTGGACATGTAATATCCCGATTATGCGGATGAGCGAGGGCGTCGAGTGGGCGGCGCACTGCTGCCTCCTCCTGGACTGGCTCGGCGAGGACGGCCCCGTGCCGACCTCGCGGATCGCCGCCGGTTACGAGCTGCCCCGCCCGTACCTGAACAAGCAGCTCCAGGCCCTCGTCCGGGCAGGCATCGTCACCTCGACCCCGGGCGCGCGCGGCGGTTTCCGGCTCGCGCGCCCGCTGGCGGAGATCACGATGATGGACGTCGTCACCGCGATCGAGGGCCCGGAACCGGCGTTCCAGTGCACCGAGATCCGGCGGCGCGGCGTCGGCGCCGAGGCGCCCGAGTCGCTCTTCCGCACGCCCTGCGCCGTCAGCACGGCCATGCGCACGGCCGAACTGGCCTGGCGCAAGGCCCTGGCGGAACAGACGCTCGCCGACGTGAACACGGCGGCGACGCGCGGCAACCCGGCCCTGCCGAGCCAGGTCCGCGCCTGGTACGCCCGCAACTGACCCGCACACCCCGACCGCCGACCGCACGCCAATTCTGGACATTCCCCATCTCTGAAAGGGACTCCCCATGGAACCGCGCATGAGCAACCTGCCCGCCCTCGCCGCCGACGGCTTCAAGGCCATGCTGAACCTGGAGGGCTTCCTCGCGAAGAGCCCCGTGCCCGGCAGCACCCTCGAACTCGTCCGGATCCGCGTCAGCCAGATCAACGGCTGCGGCTTCTGCGTCGACATGCACGCCCGCGACGCCAAGAAGGCGGGCGAGACGGACGAGCGCCTCTGGGCGGTCGCCGCGTGGCGCGAGGCGCCGTACTTCACCGACGAGGAGCGCGCGGCGCTCGCGCTCGCCGAGGCCGCCACCCGCATCGCCGACGACCCGGCGGGCGTCCCCGACGACGTGTGGGACGAGGCCGCCGACCACTACGACGAGGAGAGCCTCGCCGCCCTGATCTTCGCCATCGCGGCGATCAACGCCTGGAACCGCCTCAACGTCACCACCCGGCAGATCGCGGGCACGCCCATCGCCTGACCCGGGGGCGGACCGGTCACCTGACGGATGCCGGGCCACGGCCGTCCTCCCTAGCGTCGTCGGTACCGAAAGGAGCACCGATGACCAGTGAGAAGACCGTGGCCGACTGGGTCGCCGCCACCGCGCGGCCCGTCCACGCCGACACCGCGGACGGGCCGCTCACCGACCTCGAACCGCTCCGGGACGCCGCCCGCGGCGCCGTCGCCGCCGCCGTGGCGACCGCCACGCGCGGCGCGCACGAACTGTTCGTCCTGCACGACCGCGTCCTCCGGTTCCTCGTCGAGGAACTGGGGTTCCGCACGCTCGCGCTCGAGGAGGACTGGACGACCGGCCTGCGGCTCGACGCGTACGCCCGCACCGGCCGGGACGACCCGGCCGCGGCGCTGCGCGACGCGTGGCTGCCCTGGCAGACCGCCGAGGTGCTGGACGCGCTCCGGTGGATCCGGTCGTTCAACGAGCGGCACCCGGACGACCCCGTCCGGATCATCGGGCTCGACTTCCACGCGACCCGCGCGTCGGCCTACGACGCCGTCGAGGAGCACGTGCGGCGCGCCGCGCCCGGCCGGGCCGCCGAACTCGCCGGGCTGCTCGCCCCGCTGCGCCCCGACGGCCCCATCGACGAGCACGTCGCGCGGTACCGGGCGCTTCCCGACAAGCGGCCGCACATCGAGCGGGCGGAGCGGGCGCTCGCGCTCGTCCGGTCGCTTCCGGTCGACCCGATCGCCGTCCGGCACGCGCAGGCCATCGCCGACTTCCACCACCTGCACGCGCGGCCCGTCCTCGACATCGAGCACGTCGAGAGGCGGTTCGCGCAGAACATCCTGTGGTGGCACGAGCACACCGGCTCCAAGGTCGTCTACTGGGGCGGCACCGCCCACGCGTCCGCGGGCGAGGCGGTGCTGAACGGCGGACTCGGCCAGGCCCGGACGAACGCGGGCGGCCTCCTGCGGCGGCGCCTCGGCGCGCGCTTCCTCGCGATCGGGCTGACCTTCGACCACGGCGCCGTGCACGGCGGCGTGCCCGTCCCGCCGCCGCCCGCCGCGTTCGGCGACGCGGTGCTCGGCACCGCCGGCCCGCCGCACTACCTCCTCGACCTGCGCGACGCCCGCACCCGGACGGACGAGGTCGGCGCGTGGCTCGGGACGCCCGCGCCCGTCCGGGTGATCGGCCCCGGCTACCGGCCCGCCGACGACCCCGACCACAACATCCAGGGCGGCGCGCCGGGCGCGCTGTTCGACGTCGTCGTCCACTCCCGGGAGGTCACGCCCGCCCGGCCGCTGCCCTAACCGAGCGGCAGGCGGGCCAGCTCGCCGCGCGACGCCACCCCCAGCTTGGGGTACGCCTTGTAGAGGTGGTAGCCGACGGTCCGGGGGCTGAGGAACAACTGCGCGCCGATCTCCCGGTTGCTCAGTCCCGTCGCCGCCATCCGGACGACCTGGAGTTCCTGCGGCGTGAGCCGCGCCGCCAGATCGTCCGGTGCCGCGCCGTCGCCGAGGCTCTCCCCCGCGGCCCGCAGTTCCGTTCGCGCCCGCTCGGCCCACGGCACCGCACCGAGCCGCTCGAACCGCTCCAGGGCCGCGTGCAGCATCGCCCGCGCGTCGTTACGCCGCCGAGCCCGGCGCAGCCACTCCCCGTACACCAGCTCGGTGCGCGCGCGCTCGAACGGCACCTTGCTTTCGCGATGCAGTTCCAGCGCGCGCGTGTACGTCTCCTCAGCCTTCTCGTCCGGCCCCAGGAGGGCTTCGCAGCGCAACGCGACCGCCTCGGCCCACGGCTGCCGCACCTGCGCCGCCCACTCCGCGTACCAGGCCGCCGCCTCCCGCCCGTCCTCCGGACGCCCGGACCGCACCGCCGCCTCCACCAGGTCGGGCAGGCTCACGATCGACCCCTGCCGGTTCGGTCCCGCGACCACGTCCGCCAGCCGCCGCAGCGCCTCCTCGTGCCGCCCGAGGCCCAGGTCCAGCAGGCTGAGCGCCCCCGCCGCGTGCACGTCGCTCGGCGGGACGCCCCGCGCGAGGGGTTCCGCGGTCAGCTCGGCGCACCGCGCCTCGTCCCCCTCCATCGCGGCGATCAGCGCCAGGACCGTCTCCAGGTAGACGCGGACGCGGTGCTGCCCGGTGTCGGCGGCGATCCGCAGCCCCTCCGTCGCGGCCGTCAGCGCCTCCCGGTGCCGTCCCAGGAAGAGCAGCGTGCGCGACCGCAGCATCAGCACGGACGGCAGCAGCCCGATCGCGCCGTCCTCGCGGAACCGCCGCTCCAGCAGCGCCGCGTGCTCCTCGGCGCCCGCGAAGTCCCCGAGCATCAGGTGCCACATCCCGGCGCGCACCCGGTCCCGCGCGCCGAAGCACTGCGTCATCCCGTCGATCAGCTCGCGCAGCGCCGCCACGCCGTCCGCGCTCCCGGCCTCCCCGAGCGGGTTCTGGCCGGCGAACACGCGGGACAGCGCCGCCAGGCTCGACCCGTTCGGCAGGCCCGCGCCGCGTTCCGCGATGTCCTCGACCGCCGCGAAGTCCCCGGCATTCGCCGCCGCCGACGCCGCCTGGAAGAACAGGTACCCGGCCGTCATCGGGTCCGTGTCCGCCACGGCCGCCGCACTGTCCGCGAACAGCCGGTACGCCTCCTTCGTCCGGTCCTGTTCGTCGGCGAGCGTCGCCCGGATCAGCACCAGGGACGCCCGCGCCACCGGATCCGCCAGATCGGGCTCCGCCCGCGCCGCGAGCTCCACCGCCCGCTCCGCCAGCCCCGCGTCCGCCGCGGCCCGCGCGGCCGCCGCGAGCCGCCGCCCCCGCTCCGCCCGGTCGGGGCTCAGCTCACCCGCGGACTCGTACATCGCCGCCACCGACGCGTACCCGCCCGCGTTCCGCTCCGTCTCCGCCGCCTCCTCCAGGACCCGCGCGACCTCCTCGTCCGGGCCCGTCACCGAACGCGCCAGATGGAACGCCCGATGGCACCCGTCGCCCCGCTCCCCGTACGCCTCCGCGAGCGCCCGGTGCGCCGCGAGCCTGCGCCGCAGCGGCTCGTCCCCGTACACCGCCGACCGGATCAGCGGATGCCGCACCTCGATCCGCCCGTCCACCGAACTGCGCAGCAGCCCCGCGCGCTCCGCCGGCTCGAGGTCCGCGACGGACGCGCCCAGCCGCGCCGCCGCGTCCGTCACGACCCCCACGTCGCCGAGATCGTCCGACGCCACCAGCAGCACGAACACCCGCGACGGCTCCGGCAGCGCCGCGACCTGCACGGCGAACGACCGCCGGATCCGCTCGTACGCGGACGAACCGCCGTCCGTCCCCGGGAACTCCAGCAGCGCGAGCGGATTGCCCATCGCCTCCGTGAGCACCTCGTGGTGCACGTGCCTCGGCAGCTCGGGGGCCCGGCTCGCCAGCAGCCGCGCCGCCGCGTCCGGGTCGAGCCCGCCCAGCCGCAGCTCCGGCACCCCCGCCGCCCGGAAGTCCCCCGGCTCCCGCGCCGCCAGCAGCATCGCGATCCGCTCCGCGCCCAGCCGCCGCCCCGCGAACAGCAGCGCCTCCGCCGACGGGCCGTCCAGCCACTGCGCGTCGTCCACCAGCACCAGCAGCGGACGCTCCTCGGCCAGGTCGGCCAGCAGCGTCAGCACCGCCAGGCCGACCAGGAACCGGTCGCCGCCCTCGCCGCCCATCCCGAGCGCCGCCCGCAACGCCCGCGCCTGCGGGTCCGGCAGCGTCCCGACGCCGTCCAGGTGCCGGCCGAGCATCATGTGCAGGCCCGCGTACGGCATCCCGCTCTCGTACTCGACGCCCGTCGCCCGCAGCACCCGCGCGCCCGCGGCCCCGGCCCGCTCCGCCGCGTACTCCAGCAGCGCCGTCTTGCCGATGCCCGCCTCGCCCCGCAGGACGAGCATCCCGCTGCGCCCGTCCCCGGCCTCCCCGAGCAGCCGGTCGATCTCGGCCCGTTCGTCTTCCCGCCCGTACAACACGATCGCCAGGCTATGACCTCCGTCCCTGGACCGGCACCGCGGAGCGAGGCCGTCCCGCGCGACCGGTCACGTGACGGATGCCCCGCCGCCCAGGGCGTCCGTAGCGCTCACGTCATGAACACCACCGTGGAATTCACGCTCGACATCCCCTGCGTCTGGTCCTACTTCGCGTTCGCCCGCCTCCGCCGGGCCCTGGACCGGTTCCGGGCCGACGGCGGCCGAACCCAGATCGTCTTCCGGCCGTACCAGTTGAGCCCGGAGGCAACCGCGGCGGGCGAGCTCAAGACCGAGGTGCTGCGCCGCGCGTTCGGCGGGGACCCCGCCGACGCCGTCGCCGAGATCACCGCCAGGGCCGCCGAGGAAGGGCTGGAGTTCCGGCACGAGCGGGCGATCTTCTCCAACACCTTCGAGGCGCACCGCCTGATCGGCGTGGCCGCGGCCCAGGGGCGGGCCGAGGAGATGGTCGAGCGGCTCTTCCGGGCGCACCACACCGACGAGCTCAACATCGCGGACGTGGAGGTCCTGAAGGGGCTCGCGGCCGAGGCCGGGGTCGAGTGGAGCGACGAGGGCGCCGACGCGACCCGCCGGGAACTCGACCGGGTGCGGGGCTCGGGCGTCCGCGGGGTGCCGGTGCTGCGGTTCGGCGGCCGGCCCCAGGTCTCGGGCGCCCTGCCGGAGGAGGAGTTCCTGGCCGCGCTCCGGGAGAGCGCCGCCCCGCGCCCCGCCGTCCACACCCCTGTGGACGGCGCGGACCTGGCCGCCCTGCGCCGGCTGGTCACCGACATCGAGGACGGCTTCAACGGGAAGCGGGCCGCCATCCTGGACCGGCCGTTCGCCGCCGACGCCGTCGTGGTCGTCCCGGACGGCACGATGATCCGCGGCTGGGACGACCTGTTCGCCTACCACACCGCCCGGCTGGCCGGTCCCGTCGCCGACTGGCGGACCCGCGTGACCCTGCTCGACGCCGTGTCCCCGAGCCCGGGCACGGCCGTCCTGCACCTGCGGCAGGAGACGACCGGGCCGGACCTCGCGTTCGCCAACCACGGCACCGTCGTCGCCGTCCGCCGCGACGGCGCCTGGTGGATCGGCGCGCTGCAGAACACCAACGTGGCCTGAGGCGTCGAATCGCGCTCGCCGGGTAGCGGTCCCACCATGACCCAGGACAAACGCGACGAGGACAAGCCGCTCGCCGACCGCCGCGACGACGTCGGCGAAGCCGAGCCCGACTTCGCCGACGAGCACGCCCCCGGCCCCACCGACCCGCCCAACGCCGAGGCCGAGACGCCCGGCGGCGAGGACGACGGCTACGAGCCGCAGACCCGCGCGTAACCGCCGGGCCGGGCGCGCGGACGGCCCGGCCCGGCGGCCAATTTAGTCACGATTCTTGACCATCAAGAATCTTGACTATAACGTGGGCGGCAACGGCACAGCGGCGCGCCCCGTCACCGACGGCCGGGGGCGCGACCGGCCGACCTCCTGGAAGGAGCCGCCCCCATGTCCCGACCGGCGCTCAAGCCCGCCCCCGCCCGGCGGCGGCCGCACGCGGCCTTCACCGGCGCCGTGCACCTGCCCGGAGAGACCCGGTACGACGACCTCCGGCGCACCCCGTTCGCGCCCATCGACCCCCGCCCCGCGCTGGTCGCCGAGGCCGCCTGCGCGGACGACGTCCGGGCGGCGGTCCTGGCGGCCCGCGCCGCCGGAATGCGGCTCGCGGTGCAGGCCACCGGGCACGGCACCCGCGTGGCCTGCGACGACGGCCTGCTGCTGCGGACGTCCCGGATGGCCGGAGTGCTCGTCGACCCGCACCGGCGCCTCGCCCGCGTCGGTCCCGGCACCCGGTGGGACCGGGTCCTGGCGGCCGCCGCGCCCTTCGGCCTTGCCGGGCTGTCGGGCTCGCACGGCGACGTCGGCGTCACCGGCTACACCCTCGGCGGCGGCCTGGGCTGGCTGTCGCGCGCCCACGGCTTCGCCGCCGACAGCGTCCTGCGCGCCTGGGTCGTCACCGCCGACGGGCGGCAGGTGGTCGCCTCCCCCGACAGCCACCCCGACCTGTTCTGGGCGCTGCGGGGCGGCGGCGGCAACTTCGGAGTGGTCACCGCGCTGGAGTTCCGGCTGTACCCGGTGTCCCGGGTCTTCGCCGGGACCGCCTGCTTCCCGGTAGAACGCGCCGCCGAGATCGTGACCCGCTACCGCGACTGGATCGACGGGGCGCCCGACCGGCTCAGCACGGCCCTGCTGTTCACCACGATGCCCGAGGGGCCCGGCGTCCCGCCGTCCGTGCGCGGCCGCCGCGTCCTGCAGCTCAAAGCGCTGTACGCCGGGAGCGCCGACCGGGCCCGGCGCCTGCTCCGGCCGCTCGTCCGGGCCGCGGGCCCGGCACTCGCCGAGGACTTCCGCGTCCTGCCCTACGCCCGGGCCGAGATGGGCGCCATCGCCCCCGGCCAGGTCGAACTCCTCAGGGAACTCCCGGACTCCGCGATCTCCGCGATCGTGCGGGCCGCCGAACCCGACCACGGCCCGGCGGTGGAGATCCGGCACTGGGACGGCGCGATGGGCCGCCCCTCCCCCGACGCCGGACCGGTCGGCCACCGCACCACCCGCCTGTCGGTGACCGCCGATACGCCGTCCCCGGCCCTCGCCGGCGCCCTGCGCCCGCACACCAGCGGCGGAGCGTTCCTGAACTTCCTGCACGACCCGTCCCGGACCGCCGACGCGTACACCCGCGCCGACCGCCACCGGCTGACCGGCGTCAAGCGCCGCTACGACCCCGACAACGTCCTCGGCCTCACCCACAACCTCCCGCCCGCACCGGCCGCCGCCCGCACCGCCGGATGACCCCGGCGGCGAGGACTCCGGTCGCACCGCCGCGGACCCGCGCCCAGCCATTAGGCTGATCATGAGCGGCCGCCCCCCGTTCCGGCCGCCGGTCCCGGAGGTCACGGCCCATGGTCAGCGAGCACGCCCGGACGCGCGACGGGCGCGAACTCCACCTCGAACGGCACGGCGCGGGCTCGCCCGTCGTCGTGTTCGAGTCCGGCGCGGGCGCCTCCCGCAACATGTGGGGCACGGTCGTCCCCGCGGTCTCCGGGCGGACCACCGCCGTCGTCTACGACCGCAGCGGCCTCGGCCGCAGCCCCGCCGACCCCGAACCCCGCACCCTCGCCCGGCTCGCCGGCGACCTGCGGGACGTCCTCGACCACCTCGGCGACGGCCCGTTCGTCCTCGTCGGCCACGACTGGGGCGGCCCGATCGTCCGGACCGTCGCCGCCGCGGACCCCGGCCGCATCACCGGGCTCCTCCTCGTCGACCAGGACGACGAGGGCAGCGACCACTACTTCATGCCCGGCGCCCGGCGCCGGATGCGGCTCGCCGCCCTCACCGACCCCGCCGCCGCCCGCCTCGGGCTGCTGCGGTTCAGCACCGGCCGGCTGGCCGCCAAGCTCCCCGAACCCGCCGCGACCGCCTTCCGCGAAGAGGACGGCACCCTCGAATCCACCCGCGTCCAGTGGGCCGAACTCGCCGGCATGGTCGACGACCTCCGGCGCCTGCGCGACGATCCGCCGAAGCTGCCGGACGTCCCGGTCACGATCGTCTCCGGCCGCCGCTCCGGCGGCCTCGGCGGCGGGGGCCGCGCCTCCCTCAACACCGCGCACCGCGCCCGCGCGGAGGCCCTCCCGCGCGGGCGGCACATCGTCGCCGAGAAGTCCGGCTACCTGGTCCCGTTCACCGAGCCCGGCCTGCTCGTCCGCGAGATCCTCCGGATCCTCGACGTCACGCGCTGACGCCGGGGGCCCGCAGGCCCCCGGCGTCCGCGTCAGTCGGGATGCGGCGGCCGCTGTCCCGGCGGCTTCCCGCCGCCCTTGCCGCCGCCCTTGTTCCCCTTGTCCGTGCCGTGCGCGTGGCCCTTCTCCCGCGTCATCTTCGGGTCCGTGGCCTCCGGCGCCGGCTCGTTCGTCACGGAGGTCCGCTCGGTGCGGCGCATCTCCGGTTGCTGCGGGTTCGGCATCTCTCCCCCTATGCGCTGGACGGTTCGGGACGCAGCGGGTCGTGCCCCACGCTCATCAGCTCGTGCCGCCACCGCTCGTCCCCGGCCGCGTCGGGCGGAGGATTCTCCAGGTGCTCCTCGACGTAGTCGACGACCTCCTGCATCACCTCGGCGTCCCCGGCGGTCAGGTCCACCTTCCGCTTCCGCAGGATGTCGACGACCCGGGCGCCGAGTTCCGACACCCCGGGCCCCTCACCGGGCTCGGGGAACGCCTCCTCCCCCGACGCGTCCGTGAGCAGCCACGTGCGCAGCTCGTCCGAACTCATGTTGACGAGCCGGTGAAAGTCCTCCCAGGCGATCTCCGCCTCGGCCGATATCCGATCGCTCATCGGCACCTCCCGTGGACGTTCAACCCCGCCCCTACCCACCCGAACCGTCCCCATTCACCTCCCGTTGAACATCGGCCGCGCCCGCTCGTCCCCGCCCGGCGGATGGGATCATGCGGGGGAAGCACCGTCCGATCGGAAGGGACATCGGGGCATGGCCGTCGTCCACCGCACCACCCTCGAACCGAGCAAGCTCGACCTGCTCACCGCCTGGCTTCCCTCCCGGCCGTGGTACTCCGGCGGGAGCGAACCGGCGCTGACCAAGGCCGGCGGCTTCCGGCTGGACGACCCGCAGGGCGAGGTCGGGATCGAATTCATGATCGTCAACGACGCCTCGGGCGCCCGCCCGGTCACCTACCTGGTGCCGCTCTCCTACCGCGGCGCCCCGCTCGACGGGGCGGAGCACGCGCTCGTCGGCACGATGGAACACGGGGTGCTGGGGCGCCGCTGGGCCTACGACGGCTGCCACGACCCGGTGCCGGTCGCCCGGCTGGCGGCCCTGATCGAGGGCCGCGCCCAGGCCCAGGACCAGAACACCAGCGACACCCCCGACCCGGAGGTCACCCGCTCCTACGTCGGCGACGGCCTCCCCGCGGACTTCGCCGCCGCCGTCGACGACCGCGAAGGCACCGAGCTGACCGCGCCCGGCGCGATCCTCCGCCTCTACCGGGTCCTGCGCCCCGTCCCCGACGACGCGCCCGTCCCCGAAGCGGCCGGTCACGTCGCCGGGCCGTGGCGCCGCCCGGACGGCTCCCGCGCGAGAGGACTCTTCGCCGTCCTGCACGCGGCCACCTGAAAGGTCAGCGGCCGGTCGCGCCGTCGATCAGTTCTCGCAGGATGTCGGCGTGGCCCGCGTGGCGGCCGGTCTCCTCGATCATGTGGACGAGGGCCCAGCGGACGGTGGGGGCGGGGCGTCCCGGGCGCGGGAGGGCGGCGTCGAGGTCCGGGCAGCCGTCGAGCACCTCGTTCGCGCGTTGGACGGTCTCCCGGTAGCGGCGGACGATGTCGGCGACACCGTCGTCCGGTGCGGGGCTCCTCGTGTCGGATGCGCCCAGTGTCACCACGCCGAGCACGATCCGGCACATGACCTTGCGGTTCCGGCAAACGCGGAGCGTGCCCGGCGGGGCGAACGGCGCCCCGCCGGTGCGCCGCGGATTCAGCCGGACGGAACGGGCCGGGGCTCGGGGTCGCCTTCGGCCGGGGCGACCAGGAGACCGGCCGAGGTGGGGCCGCGCATCCACGCTCCGGTGACGCGGCGGTCGGCGGCGGGGCGCCAGTTCGCGGGCGGGTCCCACATGGTGCCCGAGCCGTCGGCGTTGAACGCGCCGATCGTGAAGACGGCGGTGAGCCCGCGGCGGCGGAGACCGGCGAGGGCCTCGCCGGCGGTCCGGCCGGTGAGGCCGAGGCTCCCGGGATGATCGCCCGCACGCGGCATGACGTCCGCGTACACCTCATGGGGGCGGGCCTTGCGGCCGATGAGGATGTCGGCCCCGTGCCGGCGGAACATCTCCCCGCCGAGCCCGACCTTCAGGGAACAGACGACCTGGCCGGGCGAGCACTCCAGCTCGGTGCTGGACGTGCCCGTCACGCCCCCCGGCGGCACGTGGCCGCCGCGCGCCGGATGCAAGGTCCGCACCTGGACGAAGTCGCGCTCGCGGCGCGGCGACACGGGGACGACGCGCAGCCTGACGTCGAGGCCGAACCGGGCGAACGCCGCGCTGAACTCGCGCTGGCCGGCGTAGGCGTCCTTGACCCGCACCTCGTACACGTCGCCCTCGACGTCGATCGCGACCGCGGCGTTGGCGTAGCTGCGCAGCGGCTCGGACTCGAAGCCGGGCAGGCCGATGACGGACGCGGCCGCGAGCGCGGCGACGGTCGCGGCACCGGCCGCCAGGCGCGGGTACAGCCGGGGGCGGCGCCGCCGGGGTGGCGGGGACCCGGCGGAGACGACCGCGGCCAGCAGCTCCCGGCCCCCTCGGCCGGACGGTTCGCTGGGGACGTCGTCGTCGCGCACGGGGGCCAGTCCCGCCACGAGTTCGTCGATCCGGGACGTCATGTCAGGTCACTCCTTGAAGAGACGGGGTTGCGGACGGCGACGCGGTCCCGCACGACGTCCGGCGGGGCGTCGACGCCGGCGGACCGGAGGGCGCGGGCGAACCTTCTGCGGGCGCGGTGCAGCCGGATGCTCACCGCGTTGCGCGAGCACCCCAGCACCGTGGCGATCTCGGTGTTGGACAGGCCCTCCCAGGCCACGAGCGCGAGGAGTTCGCGGTCGCGGTCCGGCAGCGCGCGGAACACCTCGGCGACCGCCGGGCCGTCCGGTCCCGGTGCGGGGCGGGGCGCCGTTCCCGCCGCCAGTTCGTCCCGCAGCGCCGCGACCCTGATCGTGTCGCGCCGCGCGCCGCGCCGGTGGTTGGCGAGGACGCGGTGCGCGACCCCGTACAGCCACAGGCGGGCCTGGTCGCCCGCGGGGATGTCGGCCGCGCGCCGCCAGGCGATCGCGAACGTCTCGGCGACGACGTCGGCGGCGTCCTCGGGGGTGTCGCAGCGGCGCAGGGCGTAGCCGAGCAAGGGTCTGTAGGTGGCGGTGTACACCGCCGTGAACTCGTCCTCACCCATCGGCGGTCTTCGGCATGTCGGGCTCCTCGGTCGACGATCACCCCGTACATGTCCGGACGTCCGCCGATCTTTCACGACACGGGCGGAACGGGTGGAGCGTCAGCGGACGAGACGTTCGATCAGGTACTGCCAGCCGTCGCCGAGCATGCGGGCGACGTCCGGTTCCAAGGGCGGGACGTCCTCGGACGCGGACAGCGCCAGCAGCAGCGGGGCTTCGAGCGCGGCGGTGAGCTGGATCACGACGCCCTCGATGGCGGGAATCCGCACCCCGGCCCGGTCGAGCAGGACGCGGACGTGGAGATGGGTGGTGTCCGCGGCGACGGCGGCGGGACGGTCGCGGTCGAGCGAGGCGCGGGCGATGTCCTGGTGGTCGAGGAGGAAGCCGATGCGGGCGCGGCCGTAGGCGACGAGCCGGTCGACCGGATCGGCGCCGGGGCCGAGCGGCGGCGGCCCGGACAGGACGCGTTCCTGGAAGCGCCGCTCGTCCGCGTCCAGCAGCGCCCGGAAGATGCCCGCGCGGGAGCCGAAGCGGCGGAAGACGGTGCCCTTGCCCAGGCCGGCGCGTTCGGCGAGGCCGTCCATCGTCACCTTCGCCGCGCCGTGCTCCGCGATCATCTCGCGGGCCGTCGCCAGCAGCAGCTCGCGGTTGCGGGCCGCGTCGGCGCGCTCGCCGCGCGGCCTCCCGAACGGGACGACGGACGTGGCCACGCGGACAATCTACCGCCGGGAATATAAGCGGGGTGAAGTCCGCTTAGCTGGGTGAGGCCGCGGCGGCACCGCCACGTCCCGCCGTCATCGAAGGAGTGCCATGAACCTGTTCCGCCTGGACGCCAGCATCACCCCCGGCGCGTCCGCGTCCGCCGAACTCGCCGACATCGCCGAGGCCCAGTGGACCGCCGCGAACCCGGGCACCACGGTGACCCGCCGCCACCTGGGCACCGACGCGCTGCCCGCGGACGCCTGGACGCTCGCCGTCACCGCCGGTTTCACCCCCGCGGAGGAACGCACCCCCGCCCAGGTCGAAGCCCTCGCCCTGGGCGCGACCCTCGCGGCGGAGCTCCGGGACGCCGACGCCGCGATCCTCGCCGTCCCGCTGTACAACTACGGCGTCTCCCAGCACTTCAAGACCTGGGTGGACCTCGCCATCGCGGGCGCCTCCCCCACGGACCCGCTCCTCCAGGGCACCCCGACCGCGCTGGTCACCACCCTCGGCGGCGGCTACGGCCCCGGCGCCCCGCGCGAAGGCTGGGACCACTCCACCCCGTACCTGCGGCGCGTCCTCGCCGACATCTGGCAGGCCGACCTCACCGTGATCAAGCGCGAGCTCACCCTCGCCGACACCACCCCCGGCATGGAGGGCCTGCGGGACATCGCCCGCGAGCACCACTCCGCGGCCGTCGCCACCGCCCGCCGCTTCGGCGCCCGCACGCTCGCCGCCTGACGCCCCGCACGCGGGACGAACGGCGCCGTTCGTCCCGCGTGCGACCGGGGTAAACTTCGCGGGCGCCTGGAGGTGACCGGACGCTCCTCAGCGGACGCCGACGCCCTGCGGGCGCCCGCACACCGCCACGCGAGCTGAGGAGCGTCGATGGAACTCGTCCACTCGGGCAAGGTCAGGGACGTCTACGCCGACGGGGACGAACTGATCCTCGTCGCGTCCGACCGGGTCAGCGTGTACGACGTCGTGCTGCCGACGACCGTCCCCGACAAGGGCAAGATCCTGACGCAGCTCTCGCTGTGGTGGTTCGAGCAGCTCGGCGACATCGTCCCGAACCACGTCGTGTCCGCGACGGACGTGCCGGACGAGTGGGAGGGCCGGGCGATCCGGTGCCGCCGGCTGTCGATGCTGCCCGTCGAGTGGATCGCCCGCGGCTACCTCACCGGCCTCGGGCTGAAGCAGTACGAGAAGGACGGCGCGGTGTCCGGCATCGCGCTGCCGGACGGCCTCGTCGAGGCGTCGAAGCTCCCCGAGCCGATCTTCACCCCGACGACGAAGGCCGTCGAGGGGCACGACGAGTTCATCACGTTCGACGACGTCGTCGCGGAGATCGGCGCCGGCACCGCCGAGCGGCTGCGGGACGTCACGCTCGAGATCTACCGGCGGGGCGCCGAACTGGCGCGGGAGCGCGGGATCATCATCGCCGACACCAAGCTCGAGTTCGGCCGCGCCGCCGACGGGACGCTCGTCCTCGGCGACGAGGTCCTCACGCCCGACTCGTCCCGCTTCTGGCCCGCCGACGCGTACGAACCGGGACGCGCGCAGCACTCCCTCGACAAGCAGTTCGTCCGCGACTGGAGCAGCACCCTCGACTGGGACCGCACCCCGCCCGGCCCCGAGATCCCGCAGGACGTCGTCGACGCCACCCGCGCCCGCTACATCGACGTCTACGAACGCCTCACCGGCCGCCCCTGGACGTCCTGAGAGTCCTAGCGGTTTCCCTTCCCCGACCGGCGCGGCGTGGGCATGATGTCCTTTCGACCGTTCAGACATGAACGTTCCTATGAGGGGGTCGGGTGGAGGGGTTGCGGCCGGGTGATCCGCGCCAGGTAGGGCCGTACCGGCTGGAGAGCAGGCTCGGCGGGGGCGGGATGGGCCAGGTGTACCTGGGCCGTTTCCGCAGCGGACGCCCGGTCGCGGTCAAGATCGTCCGGCCGGAGTTCGCCGGGGACGCGGGGTTCCGACGCCGGTTCGCCCTGGAGGTGGAGGCGGCCCGCCGGGTCGGCGGGTTCTTCGCCGCCCAAGTCGTCGACGCCGACCCCGACGCCGACCCGCCCTGGCTGGTGACCGCCTACATCCCCGGCCCGTCGCTGCACGCGGCCGTCGAACGGCACGGCCCGCTGCCCGCCACGGCGCTCGGGGTCCTCGGGGCCGGGCTGGCCGAGGGGCTGGCCGCCGTCCACGCCTGCGACCTGGTGCACCGCGACCTCAAACCCTCGAACGTGCTGCTGGCCGACGACGGGCCGCGCGTCATCGACTTCGGGATCGCCCGCGCCCTCGACGCCACCGCCCACACCCTCACGCAGGGCGTGGTCGGGACCCCGTCGTTCATGTCCCCCGAACAGGCGAACGGGGAAGCCGCCGGCCCGCCCAGCGACGTGTTCGCGCTGGGCTCGGTCCTGGTGTTCGCCGCCACCGGCCGCGGCCCGTTCGGCGCCGGCCCGGCCTTGGCCATCCTCCGCCGCGTCATCGACGAGGAGCCCGACCTGACCGGCCTGACCGGCGCGCTCCGCGAAACGGTCGCCGCGTGCCTGGCGAAGGACCCGGACGACCGTCCCACCGTCGCCGAGGTCCTCGACCGGCTCGCCGCACCCGCCGCGACCGCGACCCGCTGGCTCCCGCCCGAGATCACGACGGTGATCCCCGAACCGGACGGCAGCCCGCCCGGCGGAACCGGCACCGGTCCGCACGTCCCGCCGCCCCGCCGTGAGCCACGGACAGGACCGGCCGAGCTAACGATCGGCAACCTCGGCCCCGACGACCTGGATGTCATCGTCGACGGCACGACGCTCGGCACCGTCCGTCCGGGCGAGCACGGCACGTTCACCGTCGACTCGGGCACCCGCACCGTCCAGGCCGCCGCCGGACGGAACCACAGCGCGGCCCGGCGAATGCGGCTGGACCCCGACACCACCACGCGGCTCGCGTACGACATCCCGAACGGCGGCCAGCTCCCGGAACCGGTCACCGAAGCGACCTTCACTACGAACAAGCTCCGGGAGGCGTTCGACATGGGGTGGAAGATCGCAACCATTGCCGGAGGCTTTAGCTTGCTGCTTTGGCTCGCCGAAATGTACCTGGAGGACGAGGCTCTTCCCAAGACCCTCACACCGGGTGCCGTCCTCGCCCTCTCCCTTCTGGTCGGGCTGGTTGTCGGGCTGCTCATGATCGGTCACAACCACCGTCTCGTCCTGCGGTCCACTGGTTTCACCTTCGAGGCCGGGCACTGGCGGCGCACCACGACAGAAGTCGCCTGGGAGGATGTTCAGCAGGTCAGCCTCATCAAGCATCGCCTTACCGCTTGGAAGATGGTGGTCTGGTTCAAGAGCGGGCGCACACCTCCGCCCGGCGAGGAGTTCCAGGGCGGCATCGTCGTCGGAGTCGGCGAGATCATCACCCAGGGGAAGCCCGCCGCCGGAATTCGCCGGGCGCTGCGCTGGTTCGCCGGTGACCTGTACGTCGACCAGCCGAACCCCGCACCAGAGAACTCCTGACACCACGCATCCGCCCGGGCCGGCACCGTCACCGTGCAGGTAGGCCGGCCTTCTCCAGCAGACCCGCCGGTGACGCCGCGCGGCTCGCCGAACTGGTCGCGCGGGTCGACGCGGGCGAGCTGACGATCGACGTCGGCGAGCGGCGGCCGCTGGCCGACCTCGCGGACGTCCACGACGCGGCCGTCGCCGGGCGGCTGCCCGGCAAGGTCGTCCTGTCCTGGTGCCGTGAGCGGACCGGCCCCGTTCCCGGGCGGGAACGGGGCCGGTCCGGTCGCGTCAGCGGACGAGCGTGAAGAACTTGCGCAGGTCGGCGGCCACGGCGTCGGGGCGTTCCATCGCGATGAAGTGGTGGCCGCCCGGGTTGTCCTCCGGCCAGTGGACGATCGTGTTGTGGCGCTCGGCGAGCCTGCGGATGCCGGGAGGGCCGCTGTAGAGGCCGGTCGGGACGAGGTCCTGCCCCTCGGGCCACGCCGACTCGGACGTCTCGTAGTACTGCCACGCGGCCGTCCCGAACGACTGCGTGAACCAGTACAGGCTGACGTTCGCGAGGATGAGGTTGCGGTCGATGGCCTCGTCGGCCGGGACGCCCGAGGTGTTGAAGTCCTCGAACTTCTGCATCATCCAGGCGAGCGCCGCCGCCGGGGAGTCCTCCCACCCGTACGCGAACGTCTGGGGCGCGGCCCGCTGGATGGCGTGGTGGTCCAGGCCGCCCGTCGACCACTGCTGCATCATCTCGTAGTGCGCGCGCTCCTCGGGCGTCATGTCCGGGACGTCCTTCTCGGTGGGGAAGCCGAGGCCGGCGATGACGTACACGCCCGCGACGTGCCCGGGCGCGGCCTTCGCGACCTCCGGCGCGATGTAGGCGCCGAGGTCGCCGCCCTCGACGCCGTACCGGTCGTAGCCGAGGCGGCGCATCAGCTCCGCCCACATGCGGCCGACGCGCGCCACGCTGAAGCCGGTCTCCCGGGGCGCCGCCGAGAACCCGAAGCCGGGGACGGTCGGGACGACGACGTGGAAGTCCGCGAGGTGCCCGAGCAGTTCGACGAACTCGACGAACGAGTTCGGCCAGCCGTGCGTGAGGAGCAGCGGGAGGGCGTCCGGGTCGGCCGACCGGACGTGCAGGAAGTGCACGTCGAGCCCGTCGATCTCGGTCATGAACTGCGGGAACCCGTTGAAGCGGGCCTCCTGGGCGCGCCAGTCGAACCCGGTGCGCCAGTACTCCGCGAGGTCGCGCAGATAGTCGACGGGGACGCCGCGGCTCCAGCCTTCACCCGGGAGCCGCCGCGGCCACCGGGTGCGCGCGAGCCGCTCGTTCAGGTCGTCCAGGTCGGCCTGCGGGACGTCGATGCGGAACGGCCGAACGGTCATGTGTCCTCCTCGGTGCTGATGGCCCCAAGGTAGGCTCGGTTTAGGTCAATTTCTGGCCTCGACTTCGCCGACCCTGGAGAACATGACGGACACCCCCGGACGGCTCCTGACCCTGCTGTCGCTGCTCCAGACGCCGCGCGAGTGGCCCGGCGGCGAACTCGCCGACCGGCTCGGCGTGAGCCCCCGCACCGTCCGCCGCGACATCGACCGGCTGCGCGGCCTCGGCTACCCCATCGAGGGCACCACCGGCCCGGACGGCGGGTACCGGCTCGTCGCCGGGACCGCGATGCCGCCGCTGCTGCTCGACGACGAGGAGTCCGTGGCGATCGCCGTCAGCCTCCGCACCGCCGCCGGGAACGCGGTGGACGGCATCGGCGAGGCGTCCGTCCGGGCCCTCGCCAAACTGGAGCAGGTGCTCCCCGCGCGGCTGCGGCGGCGGGTCGGCACGCTGAACACCGCGACCGTCGCGATGCCGCCCCCGGACGGACCCCGCGTCGACCCGGACGTCCTCGCCGCCGCCGCGGCCGCCGTCACCAACCGCGAGGCGCTGCGGTTCGCGTACGTGAAGGCGGACGGCACCGAGGGCCGCCGGAAGGTCGAGCCGTACCGGCTGGTCGCCGCGGGCCGCCGCTGGTACCTGCTCGCCCACGACACCGAACGCGACGACTGGCGCATCTTCCGCGCCGACCGGATCCGGGAACCGCACCCCACCGGGCAGCGGTTCGCGCCACGCGACGTCCCCGGCGGGGACGCCGTCGCGTTCGTCACCGACCGGATGTACTCGCTCGCGCCCGTCCACACCGCGACGGTCACCCTGCGGGCCCCGGCGGAGGAGGTCCGGCTGGGGCTCGGCGCCGCCCCCGACGACGTCACCCCGATCGACGAACGGACCTGCCGCCTCGACACCTACGCCGACACCCTGCCGTGGCTCGCGGCCCGGCTGCTGATGCTCGGCTGCGACTTCACCGTCCACGACCCGCCCGAACTGGTCGAGCACCTGCGCGACCTCGGCGCCCGCGCGGCCCGCGCCGCCGGATGACGAACCGGGGTGCGGGCCCGCACCCCGGTTCGTCCCCGCGTCAGCGTCCCTGGAGGGAGCGGACGTTGTCGCCGAACGTCCAGCCCTTCGACCCGTCCCAGTTCAGGGACCAGGTCATCAGGCCCTTCAGCCGTCCGCCGTAGTGGTTCCACGCCTGCGCGACGAGGCTCGGCGGCATGTGGCCGCCGCCCGCGCCCGGCTGCGCGGGCAGCCCGGGAACCTGCTTGTCGTACGGCACCCGGATCGTCGTGCCCTGGATGACGAGCCCGTCGTTCAGGCAGTCGGTCTGCTTCACGAACCCCTCGACCGTCCCGGCGGAGTAGGAGTCACCGGAGCACCCGTACATGGAGCCGTTGTAGTACTGCATGTTCAGCCACCACAGACGGCCGTTGTCGGCGTACTTCTTGATGATCGGGAGGTACGCGCCCCAGATCGACCCGTAGACGACGCTGCCGCCGGTCACGTACGCGGTCTCCGGCGCCATCGTCAGCCCGAAGTTCGCGGGCATCCGCGCGAGCACGCCGTCGATGATGTGGACCAGGTTGGCCTGGGATGTCGAGAGCGTCTTGATGTCGCCGCCACCCGTCAGGCCGGTCTCGATGTCGATGTCGATGCCGTCGAAGTTGTACCGCCGCAGGATCGGGACGATCGTCTCGACGAACCGGTCGGCGACCGCCCGCGACGACAGGTCGATGCCCGCCGTCGCCCCGCCGATCGACATCAGCAGCGTGAGCCCCGCCTCCTTCGCGGCGCACATCTCCGCGGGCGTCGCGACCTTGACGGTCGCGTCCATCCCGTCCTCCCACAGCACGGTGCCGTCCGAGCGGATCACGGGGAACGCCATGTTGACGACGTTGTATCCGTGCCGCCGGATCTCCGGGTTCGTGATCGGCGTCCAGCCGAACGGCGGATGCACGCCGTTGGCCGCGCCGTCCCAGTTCTCCCAGTACCCGTGCAGCACCTTGCCGGACGGCCTGCCCTTCGGCGCGCAGTCGTCCTCCCCTCCGGGCGGCGGCGTCGTCGGCGGGTCGGTGGTCGGCGGGGCGGTGGTCGGCGGGGCGGTGGTCGGCGGGGCGGTGGTCGGGGGCGTCCCCTCGCAGGCGCCGATGTCGCGCCACAGGGTGGGAGTGGACGCCGGATTCCACCCGGCGCCCGGGTGCGCGGTGTGCGACGAGACGGCCTCGTACCCGCGTCCCTCGTAGGACACCTTGGTACCGGCCGTGTAGGAGTTGCCTTCGGCCCAGGCGGGATACGCGCACGCGGTCAACGACGCGGACGACGCGTGAAGGGGGAACGTCACCACGACGGTCAGTGCGAGGACGAGCGCGGTGACGGCCGCGGCGAGCGCGGGCCATGTTCTGGACGTGGTCTTCATCGGGCTCCTCGGCAGACGGGGATACTGAGGAGCCGGCACAGAGCCACGCGGTCCCGCGTGCGGGACCCTCCCAGGCGCAGGGCGCACTGCCGGCCAGGACGCCACGCACACGGTAACCCGCCGGAAGCCTCCCGAGAAGGGCCCTGTCCGCCCCGCGTGCGTTCAGCGAACCGATCGGTCCGTCAAGGCCCGCTCACTGTCAGGGGCCTTCGAAGTCTTCGACGCCGAAGGGGTTGTCGATGGCGTAGCGCCAGTATCCGTCGGGGCCGCGGCGGGCGACGTCGGTCGCGGTGCCGCGGATCGCGACGGGTTCGCCGTCCGGGCCGGTGCCCTCGATGGACCAGTCGACGATGAGGAGCGCGAGGTCGCCGTTGGCGTGGACGTGCCGGGGGCGGACGGTGATCGGGACGCCGAGCCCCTGGAGGCGGGCGTTCGCGGCGTGGGCGGCCTCGCCGGTGAGGGGCCCGCCGAGGACGAGCATGCCGTCGTCCTCGTAGACCTCGGCGAGGGCGGCCGGATCGCCGGAGTTGAAGCGGTCGGCGAAGACGGCGGGGACGTCCTCGGGGCGTTCGGCGAGCTGTCGCATGCGGCATCCTTCCGGTGGGAGGGCGAGTGGTCGAGAACGTAGTGGGCGGGGCCGTGGCTCACCAAGCGGTTAGCCGGCCGGGGCTGCCGGACGATCCGCGCGCGGCGGTCGCCGCGCCGGCGGCGGAGTGCCCGGTGGAGATCACGCTGGGGGCGCTGCGGGGCCGCTGGACGACGCTGGTGGTGCGGGAGCTGCTGAAGGGCGACCGCGGGTACGGGGAACTGCGGGAGCTGCTGCCCGCGCTGTCGGACAAGGTGCTGTCGGACCGGCTGGCGCAGCTCGTGGCGGCGGGCGTGGCCGAGCGGCACCGGTTGCCGGGCCGTCCGGTCCGGACGCGGTACGCGCTGACGCCGCGGGGGCGGGAGCTCGGCCCCGTCCTGCAGGCCCTCTGGGACTGGGGCGCGCGATAATTCGCCCTGCGAACTCCGTGGGTCCCGCCGGTACACTTGCGGCGTGCGCACGGATGACGACGGCCGGATCGGGGTCGTGGCGGCGCTGGTGCGGTCCACGTTCCTGGTGAACGCCGTGTACAGCGAGTCGGCCCGGGAACACGGCCTCACCTCGCAGCAGGGCCAGTTGCTGTGCGTGCTGATGCACCGGCCGTACGGGATGGGCGAGCTCGGCGCGATGCTGGGCCTGGCCAAGTCGAGCCTGACCGGCCTGGTCGACCGCACCGAGCGCAACGGGCTGGTCCGGCGCGAGACGTGCCCGTCGGACACGCGCGCGGTCCTGGTCTCGCTCACCCCGAAGGGCGCGCGGCTCGCCGAGGAGTTCTACGACGAGACCTGCCGGCGGGTCGACGCGCTGCCGAGCGGGCTGGGCGACGCCGAGCGGGAGACCCTCGGCCGCCTGCTCGGACGCGTCGTCCTCGACAACGAGGTCCCGCTCGTCTTCCTCGAACCGGGCCAGGGCGCCGACGAGCCCGGCGACCGCTGACCCGGCCCCCGAAGGAGGCGCGACCGGAGCCCGCCCTTGCAGTTCGCCTCACGAACTAATAAAGTTCGCGAGACGAACGAAAGGTGCGACCGTGTCCATTCATGATGTCGTTTTCGGGTTCGGTGCGCACACCGGCATCGACGAGGCGCCCGAGCTGCTGCGCATGGTGCGGCGGGCCGACGAGGACGGCCTCGACCTGTTCTCCCTCTCCGACCACCCCTACATCGGCGGACGCCTGGACGCCTACGCCACGATCGGGTTCGTCCTCGGCCGGACCCGGCGCATCGCGGGCTTCGCCAACGTGAGCAACCTGCCGACCCGGCCCGCGCCCATGCTCGCCCGGACGGTGACGTCGCTGTCGGCGCTGTCGGACGGCCGCGTGGTGCTCGGCCTCGGCGTGGGCGGGCTGTGGGACCGGATCGCCGACATGGGGGTGCCGCGGCTGTCGCCCGGCGACGCGGTGGACGCGTTCGAGGAGGCGATCGTCCTCGTCAAGGCGCTGTCGGGCGGCGGCGCGCCGGTCACCCACCACGGGCGGCACTACCGGGTGGACGGCATCGAGCCGGCGCCGGTGCCCGCGCCGCCCGTGTGGACCGGATCCGTCGGGAAGAAGTCGCTGGCCGCGACGGGCCGGGTGGCGGACGGCTGGATCCCGGGGCACGCGGCGGACTGGCTCAGCGAGCGGTACCGGACGTCGCGGCCGGTCATCGACGACGCGGCGGCCGCCGCCGGGGCGGGACCCGGGCGAGGTCCGCACCGTCTACAACCTGCCCGGCCGCATCACCGACCGACCGCTCGCGGCGACGCGCGACCGCGAGGGCCGCTGGGTCGGCGGGTCCGTGGACCAGTGGGCCGAGGAGCTGACGGGCGCGGTGCTGGAGCACGGCGCGTCCGGGTTCGTGCTCTTCCCGCCCGGCCACGACGCGCACGACGACGTCTCGCTCGGCCGGTGGGGCGGGGAGATCGCCCCGGCGGTGCGGGAGGCGGTCGCGAAGGCGCGCGGCTGACGCCGGGGGTCAGCCCGCCAGGGACCGGACGACCTCGGCGGCGGGCGCGTCCGCGGCGTGCCGCCAGGACGTGCCCGCCCACAGGTTCGGGACGTCCGGGTCGCCCGCGGCGACGGCGGCCTTCCGCAGCGGCGCGGTGACGTGGTGGACGTCCGGGTACGCGGCGGGCGCGTGCGCGTCGTGCTCGGCGAGGAAGCGGTTGACGAGGCCGCGCGCGGGGCGCCCGCTGAACGCGCGGGTGACGGCGGTCGCGGTGAAGCGGGGGTCGGCGAGCGCGGCCTTGTGGACGGCGTTCGCGCCGCTCTCGGGGCACCGGACGAACGCGGTGCCGAGCTGCGCGGCGACCGCCCCGAGCTCGAGCAGTTCGGCGACGTCCGCCCGCGTGGCGAGGCCCCCGGCGGCGATCAGCGGACGGTCGGGGACGGCGGCCCGCACGGCGGCGAGGAGCCCGCGCACCGGCAGGCCGTCGTCGAGGGTGTTCGTGAAGGACGCCCGATGCCCGCCGGCCTCGAAGCCCTGCAGGCAGAGGGCGTCCGCGCCGGATTCGTGCGACGCGCGCAGGGCTTCGTCCACGTTCGTGACCGTGACGACCACGGTGACGCCGCGTTCCTGCAAGGCCCGGACGACGTCGGCGTGCGGTGTCCCGAAGGTGAAGCTCACGAACGCGGGCGGGTCGCCGAGGAGATCGGCGATCTTCGCGTCGTAGTCGTCGTCGCGTGCGGACGGCGAGGGGTCCCCGGGGGCGGTGCCGAGCCGTTCGGCCTCGGGGACGAGCCGCGTCCGGTACCTCTCGACGGCCGCGGGATCGACGTCGTCGTGGGACGGCGTGAACAGGTTCGTCCCGAAGGGACGGTCCGTCAGCTCGCGGGTGCGGGCGATGTCGGCGCGCATGGCGGCGACCGTCTTGTATCCGGCGGCGAGGAAGCCGAGGCCGCCGGCCGTGGAGACGGCGGCGGCGAGTTCGGGCGTGGACGGTCCGCCCGCCATGGGCGCCTGGACGATCGGCAGTTCGGGCCAGGTCATGATGGTGGACCGTACCCGGGGAACAACGGTCGCGACCGCCGGGTTCACGTTTCTTGAATCGATGATCGAAAGGCCGGGCATGCGCGTTCTGCTGCACTACGACATGGATCGTTCCGAGCCGGGGCTGGACGTGGTGAGCTGCCCGGAGGAGGACGAGGCGCGGTTCGCGGAGCTGCTGCCGGACGCCGAGGTGATCTGGCACGTCCTGCGCCCGCTGACGGCGGCGGACATGGACCGGGCGCCGAAGCTGCGGCTGATCCAGAAGCTCGGCACCGGGGTGAACACGATCGACCTGGACGCGGCGGCGGAGCGGGGCATCGCGGTCGCGAACATGCCGGGGCGGAACGCGCAGGCGGTGGCGGAGACGACCCTGCTGCTGACGCTGTCGGTGCTGCGCCGCGTCGTCACGTTCGACGCGCGCACCCGCGCGGGCGCGGGCTGGCCGGCCGACCGGGCGCTGGTCGGCGGCGAGCTGAAGGGCCGGACGGTCGGGCTGCTCGGCGGCGGCGAGATCGCGGGGCTGCTGCGGGGGATGCTGGAGGCGATCGGCGCGCGCGTCCTGTACACGTCGCGGCGGCCGCGCCCGGACGACCCCGCGTGGCGCGACCTCGACGGGCTGCTGCGGGCGAGCGACGTCCTGTCGGTGCACGTCCCGCTGACGGACGAGACGCATCATCTCCTGGACGAGCGGCGCCTGGCCCTCCTCCCGGACGGCGCGGTCGTCGTGAACACGGCGCGCGGCGCGGTGATCGACGAGGCGGCGCTCGTCCGGGAGCTGGAGTCGGGACGGCTGGGCGGCGCGGGCCTCGACGTGTTCGAGTCGGAGCCGGTCGACCCCGCGAACCCGCTGCTCGCGCTGGAGAACACGGTCGTGCTGCCGCACGTGGCGTGGCTGACGCGCGAGACGTGGGAGCGGTACTTCGAGGTCGCGGTGGAGAACTGCCGCCGCCTCGACCGCGGCGACGACCTCCTCCACCGCGTCCGCTAGCCGCCCGGGATGAGGACGGGCTTGACGACCTTGCCCGCGTGGGCGTCCGCCTCGGCCTCGTTGATCGCGGCGAGCGGGTAGGTCGTGATCAGCCGGTCGAACGGGAAGCGGCCCTGCCGCCACAGTTCGATCATCTTCGGGATGAACGTGTGGGGGACGGCGTCGCCCTCGATGATGCCCTTGACCGTGCGGCCCAGGAGCAGCAGGTTCGCGTCGAGGCGGTACTCGGTCGCGCCGACGCCGACGAGGCCGCAGACGCCGTTCGCCCGCAGCGACGCGACGGCGCCGGACACGACGTCCGGGACGGCGGTGGTGTCGAGCGCGTACCGGACGCCGCCGCCGGTGAGCCCCCGGATCTGCCCGGGGAGGTCGTCGTCGGCGCCGTTCAGCGTGTGCGTGGCGCCCAGTTCCCGCGCCAGTTCCAGCCGTGATTCGTGCAGGTCGACCGCGATGATGGTCGCGGCGCCCGCGAGCCGGGCGGCCATCACGGCGGCGAGCCCGACGGCGCCCGCGCCGAACACCGCGAACGTGTCGCCGGCGCCGACGCCGAGCGCGATGAGCACGGACGCCGCGCCCGTCTGGACGCCGCAGCCGAGCGGGCCGAGCTTCGCGAGCGCGTCCGGCGGGAGGTCGCGGGTGACGGGCACGACGTTGCGGGCGGTCCCGAGGGCGTGCGTCGCGAACGACGACTGGCCGAACCACCGGTTGTGGACGGCCGCGCCGGACGCGTCGGTGAGCCGGGCGACGCCGTCGAGCGGGGCGGCGAGCATGTTCCGCGTGACCATCCCCGGGCAGAAGCCGGGGTGGCCGTCGCGGCAGTCGGCGCAGGTCCCGCAGGAGTCGAACGACATGACCACGGGGTCGCCCTCGGTGACGCCGGCGACGCCCGGCCCGACGGCCTCGACGACGCCCGCGCCCTCGTGGCCGAGCACGACCGGCTTCGCGACGAGGTCGCCCGGAATGCGGGCCATCTGGTCGGTGTGGCACATGCCGGTGCCCGCGATGCGGACGAGGATCTCGCCGGGCCCGGGGTCGGCCAGGTCCAGGCCCTCGATCGTGAAGGGGGCGTCGGCGGCCCGCAGGACGGCGGCGTCGATCTGCATGCGAACTCCTCGGCGGCGGGACGGGGTCAGGAGATCTTGTACCGGATCGGCAGCCGCTTGAGGCCGCCGACGAACGTGGTCGCGATCCCCTCCGGCTCGCCCGCGAGCTCGATCGAGCGCAGCCGCGGCAGCAGCTCCTCGAAGAACGCGCGGACCTCGATGCGGGCGAGGGCGGCGCCCAGGCAGTAGTGGACGCCGAACCCGAACGCCAGGTGCTTGTTCGGGTCGCGGCCGACGTCGAACCGGAACGGGTCGGCGAAGACCTCCTCGTCGCGGTTCGCGGACGGGTACGACAGCAGCAGCGCGTCGCCCTCGCGGATCGTGACGCCGCGCAGCTCGTAGTCCCGGACGGCCGTGCGCATGAACTCCTTGACCGGCGTGGTCCAGCGGATCATCTCGTCGACGGCGAGCGGCATCAGCGAGAGGTCGGCGCGGAGCCGGTCGAGCTCGCCGGGGTTCTCGACGAGCGCGTGCAGGCCGCCCGCGATCGTCGCGCTGGTGGTGTCGTGCCCGGCGGTCGCGATGATGACGTAGTACGACGCGGTGTCGAAGTCGTTGAGCGGCTCGCCGCCGACGCGGGCGTTCGCGATCGCGGACGCGAGGTCGTCGGTCGGGTTCGCGCGGCGGGCCTCGGTCAGCTCCTGGAAGTAGGCGAAGAACTCCATGATGACCTGGAGCTTCTCTTCGTTGCTCTGGCCCCGCCGCCGCTCCTCGTCGTCACCGCCGAAGAGCTCCTGGGTGAGCGTGAGCATCCGGTCGAAGTCGCTTTCGGGGAGGCCGAGCAGCGACAGGATGACGTACAGCGGGAAGTGGACGCTCACCTCCTGCGCGAAGTCGCACTCGCCGCCGAGGTCGACCATGCGGTCGACGTACCGCTTCGCCAGCTCCCGGACGCGCGGTTCCAGCGCCCGCATCGCGCGCGGCCGGAACCAGTCGGCGCCGATCGCCCGGATGACCCGGTGGTCGGGGTCGTCCATGTGGATGAGGGTGCGCAGCCCGATGCCCTGCTCGGCCCGCCGCCGGTTGATCTCGTCGAGCTCGGACGTCGCGAGCAGCGGGCGGGGCGCGTTGCGGAACAGGTCGTGGGCCCGTTCGATCTCCATGACGTCCGCGTGCCGGGTGACCGCCCAGAACGGGTCGTAGCCGGGGGCGTCGACCCGGTGGACGGGCGACTCGCGGCGCAGCAGCGCGCACGCGTCGTGCAGCCGCCGGTCGTCGGCGTACGCCTTCGGGTCGGCGAGCGCGAGGCCCGCCTGCTCCACGGTCAGGGTCATGCATTGACTCCCTAGGTCGCGACGGGGCCGCCCGCACACTAGGGAACCTAGGACCCGAACCGGATTCGGTCAACGTTCAGATGTCGGAGAAGTCGCCGTGTCGCCCGCGCCCCCCGGCGAACCGGGCGGCGCCGGTGAGGGCGTCGTCCAGGGAGCCGAGCCCGTGCCGGTGCTCGACGGCGAGGGCGTCCGGCTCGGCGAGCCCCGCGCCGTCCAGGACGGACGCCCGGTCGTTGCGCAGGCACGCCTGCGGGAAGCGGGCCAGTTCGGCGGCCAGTTCCTCGGCGGCCTCCCGGCCCGTCCCGGACGGGACGAGCCGGTTCGCGAGCCCGATGTCGAACGCCTCGCGCGCCCGCACCGGACGTCCCGTCAGGATCAGGTCCAGCGCGCGGCTCTCGCCGATCAGGCGCGGGAGCCGCACCGTGCCGCCGTCCACGAGCGGGACGCCCCAGCGGCGGCAGAACACGCCGAACACGGCGTCCTCCTCGGCGACGCGCAGGTCGCACCAGAGCGCCAGCTCCAGCCCGCCCGCGACGGCGTGCCCGGCGACGGCCGCGATCACCGGCTTCGACAGCCGCATGCGGGTGCAGCCGAGCGGGCCGTCGGCGGGCGGCGGGTCCACGCGCGGGCCGCGGTCCGTCCCGATCGACTTCAGGTCGGCGCCCGCGCAGAACGTGCCGCCCTCGCCCCACAGGACCGCGACGCTCGCCGCCGGGTCCGCGTCGAACGCCCGGAAGGCGTCCGCGAGCCCGGCCGCCGTCGCCGCGTCCACGGCGTTGCGCACCTCCGGCCGCGACAGGATCACCGTCGTCACGGCGCCGCGCCGCTCGACCCGCACCCCCATACCGTCACTCCTCCGTGAAGGCCCCGCCGACGAGTTCGTCGAACCGGTCGAGATCCTCGGCCGGGCCGTCGATACCGCGCAAGGGGCTCGGGTCGGCCAGGTGGGCGCGAGCGTAAAGGCGCGCGACGAGGGCCTTGCGGTCCGTACCCGTGTCGTCGCGTTCCCATCCGGCCTGCTCCAGAAGCAGAGCCGCCGCGTACACGTCCGCCATGTACTGCGCCAGCGGGTAGAGGCGCGCCTCCGCCACGTTCTTGTCGAGGCCGCGCCACGCTTCTATGGCCTCGCGGAGATGCCCGATGCGGTCCCGGACGAGCGCGGCCGTGGCGTCGTCCCCCGCGGGCGCCCGCCCGGCGGCCTCGGCGACCCGGGCGAGGAACGGCTCGTGCGCGTCCTGCCGCTCGATCCCGCGCCGCACGTCCAGGCACAGGATGTTGTCGCCGCCCTCCCAGATCGGGTTGACCTGCGCGTCCCGCAGGATGCGCGCCACCGGCCACTGCTCGATGTACCCGTTGCCGCCGTGGATCTCGATCGCGTCGCTCGCCGCCGTCACGCCGAGCCGCGCCGCCCGCAGCTTCACCAGCGCCGCGCCGATCCGCAGCGGCGTCAGGTACCCGTCGAACACCAGCGCCTGCGCGGCCTCCGTCTCGACGACCAGTTCCGCGAGCTTGCGCCGCATCAGCGGCTGCTCCGCCAGCGGCGCGCCGAACGCCTCCCGCGCCCGCGCGTAGCAGAGCGCCTCGACGAGCGAGCGCCGCGCGCAGCCGAGCCCCATCGTCGCGATGCCGAGCCGGGCGCCGTTCGTCAGCTCCATCATCCGCGCGAGCCCCCTGCCGTCGCCGCCCTCGCCGGCGGACGACCCGGGGGCCAGCAGGAACGCCTCCGCGCCGGTGAACTCGATCTCCGCGGACGCCACCGACCGGGTGCCCAGCTTGTCCTTCAGCCGCCGGATCCGCACGCCGTTGCGCGTCCCGTCCCGCCGCTCCCGCAGGACGAGGAACGGCGCGATCCCCCGCACCCCGTCGTCCGCGCCCGCCGGCTTGGCGAGCACCACGAACGCCGAGCCGTTCGCGTTCGACGCGAACCACTTGAACCCGTCGAGCCGCCACGCGTCCCCGTCGCGGACCGCCGTCGACTCCAGCGCCCCGAGGTCCGAACCGCCCGACCGCTCCGTCAGCATCTGCGCGGCCTCGCCGGAGAACGCCCCGGCGGCGAACAGCTCCCGGACCCGCGCCTTCACGTCGTCCGGCGCGAACGCCTCGGTGAGCCCGACGACCATGTCGCCGCCCGTGCCGAGCGCGCACGCCATCCCGATGTCGGCCTGGTCGAGCAGGTAGCTCCACGCGACGCCGAGCGCCACCGGGTCCGCCCCCGCCGCCTTCGCCTCGCGGACGAACTCGGGGCGGGTGAACGACGTCGCGACGATCTCGCGCCGCGCCGCCTCGAACGACGGCGGCATCACGACCTCGCTGACGTCCCGCCCCCACCGGTCGTACTTCTCCAGCCGCGGCGGGTTCCGGTCGGTCTCCTCGGCCCACCGTGCCACCGGGCCGCCCATCAGCGCGCCGAGCTCCCGCAGCCGCGGCTCGGCCCAGCCGAACCCGTCCCCGAGGTGGCGCCGCATCAGGAACCGCAGCGTCGGATCGCTCTCGTACCAGTTGCGGCCCACCGCGCCCCGGTACCGCTCGGTCGCGTACCGGCGGGCCTTCTCCGCGTCGCCGAACGGGAGCCGGTCGAACGGCTCGATCAGGTAGCTGCCCATACCCTGGACGTTACACTTACTCAACACGTGACGGAAGACCTGTAATGCACCGGGCTCCCGATAAGGTCACTGGCAACCATGGAGATCCGGGCCCTCACCGCACGGTCGGTGGTCCTGAGCACCCTGCTGGGCGTCCACCCGCCCCGCCTGCCGGTCCGCCACCTCGTCCGCGTCGGCGCCCTGTTCGGCATCGCCGACGGGGCGATCCGCGTCGCGCTCTCGCGCATGGTCGCCGCGGGCGACCTCGTCCGCGACGGCGACGGCTACCGCCTCACCGAACGCCTCCTCGCCCGGCAGGCCCGCCAGGACGAGGCCCGCTCCCCCCGCACCCGCCCCTGGGACGGCGCCTGGGAGATCGCCGTCATCACCGCCGAACGCCGCCCCGTCGCCGAACGCACCGCCCTCCGCCAGGCCATGTCCGGCGTCCGGCTCGCCGAACTCCGCGAAGGCGTCTGGATGCGGCCCGCGAACCTTCTGCACGAGCGCCCGGACATAGCCGTCCGGCAGTGCACGTTCATCGAGGGCCGCCCCGAAGGCGACCCCGCCGCGCTCGCCGCGTCCCTGTGGGACCTGGACGCCTGGGCCGCCCCCGCCCGAGACCTGCGGGCCGCGTTCGCCGCCGCCGACGGCATCGTCGACCGCTTCACGCTCGCCGCCGCCGTCGTCCGGCACCTCCTGGACGACCCGCTCCTCCCCGCCGCGCTCCTCCCCGCCGACTGGCCCGGCCCCGACCTCCGCGCCCAGTACGAGCGCTTCCGCGCCGACTTCGCGCGCCTGCTCAGCGACGAGGTCCTCACCTGAGGCCCGTCCGGAACCCCCGGTGGCCCGTGGGGCAGCATGGACGCATGACGACTCTGCCGCTGAGCCCCGACGAGCTGCTCACCACCACACGGGCCGTCCGCAAGCGCCTCGACCTCGCGCGTCCCGTCCCGATGGACCTGATCCGCGAATGCCTCGAGATCGCCGTGCAGGCCCCGACCGGCGGCAACGCGCAGAACTGGCACTGGATCGTCGTCACCGACCCCGGCAGGCGCCGCGCCGTCGGCGAGTACTACCGCCGCGCGTTCGCCGCCTACGCCGAGTCGAAGTCCTTCGCCGGCAACCTGCACGCCGACGATCCCGACCGCGCCGCCGTCCAGCGCCGCGTCGGCGACAGCGCCGCCCACCTGGCCGAGCACATGGGCGAGGTGCCCGTCCTCGTCATCCCCTGCCTGCACGTCCCCGGCGAACTCCCCGCCGCCAACCAGGCCGGCCTGTGGGCGTCCCTCCACCCCGCCGTCTGGAACTACGCGCTCGCCGCCCGCGCCCGCGGCCTCGGCACCGCCTGGACGTCCCTGCACCTCGCCTACGAACGCGAGGTCGCGGAACTCCTCGGCATCCCCCCGAACATCCGGCAGGGCGCGCTGATCCCCACCGCGTACTACACCGGCGACACCTTCAAGCCCGCCCGCCGCGCCCCCCTCGACACCGTCCTGCACCACGACGCCTGGTAGCGGGCATTCAGTACGGTGCTCCCTGAACGCCGGTGAACGGGCGCCCGCCGCGGGCGGAGGACGCGCGCGCCGGGCACGGACGGGAGGGCGGGATGGCGCACGGCAATGTTCGGGACGCGGTCGCCGACGACCTCGCGTTGCAGATCGCCACGGGTCGCCTCCGGGCCGGCGACACCCTCCCGTCGATCCGGCGGCTCGCCGACCGGTACGGGCTGAACCCCTCGAGCGTCCAGCAGGTGCTGACCCGGCTCCGCCTGGCGGGGTTCGTCGAGCCCCGCCACGGCGTCGGGGTCGTCGTCCGCGACATCCGCCTCTACGGCGGGATACAGACCTGGCAGTACCTGTTCCGGTTCTCCAGCAGCCTTCCCGAGCTGACCGTGCGGAACGTCCAGGAGATCCTGGAGACGCTCCAGCTCTTCTACCAGGCGGCACTGGTCAAGCTCATACCCGGCTCGGACCGCCCCCGCCCCGATGGCGCCGATCCCGCACCGGCGCGGCGGGCCTTCGCGCAACTGGAGCTGCTCGCGCGCAGCGACGCCGTCCGGGCGGCGGACGTCCACCAGGGCGTGCTCGGCGTCCTGCGCGCCGTCCTCGCCGGACTCGGCGGAGGCGTCACGCTCGGGCTCCTCAACTCGATGGGCGACGTCCTGGCGGAGGTGCCCGAGGTGCTGGAGGCCCTCTACGGGGACGCGTCCGAGCACGTCTATTTCTGGGGCAACGTGATCACCGCCTGGGAGACCGCCGACGCGGACCTCGCCCGGTCCACGCTCGCGCTCCTCGACGACTGGCACGCCCTGGCCCTCGGGCGGCTGCGCGACCGGCTCGCCGCCGGGACGACCGGCACCGGGTAACCGCCCCCGCGCACACGCCGGGGCGCCCGGCCGGGCCTCTTCCGTACTTGAGTGAGCATCGCGCCCGGAGAAGTCCTACGGAGCGCGGCTATGTGTAGGGACACTGTTTGATACAGACTCCCACACACTTCCGGGTGCGAGGGAGACGGGCCGTGCCGTCATGGGTTGCGCAAGGACGCCGTGAGTCTGGGCCAGACACGGTGGAGTTCCCGCCGCCAGTACGGCCAGCTGTGCGTGCCGTCCCGGTACAGGTGGGCGGCCGCGGGGATCCCGAGGGCCCGGAGGCGGCGCAGGAACGGGCGGATCGTCGCGCGGACCAGGGGCTCGGCCAGATTGGCGGCGCTCCACGGCGCCGAGGGGTCGAGGGGGCCCGGCCGTCCGGTCAGCCCGGACGACAGGTAGACGCCCGTGCCGCGGAGCCCGGCGGCGAGATGGAGGGGGTCCGCGGCGCGCCAGTGGCGGTCGTGGACGACCGGGACGCCCCACATCGCGAAGGGGTTCACGCGGCCGGCGACCCCCGTCGCGGCGAGCAGCGTCGCCGCGGACAGGGCCGTGCGGATCGTGCACGGGCCGCTGAAGGCGGCCGCGAAGCGGAACGCGCCCGGGTTCGAGGCGGCGCTCAGCAGCGCGCCGTACCCGCCGCCGGACACCCCCGCCACGGCGCGCACCCGCCCGGCGGCGTAGCGGTCGCGCATCAGCGCGTGGACGTGGTGGACGTGGAAGGTCTGCCACTGGGGGCCGCGCCGCCAGTCGGCGTACCCGCCCGCGCGGCCGCCGTCGGGCATGACGATCAGGACGCCGTCGTCGCGGCTGAGCCGCTCGACGTCCGTGCGGCGGACCCACGAGGACGAGTCGTCCAGTCCGCCGTGGTGGAGCGTGAGCAGCGGCCACGTGCGGCTCGCCGTCCAGCGGTGCGGCAGCAGCACGTGGATCGCCAGCTCGGCCGCGGGCACCGAGCTCGCGCGGACGGTCAGCCTGCGGAGCCGGTCGCCGATCTTCTCCTCGTCGATCACCGTGATTCCCATGCCCGGATCATGCCGTTACAAAGAATGGATTGAATACTTCTCCGGCACACGAAAGCACGCATTTGATTATTACCTCGACACGCCTTTATGGGGCGCCGTTTCGAGCTGCCCGGAAAGGGTTCTCCCATGCTCATCGCGATGGCGGTCGTCGCCGCCTGCATGGCCGCCAACGCGCGGCGGCTGCGCGCCCGGCTCCGCCGGCTGCGCACGCTTCCCGGGCCGGGCGACGGCCCGCCGGACCCGGCGTTCGTCCTGCTCACCGCGCCGCACGTCGACGTGCCGGACGACGTGGCGCGCGCCGCCGAGGACTACGCCCGCCGGAACGGGCTGGGGCTCCTGGACCTGCTGCCCCGGGACATTCCGGTCGACGGCGCGCTCGATCTCGCCCGGCACACCGAATTCGACGCCTACCGGGACGATCCGTTCTGCATGGGGCGGGGCGCCTGCCATGCGGTGCTCGCGTCCCGGGACGCCGTGGCCGCCGCCGGGCTGGACGGCGCCCGCGTCCTCGACCCGGACGCGCTCGGGGCGGCCACGGCCCGCCTCAAGCTGTACGTCGAGCGCGCCGACATCGTCGTCGCGGAGATCGCGGGACGGGACCAGACGGCGTACCGGCGCGCCCGGATGCGGGCGCTGGCCCTGGTGATCCCGCAGACGCTCGCCCTGCCCCAGACGCTGGCGGCCATGGCCGCCGGCCTCCTGCTGGTGGCGGGGAGCGCGGCCGTCGCGCCCGCCGCGGGGCTCCTGCTCGCGCTGTGGTACTGCGCCGTGCCCGAGCTGATCTTCGCGGGCACCCCGGTGCGGCCCCGCGACCTGCACCGGGTGAGCCTGCTGCGCCTCCTCTACGTGCCGGTGTCGATCGTGCGCACCCTCGCGGCGCCGCGGACCGCGTGGGAGCGGGAGCTGCTGGCACGGCGGGAGGAGGCGCGGGCCTGGTACCGGGCCGAACTGGAACGGGGCGTCGAGCGGTTCCTCGGGCCGCGGTCCCCGGAGTGCCCGTGGTGCGGGTCCGGCGAGCTGCGCGGGCACGTCGTCGCCCGAGACATCCTCCAGGGCAAACCAGGACGTTTCACGTTGGAGCGGTGCGCGAGCTGCGGCCACGTCTTCCAGAACCCGCGCGTCACCCCCGAGGGCCTCGCCTTCTACTACAAGGACGTCTACGACGGGCTCGGCGACGTGCTGGCCGAGCGCATCCTCAGCTCCAACACGTCCTGGTACCTCGCCCGCGCCGCGATGGTGCGGCGCACGACGGAGCCCAGGTCGTGGCTGGACGTCGGCACCGGCAAGGGGCACTTCGCCCGCGCCGCCCGCACCGTGCTCCCCGCCACCCGCCTGGACGGCCTCGACTTCGGCCCGGCGGTCGTCGAGGGGGCCCGGCGCGGCTGGATCGACCGCGCCTACCACGGCGAGTTCCTCGACCTCGCCCCCGATCTGGCCGGACGCTACGACGTCATCAGCATGCACCACTACCTGGAGCACACCGCGGACCCCCTCGGCGAACTGGACGCGGCGGCCAAGGTGCTGCCGCCCGGCGGGCACCTGCTGATCGAGATGCCCGACCCCGAGTCGTGGTTCGGGAAGGCGCTGCGCGGCTTCTGGGTGCCGTGGCTCGCGCCGCAGCACCTGCACATGATCCCCCTCGGCAACCTGCGGGACGCGCTGGAGCGGCGGGGCCTCGAGATCGTGGCCGAGGAGCGCCGCGAGGCCGACCAGGGTCCCGACTTCGCCGCGTCCGCCGCGGCCGTCGTCAACCTGCTCGGCCTCGACGTCGACCGCCCCTGGTGGCCGCGCGTCCCGGGAGCCCGCGAGTACGCGCGCGTCCTCGCCACCCTCGTCCTCGCCGCCCCGCTCATGGGGGCGGCCGTCCTGCTCGACGCGCTGACCGTCCCGATCGCCCGGAGGAACAGCAACGCCTACCGGGTCCTCGCCAGAAAGAACCCCGGATGAGACACCCCCGACACCCCTTCCCCCACCCCTTCGCCCACCGCTTCGGGCGGCTCCTCGCCGTGCTCCTGCTGCTGTCCGCGCTCGCCGCGCCGGCGGGAACGGCGGGCGCCGCGGCCGCCCCGGCGATCACCGAGACGTGGCAGGGGCCGCGCACGCTCGACCTGAGCTGGCACTCGCCGAACGTCGACCAGACCGTCCGGGTCCGCCTGCTCCTGCCCGACGAATGGCGGCGCTCCGCCCGCGAGACCTGGCCCGTCGTCTTCGCCCTCCAAGGCGGCCGGGACGACTACACCTCCTGGACCCGCGAGACCGACATCGAGGGGCTCGCCGAACGCTGGGACGTCATGGTCGTGATGCCGTCCGGCGGCGTCAACGGCAGCTACACCGACTGGTGGAACGGCGGTGCGGGCGGCGTCCCCCGCTGGGAGACGTTCCACACCGACGAGCTCGTCCGGGTGCTGGAGCGCTACGGCGCGGGCTCCCGCCGCGCCGTGATGGGCGCCTCCTCCGGCGGCCAGGGCGCGATCGCGTACGCGGCACGGCACCGCGGGATGTTCAGGTACGCGGCGTCGTTCAGCGGCTCCACGCACCTGACCATGGGCGGCATGCAGGCGTTCCTGCTCTTCATCAACCTGATCGGCTCCGGCCTCGACGCGTTCCGCATCTTCGGCGTGCCCGGCCTGGACGACGCGAACTGGCGCGCGCACGACCCGTACCATCTCGCGCCGCGGCTGCGCGGCGTCGGGCTGTACGTCTCCAGCGGGACGACCGGCCTGAACGGCCCCCACACCCCGCCGGGCGCGCAGTGGCGGCTGACCCAGCTCAGCGAGATCCTCATCGGCGGCATGAACCGGTCGTTCGTCACCCGGCTGCACGAACTCGGCATCCCCGTCACCTCCCACATCTACGGCGACGGCTGGCACGCGTGGCCGGAGTGGATCCCCGAGATGGAGCGGGCCTGGCCGCTGATGATGGACGCGATCGACGCGGAGGAGGCGCCGACATGACCGGCATCGACCCGCGCCGGCCGCTGGTCGGAGGGCTCGCCGCGCGGGCCGGCCGGTATCCGGCGGCACCGGCTACACCGCCGTCGCCGGCTCCGCCGGCCGGCGTCCGCCGAACCGCCCGGGGGTGGTGCCGAACGCCTGCCGGAACGCCTGGATGAACGCGCTCGGACCGGCGTAGCCGCATTCGGCGGCCACGGCGGTGACCGGGGCGCCGGACGCGAGCAGGATCAGCGCGCGGTGCAGCCGCACCTGCGTCCGCCACTGCGGGAAGGTCATCGCCGTCTGCGCGCGGAACAGCCTGCTCAGGGTGCGTTCGGACGCCCCGACGGCGCGGCCGAACTCGGCGAGCGTGCGCGGGTCGGCGGGATCGGCGTCCAGGGCGTCCGCGATCGCCCGCAGCCGGTCGTCCGCCGGAACCGGCAGGTGCAGCGGCAGCTCGTCGACCGCCCGGATCTCGTCGAGGGCCACGCGCCGGAGGCGTTCGCGGCGGCGGGCGTCCCGGCCGTCCTCGGTGAGCGCGACGACGACCTCGCGCAGGAGCGGGGAGACCGCCAGGACGACCGGCCCGGCGAAACCGGGGCCCGGTTCGCCGACCTCGAAGTTCACCGTGCGCAGCCGCGTCGGGCCGTGCGCCCGGTGCGCGTGCGCGATCCCGGTGGGCAGCCACACGGCCCGGTGCGGCGGGACGATCCACGTGCCCGCGTCCGTCGACACCTCCAGGACGCCGTGACTCGGGTAGGCGAGCTGGTGGTGCGGGTGCTCGTGCCGGGGGACGCGCTCGCCGTGCGCCAGCCGCAGCAGAGGTTGGCGGGTCGGCGACATCGTTCGGCAGGATATCGCTAGCCCGCAACATCGCGCGCTCACGATCCTGGACGACGTGGCGACGATCACCAAGACCGAACCGGTCGTGCGGCGCATGGGGACGTGGGCCGCCGCCCACGCGGTCGACGACTTCTACCAGGGGCTCGTGCCGGCGGCCGTCCCCTACTTCGTGCTCGAACGGAACTACGGCTACGCCGCGGCGGGCGGGCTGACGCTCGCGGCGACGCTCGGCAGCGCGCTCCCGCAGCCGCTGATCGGCCTCGCCGTCGACCGGTTCCGGCTGCCCCGGCTCGCGGCGGGCGGCGTGCTGCTCGCCGGGGCGGGGTTCGCGCTCGCCGGGCCCGCCGGGCCGTACCCGCTCGTCCTGGCGCTGCTCCTGCTGTCGGGCCTCGGGACGGCAATGTTCCATCCGGCCGCGGGGAAGGCCGCCAGGGACGCCGCCGGGGACAGCGTCACCGCCATGAGCGTGTTCGCGGCGGGCGGCACCGTGGGGTTCTTCCTCGCGCCCGTCCTGGCGGTGCCGGTCCTCGCCGCGTGGGGGCTCGGCGGGACGGTCGCGTTCCTCCCGCCCGCGGTGCTGGCGGCGTTCGTGCTGGTGCGGAACGCGCGGCGGGCGAGCGGCGGGCGCGCCTCGGCGGCCGGTGGACGCGACCGGTGGGGGCCGTTCGCGACCCTGACGGCGATCACGGTCGTCCGGTCGGCGCTGTTCTCGGCCGTCGCGACGTTCATCGGCCTGTACTGGATCGGGCACCTGCACGCCTCCCCCGCGCTCGCCGGGGCGGCCCTCGCGTGCTTCCTCGGCGGCGGCGTCGCGGGGACGATCGCGGGCGGGCGCCTCGCCGACCGGGTGGGGCCCGTCCGGACGATCCAGGTCGGCGCGGCCCTCGCGGTGCCGATGCTCGCCGGGCTGCGGCTCGCCCCCGGCCCGTACGCCCCGCTGGCGTTCGCGGTCCTCACCGGCCTGGCGGTGAACGTGCCGTTCGCCGTCCTCGTCCGGCTCGGCCAGGACTACCTCCCGGGACGCCCCGGCACCGCGGCGGGCATGACGCTCGGCCTCGGGGTCAGCGTCGGCGGCCTCGCGACCCCGCTGTTCGGCCTGGTCGCGGACGCGCACGGGACGCCGCTCGTCTTCGCGCTGCTGTGCGCCGTCCCGCTCGCCGCCCTGGCCCTCGGCCTCCTGCTCCCCCGAACGGGGTGACGCGGAGCGCGGAGGGCGTCACCGGCGGCGGCCGCCTGCCCGACGGCGCCCGTCCCGAACTGCCCGCCGCCTCACTCCGCGCCCTGCGCTCTTCCGTGTGACCTGCGGGTATGTCACGATGAAAGGGCATGTGGCGGTGCGGCGGAGCCGGTTCCCGGGCCCGCCCCCCTCCTCCCCCCGGTGGCTCTGCGGCGGCCCGGGCGCGGAAGGAGGAGACGATGCGGAAAGTTGCCGACTGCAGGGACATGCCGAGCGAGTCCGGCTGCACCCTCACGATCAGCGGCGAGGAGGACGAGGTCGTCCGCGCCGCCGCCGAGCACGCGGCCTCGGTGCACGGGCACGAGGACACCCCCGAACTCCGGGAGTGGGTCCGCGGCCAGCTCAAGGACGAGCATCTGATCACGCACTAGCGGAGCAGCCCGGATCGGAGATCACGAAGTAGCCGGGGGACGGCTCCCTCAGCGTGCGGGTGACGAAGACGTTGAACAGGCCCATGTTCTGGCCGGAGCCGTTCGCGTACGCGTAACCGCCGCGGGCGTGCGCCCGTCCCGCCGTCACGTGCGCGTAGTTCGTCGCGGTGAAGCACCGGGGCGGGGCGCCCGCGGTGGTCGCGGTGACGGGGGCCGAGGCCGGGCCGGTGCGTCCCTCGGCGTCGACCGCCGCGACCGTGTAGGCGTAGGACGTCCCGGGCGCGAGACCCGTGTCGGTGAACGCGCCCGCCGCGGACGTCCCGGCGTCCGCGCCGTCGCGGCGGACGACGTACGACACCGCGCCCTCGACGGTGTCCCACGCGAGCGACACGGTGCCGTCGCCCGTCCCCGTCACCCGGAGACCGGTCGGGGCGGGCGGGGCGCCCGGCTCGCCGCCGTCCCCGTCGAGACCCCAGAAGAGCGCCGTGCGGTGGCTGGAGCAGATCGTGTCGAGGAAGTACGCGCCGGACGCGCCGCACTGCTCGGCGCCCGATCCCGGATCGACCGCCAGGCCGTGCCCCATCCCCGAGATCGAGTACACCTCGACGGCCGAATCCCCGTAGACGCTCCGCGTCGTCCCGCCCGGCAGCGTGTGCGTGCTCGTCGGCGACCTCGGCACGCCCCACACGTCCGTCCACTGGTCGCGCAGCTCGTCGGCGTTCACCGGGCGGACCGTGTAGTCGGCGGTTCCCTGCCAGATCGCCACCCGGGGCCACGGCCCCCCGTACCCGGGGAACGCCGCCCGCACCCGGTCGCCCCACTGCCGCGGCGTGAGGCCCTGGTCGTTCATCTGGCACCCCGTCGCCTCCAGCAGGCTCGACGCGCACGCCGCGGGCGGCCCGGCGTTGATCGAACCCCCGGCGAACACGTCCGGGTACGCGGCCAGCAGGTTCGCGGCCATCCCGCCGCCGGCCGACAGCCCCGTGACGAACGCCCGGCCCGTCCCGAGCCGCCCCCGGGCGTCCGCCACCATCTGCGCGATCGACGCCGCCTCGCCCCGGCCCCGCCCGTACTCGCTCGGCTCGAACCACTGGAAGCACCGCTGGACGTTGTTCGCCGTCGTCGTCTGCGGGTAGACGACCGCGAACCCCCAGCGGTCGGCGAGCTCGGCCCATCCGGAGTGCCGGTGGTAGGCGTCGGCGCTCTGCGTGCAGCCGTGCAGCGCCACGACGAGCGGCGCGCCGGACGGCAGCCCGGCCGGGACGTACTCGAACATCTGCAGGTCGCCGGGATTGGACCCGAACCCTGTGACCTGCCGGTAGCCGCCCGCCGCCGCGGCGGCGGCCCCGGCGCGGGCGGCCGCGCCCGCCGGGAGGAGGAGGCTCAGGACGGCGACGAACGTGACCAGTCGGGCGGGGAGGCGCATGACAGCTCCCTGTGCAGGGGACGAACGCCGCCATCGTCCGCCCGTCCCGTGACCCGCGACACGTGCGCGCCCCGCACCTTCGCACGACCCGTCATGTGCGCCCCCGACACCATGCCGCAGGGGCCGTCGTGATCAGTGCGGCCGGCACGGGACCCGGGGCATGCCCGCCCCGACCGCACGGACCAGGGCGCGGGGCTCCCTCGACCGCCGCCCGCGACCGCAGCGGGCTCCGCGGGCGTCAGGGGGCGGGCATGGGGGTGACGCCGAGGGCGGTGAGGGCCGCCGTGCCGCGGGCGGCGTGGGCGCCGCCCGCGAGGACCAGGGTCCGGGCGGCCTGGTAGCGGCAGCCTGCGGCGTCGAACGCGTCCGCCGTGGCGAGCAGCCGCCCCGGATCGCCGTCGAGCAGCGCCTCCGCCCGGTCGGCGAAGGCGTCCGCGACCGGGTTCCCGGCCGCGAGTTCGCGGACGGCGGCCAGCCGGGACCGGGCGTCCGGGCTCCCGGCGAGCACCGCGGACTCGGCGCGCAACGCCACGTACCAGGGGAGCCAGGTCCAGGTGACCCACCGCCACACGTCGGCGGGCTCGGTGGCCGTCCGCTCCGCCGCCTCGGCGGCGCGGCCCTCGTGGAGCAGGAGCATCGCGTCGAAGACCGCGCCGTAGCCGTGGACGCGGCTCGGTGACGTCCCGAACCGGTCCAGGACGGCGCCCCACTCGTCGCGGGCGTCCCGGTCGCCGCGGAGGCCGTGGACCATCGCGACCGCGGCGACCGCCGGGTCGAGGTCCGGACGGTCCCGGCCGCCGCTCCGCCGCCACGCGTCCAGGAACCGGACGGCGCCGGCCCGCACGGCCTCGGCGTCGCCCGCCAGCGCGTCCGCGACCAGCAGCCAGCTCGTCGCGCGGTGCCCCATCTCCGCGAGCGTCGGGTGGTCGGCGAGCCGCCGCGCCCAGCGGCGGGCGCCGGGCAGGTCCCCGACGCCGATGCCGGTCTGCGCCGCCTCGCCGAGGGCCTGGACGAGCTCGTGCGTGACGGCGGGCGTGGGCGGCGCGGAAGACAGGAGCGCGACGCGGCGGCGGGCCGTGGCGGCGGTCGCGAACGCGTCGCCGACCCAGCTCTGGACGGCCGCGAGCGCGTCCAGCGCGGCGGACTCGGCGGGGGCGTCGCCGGTGCGGTGCGCGAGGTCGGCGGCGCGTTCGGCGAGCGCGAGGGTCTCCGCGACGACGTCGTCGTGCGGGTCCTGGTCGGCGCCGAACGCGTCGGCGGCCGACGCGGCCTCGGCGAGCGCGACGGCCGCGCACGCGGCGGGGTCGTCGCCCGCGGACCCGCGCGCCTCGGCGATCAGCGCGCCCGTCTCGTCCGGGGGCGGCGTCCGGACGAACGTGCCCGAGAAGCGGTAGACGGTGACGGCGGCGGTCGCGAGCTCGGCGGCGGCGCGGGGGGCGGCGCCGGACCGGCGGGCGGCGTCGGCGGCGGCGCGGTGCAGGCGGTACATGTCGTCGCCGTGCATCCCGCACCCGGCGACGGCCGCGGCGGGCCCGATCATCGCGGCGGCGGCGCCGGGGTCGGCGGCGAGCGCGGCGGCCTGCTCGTACCGCTGCTGGGACTCGCCGGCCAGGTTGCGGGTGAAGGCGAGGTCCGCGAGGTGCCGGGCGAGGTCGTGCGCGTCCGCGCGGTGGTCGGGCTCGTCGGCCGCCCACGCCAGCGCGGCGCGCAGGTCGTCGGCGACGGCGTCGAACCGGGGCCGCCAGTCGGCTCCGGCCTCGGCGAGACCGGCGGCCCGGGCCAGGCACCAGCGGAGGTGCCGGGCGCGCGCGTCGGCCAGCTCACCGGCCTCGGCGAGCCGCTCCGCCCCGTACTGGCGGATCGTCTCCAGTGCCCGGTACTCGGTGCCGCCCGCGGACGCCCGCACGACGAGGAGGCTCTGTTCCGCGAGGCGGGCCAGCCCGTCGGCGACGACGCCCGCGTCGGCTCCGGCCACCTCCGCCGCCGCGGCGGCGGTGAACGGCGCGACGAACACCGACACGCGGCGGAGCAGCTCCCGGTCCGCCGGATCCAGCAGGGCGTGGCTCCAGTCGACCGCGGCCCGCACCGACCGGTGCCGGTCGTCGGCGCGGGACCCGCCGGTGAGCGTCCGCAGCGGATGCGACAGGGCGGCGGTGAGACCGTCCAGCCCGAGCGCCGGGTACCGGGCGGCGGCCAGCTCGATCGACAGCGCCATGCCGTCCAGCCGCTCGCAGATCGAGCGGATGTGGTCGTGCAGGGGCGGGTCCAGCGGCCAGCCGATCGCGGACGCCCGCTCCTTGAACAACGCGACCGCGTCCGACTCGCCGTCGTCCGTCAGCGACAGCGGCGGCACCTGGTACGCCCGCTCGAACGGCACCATCAGCCGGGCCCGGCTCGTCGCCAGCACCGCGACCCGGGGGCACGCCGCGAGGAGCCGCTCCAGGAACGGCGCCACGCCGTCCCGCACCTGCTCGCAGTTGTCGAGGACGAGCAGGACGTGCCGGTCGGCCAGCGCCGCGACCACCGACTCGGTCATGCCGCGGCCCGGCTGCTCGCCGAGCCCGAGCGCGCCCGCGACGGCGTCCGCGACCATCCCCGGGTCGGTGACCGGCACCAGGTCGACGAACCACACGCCGTCCGCGAACGCGGCGGTCGCGTCCGCGGCCACCGCCAGCGCCAGCCGGGTCTTGCCGACGCCGCCGGGACCGACCGCGGTCACCTGCCGGTGCGCCCGGACGGCCTCGCCCAGCTCGGCGCGCTCGCGCGCCCGCCCGACGAACGACGTCAGCGGGGCGGGCAGGACGGGCGCCGCCGGCGACGCCTCGGCGGCGGGACGGCTCGCGGCGGCCCGCCCCGCGAGCGCCCGCCGGTCCGGGACGTCCAGCTTCCGCAGCAGTGCGGAGACATGGCTCTCGACGGTGCGGACGGAGATGAACAGCCGCGCGGCGATCTCCGCGTTGGTGAGGTGGTCCCCGACCAGCTCCAGCACCTCGGCTTCGCGGGGCGAGATATCCACTGTCACGGGCACCGTCCCATTCTGCCGCAGCCGCTCCGCGGGGTCCGTGCGCGTGGTCCGTGGCCGGACTCCGTAGGCGGCTCCGTGGTCGCCACGGATGTGGCGGAGGGGGCCCCGAAGCGAAGCTGGGAGCAGTTGAACGACGGGGTCGACGCGGCCCACGACCAGCAGGAGCGACCATGAGCGACTCGCCCGTCCGGGGGATCAAGACGGTGCTGCACCCCGTGACCGACCTGGCGAAGGCCAAGGCGGTCTACACCGCCCTGCTCGGCGCGGCGCCGCAGACCGACTCGTCCTACTACGTCGGGTTCGAGGTCGGCGGCCAGCAGATCGGGCTGGTGCCCGGCGGCGGGCCGCAGGGCATGACCTCCCCGGTCGTGTACTGGCACGTGCCGGACATCGAGGCGAAGGTCGCCGAGCTGACCGCCGCCGGAGCCGCCGTCCAGGACGCCCCGCACGACGTCGGCGGCGGGCGCACGGTCGCCACCGTCACCGACCCGGACGGCAACGTCCTCGGGCTCCTCCAGGACCGCTGAGCCACCGCACACCCCCACCTCACCGGAAAGAAGCACGCCATGACCTCGTTCGAGTCCATCACCCTGGAAGTCGCCGACACCGCCGCCGCCGAGACCTTCTACGACGCGTTCGGCCTCGCCCCCTACGTGAACGTCCGCGCCTCCGCCGAGCCGACGACCGGTTTCCGCGGGTTCGCGCTGTCGCTCGTCGCGTCCCAGCCCGGCAACGTCGACGCCCTCATCGCCGCCGCCGTCGACGCCGGCGCCACCGTCCTCAAGCCCGCCGCGAAGTCGTTCTGGGGCTACGGCGGCGTGATCCAGGCCCCGGACGGGACGATCGTCAAGGTCGCGTCCTCGAAGAAGAAGGACTCGGCGCCCGCCGCCCCCGAGTTCGACCAGATCGCCCTCCTGCTGGGCGTCGCGGACGTCAAGGCCAGCAAGCGCTTCTACGTCGAGCGCGGCCTGGCCGTCGGGAAGAGCTTCGGCGGCAAGTACGCCGAGTTCGACACCCCCTCCTCGTCCGTCACGCTGGCGCTCTACCCGCGCCGCGCCCTCGCCAAGGACACCGGCGTCGCCCAGGAGGGCACCGGTTCGCACCGGCTCGTCCTCGCCGGCGGCGGCGAGCCCTTCACCGACCCGGACGGCTTCGCCTGGGAGGCCGCGCCCGCCCGAGCCCGCGCCTGAACGAGCACGCACGAACCGACAGGAAGGACGTACACCATGAGCGACTACCAGGGGTTCACGGCCGAAGAGCGCGCCGCGATGAAGGAGCACGCGAAGGAGCAGAAGAAGGCCGCGCGCCGCGCCTCGCGCGAGGAGAAGGCGGCCGAGGCCGTCCGGGACGTCCTCGCGAAGATCGCCGAGATGCGGGAACCGGACCGGGCGCTGGCCGAGCGCGTCCACGCGATCGTCACCGAGAACGCGCCCGTCCTCGCGCCGAAGCTCTGGTACGGGATGCCGTCCTACGCCCTGGACGGCAAGGTCGTCTGCTTCTTCCAGAGCGCGGACAAGTTCAAGGCCCGCTACGCGACCTTCGGGTTCAACGACGCGGCGAAGCTCGACGACGGCCCGATGTGGGCGACGTCCTTCGCCCTGACCGAGGTGACGCCCGAGGTCGAGCGGCGGATCGCCGACCTGGTGAAGCGGGCGGTGAGCTGACCCGCCCCGCCGGACGAACGGTGCCGGACGAGCGCACGCCGCTCGCCCGGCACCGTCGTGCGCGCCTTTATCCTAGTACTAGGATATGGCGCATGGCCGAGGAACTGACGCCCGCGGAGCTGACGCTGCTCGGGCTGCTCGTGGAGAAACCGAGGCACGGTTACGAGCTGGAGGAGGTCATCGAGGCGCGCGGCGTCCGCGAATGGACCGAGATCGGATTCAGCTCGATCTACTACCTGCTGTCCCGCCTTCGCGAGCGGGGCCTGATCGCCGAGGTCGAGCGGGCCCGGCCGGCGCGGGGGAAGGCACGGCGGGTGTACGGGCCCACGGACGAGGGGCGGCGGGCGTGCGCGCGGGCCGCGGAGGCGGCGGTGGCCGAGCTGCGGCCGGTGTTCCCGCCCGTCCTCGTCGGCCTGGCCAACCAGCCGGTCATCGAGCCCGGACGGCTCCGGGACGCCCTCGACCGGCGGGCCGCGGCACTGGCGGAGCGGATCGCCGCGATCGGCACGGCCCGCGACGCGCAGCCCGGGGCGCCCGCGTTCGTCCGCGCCGTCTTCGACTACTCGCTGGGCCAACTGGAGGCCGAACAGCGATGGCTGGCCGCCTACCGGGCGGGACTCGACGGCTCCCCCACCAGGAAGGAAGACGGGCGATGACCCGCTACGACGTCAAACGGGAACTCAAGCGGTACTACGCGCCGAAGAACACCGCCTGGGAGCTGGTCGACGTGCCCCCACAGCAGTTCCTCGCCGTCGACGGGCACGGCGACCCCAACACGAGCGCCGACTACGCGCGGGCCGTCCAGGCGCTCTACGCCGTCGCGTACACGATCAAGTTCGCCAGCAAGCGGGAGCTCGACCGCGACTTCGTCGTCGGGCCGCTCGAAGGGCTGTGGTGGTCCGACCGCCCGGAGGTGTTCGTCGCGCGGATCAAGGACGACTGGAACTGGCGCATGCTCATCAGCCAGCCCGACTGGATCACCGAGGACCTCATCGACGACGCCAAGGCGGCCGCGCTCGCGAAGAAGGGGCTCCCGGCGATCGCGGACGTCCGCCGCGAGACCCTGCACGAGGGGACGAGCGCCCAGCTACTGCACGTCGGCCCCTACGACGACGAGGGGCCCGTACTCGCCGAACTCCACGACGTGTACCTCGCCGCGAACGGCCTCCGGATGACCGGCCACCACCACGAGATCTACCTCGGCGACCACCGCCGCACCGACCCCGCCCGGTACAGGACCGTCCTCCGCCAGCCCGTCCGCCCAGCGGCCTGAACCCCGGCGCCGCTCGCGGTGGTGGTCACCCGGAACGACCTCGGGCCGCTCGTATGGGGTCGCGGCGCCGTGAACGCCGTCACGGGCCTTGACCTCGACCTTTGTTGAGGTTGTTGGGTTCTTCTAGGCGGCGATCACGCCGCCGTCATCGGAAGGGGCACGGACATGACGAACGACGTTCTCGTGGTGGGCGACATCTCGGACGAGACGCGGGCCGCGGTGACGGGTGTGGTGAAGGCGCTCGAGGAGGCGTTCAACACCAAGGACGCCGCGGCGCTCGCGGGGCAGTTCGCCGAGCGGACGTCCTGGTCGAACGCGATGGGCAAGCGGCTGGACGGCCGTGCGGAGATCGAGGAGTTCAGCGGTCCCGCGATGAAGAACTTCCTGCGCGACTCGTTCGCGCGGTACGAGGTCGTGAAGATGCTGGAGCTCGCGCCCGAGGTGATCGCGGTGAACGTGGTGCAGGAGCCGACCGACGCCGCGGGCGCACCGGTCGCGGGCGCGCACGGTGCGACCCTCTACGTGATCGCGCGGCGGCCGGACGGGTGGAAGATCGTGGCCGGCCAGAACACCGCCGTCGAGGCCCCGGCCTCCTGATCCGCCGGCCGGTCGCGCGGGCGTTGCCACGCCTCCACGCCGAATACACGGAACTCGTCGCCCTCCCAGCTTTGATCTCGGCGAGGGCGACAACTCCGTCCCCGGCCTCCCCCTTCGTCCGCATCGATTACAAAAGACCCTTATGCGTCAACTACCATAATATGGTTGTTCGATAGAACCTCTTAATATGTTCGGACGGGAGTCGACTTGCAGAAATAGCAGGTATTCTCGCTCACATGAGCACCGTCACTGCCTCCCAGCTCCTCCCTCAGAAGGCCATCACCAACGAAGGATCGCCACCTGACGGCCTTCCGCAGGACGCTCCCCGTGTCCTGCTCTCCATCCGCCTGTCGGTCCTGACGGACGAGACAACGTCACCGGAGCGTCAGGAGTCCGAGATGCGATCCTATGCCGCAGCACGCGGCTGGAAAATTGTGGGAGTGGCATCAGATCTGAACGTGAGCGCCACCAAAGTAGCTCCGTGGAACCGAAAACACCTCGGAGAGTGGATCAGGGATCGGGCTCCTGAGTTCGACATCATCCTCTCCTTCAAGCTCGACCGTCTCGTCCGGCAGAACATCGACCTGCACCAGATGATCGAGTGGTGCAAGAAGTTCCAGAAGAACCTGGCGGCTGTTCATGACCCTATCGACCTCAGCAGCCCTCATGGGGAAGCCTTGGCCTCCCTGATCGCGTCCATGGCCCGTATCGAGGCCGCAAACATGGGAATACGGCTCACCTCGCTCTGGGACCACTCCCGCGGCGTAGCTGATCGATGGCTTGTCGGTCGACCACCGTACGGGTACACCACCGTCGAAGGTGACGTAGGAAAAATTCTCGTCATCGACCACGAGAAGGCCAGGGTACTCCGCTGGATTTACCACAAGCTCAAACAGGGCAAATCTTACTACTACATGAAGCAAATTCTGGAGCGCGCTGGGGTTCCCAACCCCACCGGCGGCAAGAAGTGGCATCCTTCGACTATTGCTCGCCTCCTCAAGAACCCGTCACTTCGCGGCATCAAGACACACGGGAACAACAAGCGCGGAGCGCAACCGCCGACGCCCATCCTGAACGAGAACGGCCAGACCGTCCGGATCGCCGACCCCACCTTCACAGACGAAGAGCATGAGGAAATTCTGCGTCTATGCTCACGCCGGGAGGGGATCGGCAAGAACAAGCGCGAGTCCCGCAGCAAGTTCCAGGGCATCATCAAGTGTCCAGGATGCAGCAGAGACCTGATCTACCGCCACAACAAGCGAAAACTCGCCGACGGGACCTACAAAGAACACAACTATCTTCGCTGCAACCGTTATCTCGGGGACCCGTGCGATGCACCGGGCTTGCCGAATGCGGATGGGGTCTACGAGTCCCTGGTGGCCACAGCGACCGAAAAAATCGGCGACCTCAAGGTCGCATATCGGCGCTACGCCCGAGGGGCTACAAAAAACCTCCCGCCTCTCTCTTGCGAACAGGCGTCGATCACTTCTGAATCAGCAAGAGACCACTGAGAATACGTGGAACTCAATCAAACTTACCGCGAACGGTGGCGAGCAGGGGGCCTGCCGGTGATGGAGGAAGACCTCCGCAGGGGAGGAATCACATTCATTCCATACGGGGACCATGCCGAACTGGTAATCCCTGGGGGGTTGAAAGAGAGGCTGGCGTTGAAGGAAGACATGTTCAACCGAAAGTGATCACCTGTCGGACGGCCTCGCCGGTGTGCAGGCGGTCGAACCCGGCGTTGACGTCGTCGAGGGTGAGGCGGTCGGACAGCAGCGCGTCCACCGGCAGGTTCCCGCTGCGGTACATCCCGATGAAGCGCGGGACGTCCCGGCGCGGGACGCACGAGCCGAGGTAGCTGCCCTTCAGCGTGCGCTCCTCCGCGACGAGGCTGAGCGCGGGCAGCGTGACGGGCTTGCCGGGGTCGGGGAGCCCGACGGTGACGGTCGTCCCGCCCGGGCGCGTCGCGGCGTACGCCTGCTCGAGGACGGGCACGACGCCGGTGGTGTCGATGACCTTCTCGGCGCCCCCGCCGGTGGCGTCCCGGATTGCCTCGACCGCGTCGGGGCCGCCCGCCACGGTGTGGGTGGCGCCGAGGCGGGACGCGAGGTCGCGCTTGTGCTCGACGACGTCCACGGCGACGACGGTCGCGGCGCCCGCGGCCTTCGCGGCGAGCAGCGCGGCGAGCCCCACGCCGCCGAGGCCGAGGACGGCGACGCTGTCGCCCGGCTTCACGTCCGCGCTGTACAGGGCGGCGCCCGCGCCGGTGAGGACGGCGCAGCCGAACAGCGCGGCGATGTCGAACGGCAGGTCGGCGTCGACCTTCACCGCCGAACGCGCCGACACGACCGTGTACTCGGAGAACGCGGACACGCCGAGGTGGTGGTTGGGGCGGGTGCCGTCGGGCGCGACGAACCGGTGCGCGCCGCCGAGCAGGGTGCCCGCGCCGTTCGCGCGCGCGCCGGGGCCGCACAGCGCGGGACGTCCGGCGACGCAGCGCTCGCAGTGCCCGCACGCCGGGACGAACGCGAGCACGACGTGGTCGCCCGGGGCGAACTCCGCGCCCTCGCCGGCCTCGACGACCTCGCCCGCGGCCTCGTGGCCGAGCGCCATCGGCAGCGGGCGGAGCCGGGAGCCGTTGATCACCGACAGGTCGGAGTGGCAGAGCCCGGCGGCGCGGACCCGCACCAGCAGCTCGCCGGGACCGGGCGGGTCGAGCCGCAGGTCGGTGATCTCCAGCGGGCGCGATTCGGTGTAGGGGGCGGGGCGTCCGGACTCGACGAGGACGGCGGCGCGCGTCGCGGTCATGCGGGTTCTCCGTTCACGGTTGGGGTTCGGGGCCGTCTCAGACGGTGAGCTTCTCCATCTCGGTGCGGACGGCGCCGGCGATCGGGACGGGGCGGCGGGTCGTCCGGTCGACGAACACGTGCACGAAGTGGCCCTGCGCGACGAGGGCGTCGTCGGACGCGCGCAGCATCCCGATCTCCCAGCGGACGCTGGAGTTGCCGAGCCTCCCGATGCGCATCCCGATCCTGATCGTGTCGGGGAAGGACACCTCGGCCTTGTACTCGCAGTGCGACTCGACGCAGAGGGCAATGGAGGGGGACGTGACGGGGTCGAACCCGGCGGTCCGGATCATCCACTCGTTGATGGCGGTGTCCATCAGCGAGTAGTGGACGACGTTGTTGACGTGCCCGTAGACGTCGTTGTCCTTCCACCGCGTGGGGACGTTCTCCCAGAAAAGGTACTCGCCGGTCATGGGGCAAACCCTATGGTCGGCGCGGGTGCGCCGTGGCATCGGGCCCGCGGGACGGTGACCGTGCAAGGTGCCGGACGGGTGCGGGTTGTGCTTCCGCCCAACCGCGGAAAGGGGGAAGCGGCGCTCACCCGGCCGCGAGGAAAGGTTCTGAGCACGATCCCGGCCGGGTGAACGCCGCCTCCGGGCGGGCCCGCGTCCGGGCGCCGCCGTCTATGGGGTCAGGACGAGGCGCGCGCGGCGTCGAACCGCGCGGTGACGTCCGTCCAGTTCACCAACGACCAGAGCTTCTCCACGTAATCCGGGCGGACGTTGCGGTACTGCAGGTAGTACGCGTGCTCCCAGGCGTCGAAGACCAGCAGCGGCGTCGTGTTCATGCCGACGTTGCCGTGGTGGTCGTACACCTGCTCGACGACCAGCCGCTTGCCGAGCGGCTCCCAGGCGAGCACGCCCCAGCCGGAGCCCTGCACGGTGGACGTCGCCGTGGTGAGCTGCTTGCGGAACGCGTCGAACGTCCCGAAGTGCTCGTCGATCGCGGCGGCCAGCTCGCCGTCCGGGCGGTCGCCGCCGTCGGGCGACAGGTTGTCCCAGAAGATCGAGTGCAGGACGTGGCCGGAGAGGTTGAACGCGAACGTCTTCTCCAGGCCGACCAGCCCGCCGAACTGCTCCTTCTCGCGCGCCTCGGCGAGCTTCTCGAGCGTGTCGTTGGCGCCCTTCACGTAGGCGGCGTGGTGCTTGGAGTGGTGCAGCTCCAGGATCTCGCCGGTGATGGCGGGTTCGAGGGCGGCGTAGTCGTAGGGGAGGTCGGGAAGTGTGTAGTCGGCCATGGCGCCACTATTGCAAACCTCTTGCAGTTACGTCCATCAAGCAACGCCAATAAGATCGCAAGAGCGGAGGCCCGCCCCCGGTCGTCCGGGAGCGGGCCTCCGCTCGTCTCGTTCGGTCCTCGCCGCGCGGCGCGCCTCTCAGTGCCCCCGTGGACCACCGGCCCCGCCGGTACCGCGCCCGCCACCGCGGAACTTCGCCAGCAGACGCTGGATCTTCGCCTTGTTGCGCGGGTCGCGCGCGGCGCGCTGCACTTGCGCGCGCGCCTTCTGGCCCTGCGGACTGCGCAGGAACCTCATGATGCGGTCGGTGAGAGGCATCGATTTCCTCCTCGGCCTAGCCGTCGATGCTTCAACGAGTGCCCGCTCCATAAAGTTCGGAACGCTTCGTCAAGGGTGAGACTGGCCTCTACACCGTTTTGGTAAGCCGAAACCCGGCGCACGAAGAGGGGCCCCTCTTGCGACGCCCCCGCCGGGGGCGGCGGGGGCGAACCAGCACGGGACTCGAACCCTACATCTAGTTCGACCTTGATGCACAACCCCAAGATGTTGGGCGTGTCGAGGAAGGCGGGGGTGGGTTCACGATCGCCCCCCGAGGTGAGACGATGGGTCCCGTCATGCTCCCGCGCCCTCCGCACCCGCTGTTCCGCGCCGCCCGCGCGGTCGTCTTCGCGACCGTGTGCGTGACGCTGGCGACGGCCGGGCACGCGCTGGCCGCCGGGGACGCGGTCCCCGGCTGGGCCGTCGTCACCGGGTTCGGCGGCGTCCTCGCCGTCACCCTGCTGCTGGCCGGGCACGAGCGCTCCCTCCCGACGATCACGGGCGGGCTGCTCGGCGGCCAGTTCGCGCTGCACGCGCTGTTCACGAAGGCGTCCGTCGCGGCGTCCACGACCTGGACGGCGGGCGCGGCGGCCGCCGAGCACACCGGGCACGCCGGGCACGCCGTGCAGACCGCGCCGGATTCCGTCTTCTCCGGCGGCTGCGGCATGACGCTCGCACACGCGGCCGCCGCGCTGCTGGCGGGCTGCTGGCTGCGGCGCGGCGAGCGGGCCGCGTGGTCGCTGGCCCGCCGGGTCGCCGCCGCCGCCGATCGTCCGATCCGGACGCTCCTCGCACTGCTCGCCGCCGAACCGGCCGCGCCCGCGCCGCGCGCCCCCGTGGCCGCACCGTGCGCCGTCCCGGCCGTCGGGCGGGCGCTCCGGCACCAGGTCGTCCGGCGGGGACCGCCGGTCCGTTCGAGGGCGCTCGCCCCCCGCTGAGGCGGGACGGGACGGGCGCCGGACGCCCCGGACGCCGCCCGGCGATCCGGACCCGACGCTTCTCTCACCTCCTCGAACGGAGCCCCCGACATGTCCTTCAATCCGTACGCCCGGCGCGCGGCGGCCGTCGCCGCCCTGGGCGCGGCCGGGCTCGTGGGCCTGGCCACGGCCGCGTCCGCGCACGTCACCGTGAATCCCGACGCGGCCGAGCAGGGCTCGTGGGCGAAGGTGTCGTTCCGCGTCCCGAACGAGCGCGACGACGCCGCGACCACCAGGCTGCAGATCGACCTGCCGGCCGAGCACCCGCTCCGGTCGGTTTCCGTCCGTCCCGTCCCGGGCTGGGACGTCGAGACGGAGAAGACGAAGCTGCCCGAACCGGTGAAGACCGAAAGCGGCACGATCACCGAGGCCGTCACCCGCATCACCTGGACGGGCGGGAAGATCGAGCCCGGCCGGTTCCAGGAGTTCGACGTCTCGTTCGGCCCGCTGCCCGCGGACGCCGACCGGATGATGTTCAAGGCGGCGCAGACGTACGAGGGCGGCGAGGTCGTCGACTGGGACGAGCCGACGCCCGAGGGCGGCGCCGAGCCCGAGCACCCGGCGCCCGTCCTCGCGCTGACGCCCGCCGGGTCCGGTTCCGGGCACGGGCGGGACGCGGACGCGAAGCTCACCGCGACCGGCGGGACGTCCGGCGGTGCGGCGGAGGCGAGCGACGGCACCGCCCGGCTGCTCGGCGGCGTCGGCATCGGCGCCGGGGTCGTCGGCATCGCGGTCGGCGGCGTCGGCCTCGCGCGGGCGCGGAGCCGGGCATGAGGCGCGCACTCGGAGCCGCGCTCGCGGCCGTCCTCACGCTCGCGGCGGCGCTCGCGTTCGCCGCGCCCGCCACCGCGCACACCGCCCTGACGGGCTCGAACCCGAAGGAGGGCTCGACCGTCGCGCCGCCGTCCGAGATCGTCCTGACCTTCGCGAAGCCGGTGTCGCTGCCGCAGGTCGTCGTGACGGACGAGTCGGACGCGCGGCACGAGCTGGGCAAGCCGCAGTCGGTCGACAACGACGTCACGCAGGCGCTGAAGGCGCCGCTGCCGAACGGCGTCTACACGGTGGGCTGGCGCGCGGTGTCCCCGGACGGGCACCCGATCTCGGGCACGTTCGAGTTCACCGTCGAGGGCGCCGCGCCGTCCTCGCCCGCCGCGGACCCGGCCCCGTCCGCGGCCGGGTCCGCCCCGGCCTCGTCGCCGGCCTCGTCGCCGGCCTCGTCGCCGGCGGCGTCGTCCGAGCCGGAGGGGACGTCCGCGTCCTGGCTGTGGGTCGGGCTCGGCGCGCTCGTCGTCGCCCTCGGCGTCGGCGGCGTCGCGTGGCTGCGCCGCTCGAAGGGCGCCCGCCCGCAGGACTGACCGTCCCGGCCGCCGGCCCCGCTCGCCCGTCCGGACGGGCGAGCGGGGCCGGGCCTCACCCGGCCCGGACCGAGAACTCGATCCCCTCCCCCAGCTCGAGCGGCTGCGAGACGTAGCCGTCGCCGCGCACGTGCTCCAGGAACTCCGGCGGGAGCATCGGGAGGTTGTCGGACACCACGCAGGCGCCGGGCCGCAGCGCGGGCTCCAGCACCCGCAGCACCGGGAGGTACAGCTCCTTCCAGCCGTCGAGCAGGAGGACCCCCACGGGCTCCGGCAGGTCGGCCAGTTCCTCCGCGGCGTCCCCCACCCGGATCTCGACCAGGTCGGCGAGTCCGGCCTCCGCCAGGTGCGCGGCCGCCCGGGCGGCCTTGCCCGGATGCAGCTCCGACCCGACGACCCGGCCCGTCCCGTTGTCGCGCAGCGCCGCCGCCAGGTAGATCGTCGAGATGCCGAACGAGGTCCCGAACTCCACGACGAGGGCGGGCCGCACGGTCCGGACGAGCTGGTACAGGAACCGTCCGACGCCGGGATGGACGGGCAGCGCCGCGTCCGCGCACAGCTCCGCGGCCTCCCGCGGGCCGGGCGGCGCGGGCCGCCCGGCGGCGGCCGCGTACGCGCGCTCCATCACCGCGGGGTCGCGCCGCCCCGCGTCGTCCTCCAGCCGCCGCAGCAGGGCCGCGACCCGGCCGCCGAGCGCGGTCACGGCCGCCCGGCCCCGGCCGGGTGCAGCGCCGGGTCGAGGTAGCTCTGCGCGTTGTAGATCGTCCGGTCGGCGTCCAGGATCTCGCGGCGCCCGTGCATGACGCGGGTGTTGTCGATCAGCGCGACGTCGCCGTCCCGCCAGTCCAGGTCCTCGGTCAGCTCGTCGGTGAGCGCGCGCAGGGACGCGACGAGCCCGGCGGGGAGTTCCGCGCCGTCCGCGAACGTGATCCTGGGCTTCTCGTAGTTGTAGGACGGCCCGAAGATGCTGTTCGCCCACGCCGGGCGGCCGCCGAACAGCGTCGCCGGGGCGGCCGCGGGCGTCCGGTACGCGTAGAACACCGACCCGTCGTCGTCCAGCCGGAGCGTCGTGCCGGGGTCCCCGCCCGCCAGCGCGACCATGTCGGCGAACTCGATGTCGGCCAGGGGCTTGCGGCCCTCCAGGTTGTGGAAGACGAACGCCTTCCACTTGGCCTCGTCGACCCGGCGGCTGTAGACGATGTCCTGGCCGAACAGCGCGCGCGCCGCGTCGTCCAGCGCGTCCCACACGCGGTACCCGTCGCACACCGTCGTCTGGGAGCCGCGCGCGGCGGCCTTCTCGCACAGGAACCAGGTGAGGTCGGGCCGGAACGGGCTGTTGCCGTTCTCCAGATGCAGCCCCACGGCCGCGGTGCCGGCGTCGACCTTCTGGGCGACCTCGCCGCCGTGGAAGGACCGGGCCGGGTCCAGGGTGATCCGGCTGGAGTGCGCCTTGACGAACACCGAGAACCGGGCGAGGTCCGCGCCGAAGCCGCGGAACAGCAGGAACCCGGCGCGGGCGAGCGTCCGGATCGTCCAGGCGGGGTCCACGCCGTCCAGCCCCGCGCGCTCCGCCCCCGGGCCGGGCGTCACGAGCAGGCCGGTGCCGCGGCCGTACGGGCGGGTGTCAGGCGCCGCTGCCATCTGGGTCTCCTTCGTCATCGGCGTCTCCTTCGAGGTGCGGGGCGGTTCCCCCCGCGACGGCGGTCCGCACGGCCGCCCGCATCGGACGGCCCGTGACGGTGAAGTACGTGCGGTAGACGGCCTCGTCGGCCGCGAGGACGAGCGGGTCGGCGACGCGCTCGACCTGCGAGAGGTGCTCCTCCCCGAACGCGACGATCGCGCGGCGGGCGGCCGCCGGGTCGGTGCCCTCGCGGACCAGGAACAGCCCGCGCAGCTCCGCCATCCCGTCCCCGACGACCGCCGCGGCCCGGACGAACGGCAGGCGCGCGTACTGCGCCTCCACCCATTCGGGGGCGACGTTGCGGCCCGCGGCGGTGATGATGACGTTCTTCTTCCGGCCGGTGATGCGGATGAAGCCGTCGGCGTCGATCTCGGCGAGGTCCCCGGTGCGCAGCCGTCCCGCCGCGTCCACGGCCAGGCTGGACGGGTCGTCGCGGGTGTACCCGGCGAACAGCGAGGTGCTCTCGACCAGCAACTCGCCGTCCGGGGCGGTCGTGACGGTCACGTGCGGCAGCGGCCTGCCGACCGTGCCGATGCGGCGCGCGCCGGGCGTGTTCCAGCTCACCACCGAGCTGTTCTCCGACAGCCCGTACCCCTCGTGGACCGGCAGCCCCGCCCGCTCCAGCCGGTGCAGCACGTCCGGGTGGACCGGTGCGCCGCCGCAGCAGATCAGCGGGGCGTCCGGGGTGCCGAACAGCGCCGCGGGGACGGACCGTCCGGCGGCCCGCGCGGCCTCGGCCGCCGCCGCGAACTCGTCGACCAGCGCGGGCGTCGCCACCAGCGCGGTCGGCCGGGCGGCGGCCAGGTACGGCAGCATGTCCGACGCCGCGCCGGCGGCCGTCCCGACCAGGCGCGCCCCGGCGGGCGGCTGGACCAGCGTGCCGCCGTGCAGCACCACCATGTACAGGCCCGTCACCTGCTCGATCAGCAGGCTGAACGGCACCACCGAGACGTAGCGGGCGAACGCGCCGTCCGGCATCACCGCGCCGAGCGACTCCAGCAGCGCGGCCAGGCCGTGCGCCCGGATCCGGACGCCCTTGGGCCGCGACGTCGTCCCCGACGTGTGGATGATCTTGCACTCCCAGTCGGGGTCGGCCGCGTCGCCCGCCGGGAGCGCGAGCGGACGGCCGGCCGCGGCGGCCAGCTCGGCCGCCGACAACCGGACCACCGCGCACCCGGGCCGCAGCACCGCGTCCCGTCCCCACTGCGCGAGCCGCGCGGCGCCCTCGTCGTCGAGCAGGCACACGTCCGCCTCGGCCAGCAGCCCGGCCGCCTGCTCGGCGGAGAACGCGATCGGCACCGGGATCTCGACCAGCCGCGCCGCGAGCAGCGCGAGGTCGGCGATCACGAACTCGGGGGTGTTGCCGCAGACGACGCCGACCCGCGGGGGACGGTCCGGGACGGCCGCGGCACCGGCCGCGGACCCGGCGAGCCGGTCGGCGAGCGCCTGGGCGGCGCGGGTCGTCTCCCGGTACGTGAGGGTCCGCGCGACCCCGGCGTCGCCGTCCAGGACCTCGATCAGCGGCCGGTCGGTCTCCGCCAGCCGCAGCAGCGCGCGCTCAAGGATTCGCATGCCCCGCCACCCTCCGCTCGATCAGGCTGACCTGCATGTCGGAGAAGAGGTAGCGGCCCGTGGTGTCGGCGAACAGCCGGTGCAGCGCGTTCAGCGGGATCACGCCCACCTGGGGCTCCCGGTCGTAGTAGGTGCCCCAGCGCTCCCGGACCTCCGGGCCGCCGAGCCGCGCCGGGTCGGCCACCGCGAACGGGACGAACCCGATGCCGAGCCGGTCCAGCGACCGGATCAGCGGCCGGGTCGCGGTGCACAGGATGTACTGCATGCCGAGGCACCACGCGATGATCGGCGTGGCGCGGACGACCTCGCGGCCGATCAGCGGGCGGCGCGTGGCGAGCCCGCCGACCTCGACGACGCCCCGCCGGTCGGCGTCCGCGCCGAGGCGGCGGCCGATCTCCTCCTCGATCCCGCGGTCCAGGTACGCCTCGGAGAACAGCGGCCGGTCGCCGCCGAAGGTCAGCCCCGCGCAGGCGAGCACGGTGTCCGGTCCGTCCCCGCCGGGGTCGTCGGCGTCCGGGCGGGCCACGATGAACGCGTCGGGCGACGGGGACACGTCGGCGCCGTACTGCTCGGCGTACACGTCCCGGACCAGCGCGGCCGCCGCCGGCCACGCGCCCGTCATGTACTCCGCGACGGAGATCCTCATCCGCGGGCCGCTCATTTGGTGCCGACGGCCAGGGAGACCGACGACGGCAGCGGGAGGTGCTCCACCGAGTGCAGCCCGGCGCCCTCCAGCCACGACGCGATCTCCGGGAAGGAGTAGGTGCGGTCGCCCGAGCAGGCGAACATCGCGAGGCTGAACGCCGCGTTGTGCTCCTCGAGCTCCTCGCCGCGCACGTCCTCCAGGATCACCACCTTGCCGCCCGGGCGCAGCGCCTTCGCCGCCCGCGCGACCAGGTCCCGGTTCGTCTCCGGGGAGTGGTTGTGCACGATCTCGAACAGCAGGACCAGGTCGTAACCGGACCCGAGGTCGTCGGTGAGGAAGCTGCCGCGCCGCAGCTCGACGCGGTCCTGCAGCCCGGCCTCGGCGAGGGCCGCGCCGGTGCCCGCCAGCGCCTCCGGCAGGTCGAGGACGGTCGCGGTGAGGCCCGGGTGGCGGCGGCAGAACGCCATCGAGTGCAGGCCGTGCGAGCCGCCGAGGTCCAGCAGCCGCTCGGCCCCGTCGGGCACCGGCACGGCGTCGACGATCGCCGGGACCGTCAGCCGCGACTTGACCTTCATGTACTCGGAGAAGTCGCGGCCGGCGTCGGGCGCGTCGGCCCAGCGTTCCCACAGCGACCGGGTGGGGGCGCCCGCCCGCACCGCCTCGGGCAGCTCCCACAGCACGTTCGTCAGCTCGTACGCCCAGAGGAGCGCGGGCGTGAAGTCGTACTCGGCGCCGCTGTGCAGCCAGCGTTCGGCGAGCGGCCCCAGCCCGTAGCCGTCCGCGGATCGCTCCAACCAGCCGAGGACCGCCGCGACGTCGCAGACCGCGCGGGTGCCGTCCGGGTCCGCGCCGATGGCCTTCGCGAGATCGTGCAGGCTCTTCGGCCCGTCCTCCAGCGTGCGGAAGACGCCGAGCTTCGCGGCCGTCGTCAGCGCCGCGTACTTGATCGAGTTGCCGATCACCTCGTCGATCGGGTTGCCCCGCAGGTCGGTGTCGGTGGTGGTCGTGAACATGCCGGACTCCCTGTGGATGGTGGTGGACGCGCGGTGGGCGCGCGTGGACGACCCGGCCGGCGACGATGGCGGCCGAGGCGGGGATGCGGGGCGGGGGGCGGGGTGCGCGGGCGGGCGTTCCGCGGCCGGTCAGGCCCAGGGGCGCGCCGCCTCCAGCTGGGCGGCGAGGGCGAACAGCAGCGCCTCGTCGCCGAACCGTGCGGTGAACTGGACGCCGACGGGCACGCCCGCCGGGTCCCGGTGCAGCGGGACGGACATCGCCGGCTGGCCGGTCATGTTCGCCAGCGGCGTCTCGTGCGCGAACTCCAGGGCCCGCCGCAGCCGCCGCTCCGGCGGCGAACGCGCCGAGCGGCGGCGCCGGTTCGGCCGTCACCGGGCCGAGCAGCACGTCGTGGCGCGCGTGGAACGCCGCGAGCGTCCGGGCCGCGCGCTGGAGCCGTCCGACGGTCAGCAGGTAGTGGGCGGCGCTCAGCTCCCGTCCCCGCTCGTAGAGCCACCAGGTGAGCTCCTCGAACAGGTGCGGTTCGGGGCGGCGGCCCGCCGCGGCGCCGAGCGCGGTCACGGCCGAGGACACCCCGGCGGCCCAGACGTCCAGGAACGGTTCGGCGACGTCGCCGATGCCGATGCCGGGCGCGTCCTCGACCACCTCGTGGCCGAGGTCGGCGCACAGGTCGGCGGCGCGGCGGACGGCGCGGACGCACTCGGGATGCGGGTCGGTGAGGCCGCCGCGCACGGTGACGGCGACGCGCAGCCGGCCCGGACGGGCGGACGCGGCGGCGGCGCGGAACGAGCCGGGCGCGGGCGGCGCCCAGTAGGGGTCGCCCGGCGCGGGCCCGGCGACGAGGTCGAGCATCGCCGCGCTGTCGCGCACCGAGCGGCTCACGACGTGTTCGGCGGCGAGCCCGCTCATCAGGTCACCGGTGTCGGGCCCGAGCGGCGTCCGGGCGCGGGTCGGTTTGAGGCCGAACACGCCGCAGCAGGAGGCGGGGATCCGGATGGACCCGCCCGCGTCGTTGGCGTGCGCGACCGGCACCAGGCCCGCGGCCACCGCGGCGGCCGCGCCGCCGCTGGAGCCGCCCGCGCTGCGGCCGGGCGCCCACGGGTTGCGGGTCGGCCCGTGGTGCTCCGTCTCGGTCGTCGGCAGCACCCCGAACTCGGCGGTCGCGCTCTTGCCGAGGATCACCAGCCCGGCGGCGCGGAACCGCCGGACGAGCGTGGCGTCGTGCGGCGGCACGTACCCGGCGAGGAACGCCGATCCGGCCGTCGCCTCGACCCCGGCGCAGGACGGGCCGAGGTCCTTCAGCAGGAAGGGGACGCCGGCGAGCGGCGATCCCGGGTCGGGCGGCGGCCGCCGGGCGTCCTCCAGCGCCCGCTCGAAACAGGTGATCGGGACCGCGTTCAGGCGGTCGCGGGCCGCCTCGATGCGCGCGATCGCGGCCTCGGCCGCCTCCACGGCGCTCAGCCGGCCGGTGCGGATCAGTTCGGCCAGGCGGTGCCCGTCCGGTGTCTCGTCAGATGTCCCGGACGGGTCCGCGGGCGTCCCCGGCGGCCCGTCCTCGCGCGTGCCCGCGGGCACGCGCGCGTGCGTCTCCCCCTGCATGGTCCCCGTCCCCTGCGGTTCCCCCGTCGACCGGCCCGGTCGGCGGTGCGCTCAGGCCGACGCCAGTTCCCGGGCGCGGACGTCCCGGCCCCGGAGGTGGACGTGGGTGATCTCGGCGACGCGCCGGCCGAGGGCCTCGGCCGTCCGCAGGTCGCTCTCGCCCGGGGTCACGTCGGCGGGCTGGTCGTTGTTGGACTGGGACATCGCCCCGAGCCAGCTACCGAGCCGGTTGAGGTCCTCGGGGCCGCCGGTCGAGGTGTTCCAGCCGCCGTACTCGGCCAGGCCGACCCAGATCATGCCGTGCTGGGCGGCGAAGAGCGCGATGTTCACCAGCGAGTGGAGCTTGTCGCCCGCCATGTTCCCGCTGTTGGTGAACCCGGCGGCGATCTTGTCCTTCCACCGCATCCCGTCGCCCCAGACCTCGGTGGTGGCCTCGACGAACGCGCGGAACGCGGCGCTGGTGCCGCCCATGTACGTCGGGCTGCCGAAGATGATCGCGTCCGCCCCCTGGAGCGTCTCCCACAGCTCGTCGTTCAGCTCGGCGAGGGAGACGAGCGTCGCCTCCGTGTCCGGGACCTTGCCGGCGCCCGTGGCGACGGCCTCGGCCTGCTTGCCGGTGTGCCCGTACCCGCTGTGGTACGCGACGACGACTCGCGCCTGCATGCTGCCCCCTGCATCGGTTTCGTTGTCCTGAAAGCTATTTGTAAAGCTATAACGGGAGCTGAAGCTAGCCGGTTCCCGGCCGGGATCACAAGGCTCCCGCCGCAACTTCGGCTGGCCTGACTCGGCCATGCGGAACAAAAGGCCAGCTCAACGGGATCGATGCAGGTGACGGGACGCGGGCGGGCGGCGGGACGTCCGCTACGCTCGGCGTCGGCGCACGGGCTCGAACTTCGGGGGGAGTCGCTTTGCGGAAAGCAGTGCGCGCCCGGACGCGCGCGGCGCGGGCGTCAGCGGCGGAGCAGCACGCCGTCCTCCACGGACGCGAGGGCGACGCGGAGGAGTTCGCTGATCAGGCGGGCGGTCTGCTCGGGGATCCGCTCGACGAGCCGCTCGTGGGCCCGGGTGGTCAGCCGGACCGCCTCCTCGGTCACCTCGACGCCCCGCGGGGTCAGCCGCACCCAGCTGCTGCGCCCGTCCCGGTCGTCGCTCTCCCGGGCGACGTACCCGGCGGCGACCAGCCGCTTCACCGCGTTGCTGGTGCCGCCGGAGGACAGCAGCAGCGCGTTGGTCAGGTCGGTCGGCTTGAGCCGGTACGGCGCGCCGACGCGGCGCAGCGTCGCGAGGATCCCGTAGTCGGCCGGGGTCAGGCCGAGCTTGTCCAGCTCCTCGGCCGTGACCGCGTCGAACGCCGCGTTCAGCAGCGCGGTGCGCTTCGCGAGCTCGAGCGGGAGCCCGGCGACCTCGGGCAGTTCCTTGCGCCAGGCGGCGATGATCTCGTCGACGTGATCGGGTTCGTACATGCGGGGCTCCTGCTTCCTCCCGACAAAGGTACCTCGCGGCAAGATCCGCGGCGACGGGCCGTGTCCATAGCGTGATGCGAACATGCCGGTCCCGTCACGTACGGCCCCCGGCCCGGCCGCTTTCCGCCGGCCGCCCCCTTCCGAGGCGATCCCTTTTCAGATAGCTTTCGTGAAAGCAATACCGAACGGAGACCCGTGACATGACGCCCTCCATCGACCGCCGGAACCTGCTGCGCGCCGGGACGGTCACCGCGATCCCCGTCGCCGCGGCCGGGCTCGCGGGCCGTGCCGCCGCCGGCCCGGACCCCGCGGGCGGCGGCGTGCGCCCCCGGGACGTCGCGCGCTGGACCGCCGCCTACCTCGACGCCTGGCGGGCCAAGGACGCGGACGCGGCGGCCCTCCTGTTCACCGAGGACGCCCTGTACGAGGCGGTGCCGGGCGTGCCCGCGCAGACCTTCCGGGGCCGGGACGAGATCCGGCGGTACTGGACCGACATCACCGCCCCGCAGACCGACATGACCGGCCGGCACGGCGTCCCGCTGTGCTCCGGCGACCGGGCCGCCGTCGAACTCTGGGTGACGATGCGGATCCCGGCCGACGGCGGAGGCGCCCGCTGGGTCACGCTGATCGAGACGAACGTCCTGTACTTCGACCGGCGGATGCGGTGCCGCCGCAACGTCGAGTACTGGAACATGCAGGACGGACGCCTCGACCCGCCCCCGGGCTGGGGCGAACGGTGACCGCCGCGCGCACCTTGATCCGCGGCGGCCACGTCCTCACGATGGACCCGCGCCTCGGCGACCTCCCCGCGACGGACGTCCTCGTGGACGGCGACACCATCGCGGACGTGCGGCCCGGCATCGACGCCCCGGACGCCGACGTCGTCGACGCCGCCGGACGCCTCGTCCTCCCGGGGTTCGTGGACGCGCACCGGCACATGTGGCAGGCCGTCCTGCGCGGGTACGGCGCCGACCAGACCCTCGGCGAGTACTTCTCGACGGTCCTCGGCGGCCTCGGCCCCCGGCTCACCCCGGACGAGCTGTACCTCGGCGACCTGCTGAGCGCGCTCGCCGCCCTCGACGCCGGCATCACCACCGTCCAGGACATCTCGAACGTCCCCAAGCCGACCCCCGAGCACTCCGACGCGCTCGTCGCGGCGCTGCGGGACTCGGGCGTCCGCGCGGTGTTCGCCTACGGCCACGGCACCGCCGCGGACGCCGGGCGGCTGCGGGCCGGGGAGCTGTCGTCCGGCGGCCTCGTGACGATGGCGCTCAACGCGGAGGCGTCCGGCGACACCGACGTCCGGGACGGCTGGCGGCTGGCGCGCGACCTCGACGTCCCGATCGCGCTGCACGTCCGGGGCGGGGCGCCGCTGTCGCGCATCGACCGGGTGGCCGGGCTCCGTCCCGGCACCGTCTACATCCACGGGACCGGGCTCGCGCCCGGCGAGCTGCGGCTGATGGCCGACAGCGGCGGCGCCCTCGCCGTCGCGCCCGCGATCGAGCTGACGATGGGGCACGGGATGCCGCCGACCGGGGAGGCGCTCGCGGCCGGGCTGCGGCCCGCGCTGAGCACCGACGTCGAGGTGGCCGCGGCGGGCGACATGTTCACGCAGATGCGCGCCGCCTTCCAGGCGGCGCGCTTCGCCGCGCTGCACGGCCCGTCGTCCGGCGGGCCGCTGCCGACCGTCCGCGCGGTGCTGGAGTGGGCGACGGTCGACGGCGCGCGGGCGCTCGGCCTCGACGGCCGGGTGGGGGCCGTCCGCCCGGGCATGCAGGCCGACCTCATCGTGCTGGACACGTCCCGCCCGGGCGTCCGGCCGATCTACGACCCGGCCGGGACGATCGTCTCCGCGATGGACCGCGCGGACGTCGACACCGTCCTGGTGGCCGGGCGGTTCCGCAAGCGCGGCGGACGCCTCGCGCACCCCGGGATCGCCGGGCTCCTGGAGCGGGCGGACACCGTCCGCGACCGCCTTCGAGCACTCGACGGAGGGATCTCGTGACCGTCACCCGCACAATCCTGACCGGCCTGGCACTGCTGGGCGCCGTCGCCACCGGCTGCACCGCCGAACCCGCCGTGGAACCGGTGGCTCGACCGATGGAGGAGGCGCCCGTGCCGCGGACGCCGGCGCAACCGCTCCGGACCGAACGCGTCGACGCCCCCGAGTGCTTCGCCGGGCACGGCGCGTCCGCGTACCGGCTGCCCGGCACCGGCGACGCCCGGCTGGTCACCCTCGGACGCGGCCGCACCGGCGTCGTGTTCGCACCGATCTCGTGGGGGGACGCGTGCGAGTGGGCGCCGGAGGCGGTGCGGCTCGCCCGCGCCGGGCACCGCGTCGTCACGTTCGACTGGGGCCCGGACCGGCGCGAGACGGTGTCGGCCGCCACCCGCCTCCTCCGCGAGCAGGGCGCGGCGGAGACGGCGTGGGTGGGCGGCTGCATGGGCGGCAACGTCATGCTGGGGATGGCCGCGGACGCCCGGCCCGCGGGCGTCGCCGCCGCGAGCCCGCTGCCGTCGCTCGGCGGCCTCGGCGACGGGCGGGACGGCTACCGGGGCGAGATCTTCGTGCTCGGCACCACCGACGACCCGCTCGTGGCGGAGTCCGAGCTGCGCGAGGCCGCCGGCCGGTACGACGGCGCGGAGCTGACCGTCCTGCCGGGCACCGAGCACGCGGCGGAGATGTTCACCGGTCCCCGCGCCGCCGACGCCCGCCGCGCCCTCGACGCCTTCCTGGCACGGACGTTCGCTTCTTGATCGTTCCCGCCGCCGCGCGGGTGATCACGACGGACGTGCGCGGCGCGGGCTCGTCCGTCCCGGCCGTGTACGAGTGGGCGGGCGGCGCCGAGGCGTTCGAGCGGCTCACCGAGGTGTTCCGCTGCCCCGACCGGTACAGCCGGGAGCGCGGCGGCTACCGGCGCATGGTCAGGGAGCACCTCGGCGGGTCGATCACCGGGGCGCAGCGCCGCCGCTGGGCGTCGCTGCCGATGGACGCCGCCGACGAGGTCGGCCTCCCCGACGACCCCCGAGTTCTGCGCCGCGTTCGCGTCGTACATCGAACGGGGCACCCGCATCGCCCTCGCGAACTCGCGGCCCGGCGCGTCCCCGCCCCTGAAAGCCCCGATGCCGCGCTGGGGCTGGGGCGTCGCGCCGCCGTACGTCCCCGGGAAGCCCTGACGGCGGCCGCGGGACCGGCGGCGTCCGTCCGGGTGTTTCTGCGGCCGGGCGTTGACCCAAAGGTGCTAGTCAACTAACAATTGCTATTCGACTAGCACTTAGGAGGGTGTCGTGGCGGTGGTGCTGGCCCGGGTGGGGCGGTGGTGCTTTCGGCGGCGGTGGGCGGTGACGCTCGTGTGGGCGGGGCTGCTCGCGGTGTGCGGGGCGGGGGCGGCGCTGCTGTCCGCGCCGACGCAGGACGAGTTCTCGGTGCCGGGCACCGAGGCGCAGCGGGCGAACGAGCTGGTCGCGGAGCGGTTCCCGGAGGCCGCGGGCGGCGGGGCGCAGGCCCGGGTCGTCCTGGCCGGGGCACCGGACGAACGTGCACTGCGGGCGGTCGTCCGGCGGGTCGAGGGCGTGCCCGAGGTGGCGGGGGTCGCGGGACCGCTCGTCTCGCCGGACGGACGGGTCGCGGTGCTGGAGGTCGCGTTCCGGGTCCCGGCGGACGAGCTGACGGACGGCGACCGCGAGGCGCTCCGGGACGCGGCGCGGTCGCCGGGGCTGCGGGTGGAGCTGAGCGGGGACGCGGTGCCGCCGCCGGAGGAGGGCGCCGGGGAGCTGGCGGGCGTCGCGGTGGCGGCGGTCGTGCTGACGGTGACGCTCGGGTCGCTGACGGCGGCGGGGCTGCCGCTGCTGTCGGCGGTCGTCGGGATCGGCGTCGGGCTGTCGGCGATCGTGGCGGCGTCGGGGTTCCTGACGCTGAACTCCGACACCCCGGCGCTCGCGCTGATGCTCGGCCTCGCGGTCGCGATCGACTACGCGCTGTTCATCATCTCCCGGTACCGGGACGAGGTCCACGGCGGGCGGGAGCCCGAGGACGCGGCCGGGCACGCGGTGGGGACGGCCGGGACGGCGGTGGTGTTCGCGGGCCTGACGGTCGTGGTCGCGCTGGCGGGCCTCGCCGTCGTGGGCATCCCGGTGCTGACGGAACTCGGGGTCGCGGCGGCACTGACGGTGGCGGTGTCGGTGCTGGTCGCGCTGACGCTGCTGCCCGCGCTGGTCGGGTTCGCGGGGCGGCGCGTGCTGGGCCGCCGCCCCGCGCGGGCGGGGGCGGGACGGTGGGGACGGTTCGTCACCGCGCGTCCCGTCCCGGTGCTGGCGGTCGCCGTCGCGGCGCTGGCGGTCGCGGCGCTTCCGGCGCTGGACCTGCGGCTCGGGCTGCCCGACGACGGCACGGCGCCGCCGGACACGACGCAGCGGCAGGCGCACGACCTGGTCGCGGACGCGTTCGGCCCCGGGTTCAACGGCCCGCTGACGCTGGTGGTGCGGGACGCGGACGCCGCGGCGGCGGCCCGGCGGGTGGCGGCGGACGTCCGGCGGCTGGACGTCGCCGCCGCCCGGACGGTCGCGGTCGACGCGGCGGGACGGACGGCGCTCGTGGAGGTCGTGCCGGAGAGCGGGCCGACGAGCGAGGAGACCGAGGAGCTCATCGAGACGATCCGGGACGAGACGGGGCCCGGCGTCGCCGTGACCGGGCGAACGGCGATCGACGTCGACACGTCCCGGAAGCTGGCGGACGCGATGGCGCGCTACCTGATCGTCGTGGTGGGGCTGGCGTTCGTGCTGCTCATGCTCGTGTTCCGGTCGGTGGTGGTGCCGCTGAAGGCGACCGCCGGGTTCCTGCTGAGCATCGCGGCGACGTTCGGCGCGGTGGTCGCGGTGTTCCAGTGGGGCTGGCTGGAGGGCGTCGGCGTGCACGCGTCGGGGATCATCGTGAACCTGCTGCCGGTGATGATGATCGGCATGGTGTTCGGCCTGGCGATGGACTACCAGGTGTTCCTCGTCACCCGGATGCGGGAGGAGCACGTGCGGGGCGCGGAGCCGGTGCCGGCGGTCGTCGCGGGCCTCGCGCACGGTTCGCGGGTCGTGACGGCGGCGGCGCTCATCATGATCAGCGTGTTCGGCGGGTTCGTCCTGTCGGACCTGCCGATGCTCCAGTCGTTCGGGTTCGCGCTGGCCGTCGCGGTGTTCTTCGACGCGTTCGTGGTGCGGATGACGATCGTCCCGGCGGTGCTGGCGCTGCTCGGCCGGGCGGCCTGGTGGCTGCCCCGGTGGCTGGACCGGGCCCTGCCGCGGGTGGACGTCGAGGGCGGCGGCCTCGCGTCGGCCGATGGGCGCCCGGCGCGGGAGGTGAGCCGCCCGGGGGCTCGGTAGTGTCGTGCCCGCAGGCACGGACGGGAGGTGCGCGGTGGCGCCGGGGCTGCGGGAGCGGAAGAAGGCCAGGACGCGGGCGCTGATCCAGGCGACGGCGCTGCGGCTGTTCCGGGAGCACGGGTACGAGGCGACCACGGTCGAGCAGATCGCGCGGGCGGCCGAGGTCGCGCACACCACCGTGTTCCGCTATTTCCCGACGAAGGAGGACCTGGTCGTCAGCGACGACTACGACCCGGTCCTGTTCGAGGCGCTGCGGGCGCAGCCGCCGGACGTCCCGCCGCTGCGGGCGCTGCGCGCGGCGATGCGCGTGACGCTCGAGGCGCTGTCGCCCGCCGACCTGGCCGCCGCCCGGGACCGGGCCGTCCTGATCCTGGACGTCCCGGCGCTGCGGGGCGCGTCCTTCGGGAACGTGCTCGCGACGATGCGGGCGCTCGGCGACGTCCTCGCCGAGCGGACGGGCCGCGCCCCGGACGACGTCGCGGTGCGGACGCTCACGGGGGCGATCTTCGGGGTGTTCCTGGAGCTGATGGTCCGGTGGGTCGAGGACCCGTCGATGGTCCTGCCGGACGCCGTCGACGAGGCGCTCGCGGCGCTCGAGTCGGGCCCGGCGCTGTGACCGCTCAGGGGATCGGCTCGACCCGGACGTCCGGGACGCCGGTGTAGGCGTCGGGCGCGGCGGTGAGGATCGGCCAGCGGCGCCAGCGCGCGGACCAGGCGGCCTGCGCCACGTCGAGCCGCAGGTCGGGGGCGGCGGCGACGAGCCGCCCGGTCTGCTGGGCGATGATGTCGTCGAGGTCGTCGACCTGGACGACCTGCATGGCGGGCAGCCGTTCCAGGACGGTGCGGCCCCGGTCGGGGACGAGCTGCCACGCGCGGGCGAGCGCGGCGGCGGGGATCACGACCGTCGCGTGCTGCGCGATCGAGGCGCGCAGCCGGGCCCGCACGTAGATGGTCTTGCCGGTGGCCAGGTCCAGGAGGGCGGTCGCGTCGAAGACCTGACCGGTGATCACTGGGCGTGCCGGGGGTGCGGGGTTCCCTCGTCGACCAGGTGGTCGATCATGGCCTGCTCGTCGGGGGTCGGCGGTCCGAACAGCTCGTCGACGGTCGCGGCGTCCCGCAGGTAGGACAGCTTGAGGCGGGCGCCGTCGGCGAGGAACCCGGACACCGACGCGATCTTCTTGTCCTCGGCGAGCCCCTGGAGCGTGGCGGCCAGCTCATCGGGGAGCGTGATGTTGAGACGCGCCATGCCCCGAGGATACACACTCGTGACCTCCCGAGTGTGTATCCGGGGTCAGGAGGTCCCGCCTCCGGCGGAGGCGTGGCGGGCGGCGGCGACGATGGCCTCGAGTGCCGCCGCGTGCCGCGCGAACGCCTCCCGGCCCTGCGGGGTGAGGCGCACGTGGGTGCGGCGCACGCCCCCGTCGCGGCCTTTCCGGACGTCCACGTAGCCGGCGTTCGCCAGTGCGGTGAGCTGCTTGGACAGGGCCGAGTCGCTGGTGCCGACGGAGTCGCGGACGAACGCGAACTCGACCCAGTCGGCGGGCGCGAGGAGCGCGACGATCGACAGCCGCGCGGGCACGTGCAGGAACTCGTCGAACCCGGTCTCCATCAGGCGCGCCGGACGACCGACTCGAAGATCCGCCGGGACGGCCCGGCGAGCACGAGGAAGAGCAGCGCGAGGGCGGCGGCGGCCCACACCCGGGGGGCGGGCAGGCCGAACGACAGGACGCCGAGCGAGGCGACGATCGTGAAGGCGATGTACGCGACGATCACGGCGGCGGCCGCCCCGATCACGTACAGCCCCTCGGGGACGTTCGCCTTCCGCTTGACGGGCGACCGGCGGCGCTGCAGTGTCGCGCCGCCGATCAGGATGCCCTCGCCCACGAGGAAGAGCACGGTGCTCCACGGCGACGGCAGGTCGCTCGACGCGAGGGCGACGAAGAGCCCGAACGCGGTCAGCAGCATGTAGGGGCGGGCGAACTGGTGCCGGACGTACTCGTCGCGCGTCCGCTCCTGCATGCGCTGGACGTCGGCGAGCGCGGCCTGGGCGTCGTTGGTGTTCATGGACCCTCCTCGTTCACTTTCCTGAGAGGAAAGTAGCACGTACTTTCCTCTGAGGAAAGTCGCGGGCGAGGACGGGCAGCGCGGCCAGGGTCGCGACCGCGCCGAGCGCGAACGCGCCGCGCAGGCCGCCGAGCGAGTAGTCCGCCAGGGCCCACACCGTGGTGGCGAGCGCCGGGCCGAGCGAGAAGCCGAGCTGGCGGGCGAGGCTCTGCGCGGCTCCGGCGCTGCCGTGCAGCCCGGCCGGCGCGCCGGACATGACCGTCGCGAAGTTCGGCCCGGCGAACAGCCCGGTGCCGAGGCCGACGAGGGCGAGCCGCCAGCTCAGGTCCGCCGGGTGCCAACCGCCGCCCGCGAACACCAGCAGCAGGCCGCCCGTGCCCGCGATCGCGAGCCCGAGGAAGGCGGTGCGGGCCGCGCCCCAGCGGTCCCCGAGGTACCCGCCGGCCGGGCCGGCGAGCACCATCGCGACCGGCATGGCGACGATCGCGCCCGCGGTGCCGAGCGCGGACAGGCCCAGCGTCTCCTGCAGGTAGAACGGCGCGAGGAACTCGACCAGGGAGATCGCGAGGGCGTTCAGCAGGACGGCGGCGATCGGCCCGGCCGCGGGGGTCCGCGCGAGGGCCCGCACCGGCCGGCTCGCGGCCGTCCGCCACCAGGCCAGGACGAACGGGACGGCGGCCGGTGCGAGCGCGAGCCAGCCGATGCCGTGGCTCGCGGTGAACGACAGCGACACCAGCAGGGCCGTCGCGGCGCCCCCGAGCAGGACCGTCTCCCCCGCGAAGTCGCGGCCGGGGGCGCGCAGCCCGTCCGGCGGCAGCGTCGCCACCGCGATCGCGACGACCGCCACGGCGACGGGAACGTTGATGTAGAAGATCCACGGCCAGCCCCAGAACTCGACGATGAGGCCGCCGAGCGGCGGGCCGCTGACGGCGCCGAGCGGCCCCAGCGTCATGACGAGCGCGCTCGCCCGCCCGGCCGCGCCGTCCGGCACGGAACGCACCACCACCATCGGGATCACCGCGAACAGCAGCCCGGCGAACGCGCCCTGCGCCAGCCGCGCGGCGACCAGCCACTCCAGGCCCGGGGCGAGTCCCGCGGCGACGCTCGCGAGCGCGAACCCCGTGACGGCGAACAGCAGCGCGGAGCGCGGGCCCGTCCGGTCGAGCCACCGGCCCGCGGGCAGGGTGAGGGCGATCAGCGGGAGCAGGTACCCGAGGACGACCCATTCGGTCGCCGACGTCGGGACGCCGAAGTCCCGTTCGAGCCGGGGCAGCGCGACGGCGACGATGCTCGTGTCGAGCGTCGCCATGAAGATGACCAGGCCGCAGCCCACGACCGGCCACCAGTGACTCCTGTCGGACAAGACCGTCCCTCCATAACTGCACACTGTGTGCACTTCACGAAAGTACACACACTGTGTACTTTCATGCAATGGGACGATGGAGAGGTGACCAGGGCGATCGAGGAACCGCGGAACGCGCGCAGCCGCCGCTCCCGCGCGGCGCTGCTGCGGGCCGCGCGCGAGATCGTCGAGGAGAGCGGCGTCGCGGCGGCGACGATGGCGGCCGTGGCGGAACGCGCCGGGGTGTCCCGCCGCGCCGTCTACCTGCACTTCGCGTCCCGCGCCGACCTGATGAGCGAGCTGTTCGCCTACGTCAACGAGGTCGAGGACATCGAGGGCCGCTTCGCCGCCGTCGGCGACGCCCCGGACGCCGCCACGGCCCTCGACGAGTTCTCGCGCGCCCACGCGCACTTCATGGCGCGCATCCTGCCCGTCTCCCTCGCCGTCGAGCGCGAGGCCCGCACCGACCCGGACGCCGCGCGCCACTGGGAGACGGCGATGTACTGGCGGAACGCGACGAACCGCGCACTGATCCGGCGGCTCGCCGACGAGGGCGTCCTCGCCCCCGGCTGGACGGTCGACACCGCGTCCGACATGCTGCTGGCCCTCATCGCCAACGGCGTGAGCGCCACCCTCTTCGACCGTGGCTGGACGCCGGACCAGGTCGGCGAGCACATGTCACGGCTGCTGCGCTCCACCTTCGCCGCAGGTGCCGGCACCCGAACATGACCGTCCGGACGCCGGCACCCTCGCCTTCGGCCGCCCCCGCGGGGCGGCGAGCCGTCACGGACGCGGAACGGCGACGGCGGTGTAGGACGTCGACGGGGTCGGCGTCGTGGTGAAGCGGGCGTTCGGGAGGTACAGCCGGGACCCGAACGCGGCCATGGTCGAGGGCACGTCGAACAGCCGGGGGTGGCCGACCCGCCGGACCACCCGGCCCTCGGTCCCCGCCGCGTTCAGCCGCAGCACGGCCACGGTGTTCAGCCGGTTCTGCACCGCGTACAGCGTCCGCCCGCGCAGCAGCAGGCCGTCGCCCTCCGGCAGCGACTCGCCGTGCAGTTCCACCCGCCGGGTCTCGCCGGACGGCTCGACGCGGAACAGCCCGCCGGTGTTCGACTGCACGACGAGCAGCGCCCGTCCGTCCGGCGTCGGCGTGATGCCGTTGGCGTTGAAGCCGGAACCGTAGACCAGGTCGCCGGTGAGCGGGATCCGCAGCGCGCCGGCGGGCAGCCGCCCGCCGTGCAGGGGCAGTTTGTAGAGCACCGGGTCGGTGGAGTCGGTGAACCACGCCGCGTCCCGGGTGAGGACGACGTCGTTGACGAACGTGGGGCCGGTCGCCAGCCGGTACGAGGCCAGCACCCGGCCGGTGCGGACGTCGAGGACTCGCGCGTCCCCGCCCGTCCCGCCCGCCACGAACAGCCGTCCGTGCCCGTCGGTCTTCAGCCCGAGGGCCGGTGTGCCGGGCCCGCGCGCGAGGATCGCGCCGCGTCCGGTACGCAGGTCGGCGCGGTAGATGGAACCGTCGGCCATGGAGCCGATGTAGGCGACCGGGCCCGGTCCGGTCGCGATGCCCTCGGGCCGGAAACCGTCCGGCAGCCGGATCGTGGCCGGGAACACCGCCGGGCGGGACTCGGCGGCCGCGGCGGCCGGCGCCGCCGGGACGATGAGCCCGGCGGTGAGCAGCGCGGAGATCACGTGACGTCGCATGGTCATGCCTTTCGTGCGGACGGGACGAACGCGGCGGCGTGGTCGCGGACGAAGTCGGCGATGTCGCGCGGGGGACGGCCGAGGAGTTCGGCGACCGTGCCGGTGGCGAAGTCGCCCCAGCCGGACGCGTACGCCTGCGCGTACTCCTCCAGCATGTCGACGATCCACGCCGGGACGCCGTGGCCGAGCAGCGCCTTGCGCTTGGCGTCGTCGGCGACCGGCAGGTACGCGACCGGCCTGCCGAGTGCGCGGCCCATCTCCCCGGCGACCTCCTCGAACGTCACCGAGCGCGGGCCGGTGAGGGTGTAGGTCGCGCCGTGGTGCCGGCCGGGCGGGTCGAGGAGCACGCGCGCGGCGCAGGCGGCGACGTCCCGGGCGTCGATCATGCCGAGCCGCGCCGACGCCATGTTCAGCGAGAACGCGCCGCCGGCGGAGACGTCGCCCGCCTCGTTCAGCAGGTTCTGCATGAACCAGTGCGGCCGCAGGATCGTCCAGGACATGCCGCACGCCTCGGTCTCGCGGTCGGACAGCGCGTGCAGCCTGCCGCTGCGGTTCGGCGCGTCGTGCGCGGCGCCCACGACCGACAGCCGCACGATCCGCTCCGCCCCGGCCCGGCGCGCCGCCCACAGCGCGTTCATGCTGTGCTCCGGGGCGCGCGGGCCGTTGGGGACGAGCAGCCACACGTCCTGCACGCCCGCGAAGGCGGGCGGCAGCGTCCCGGGGTCGTCGAGGTCGCCGACGACGGTGTCGGCGCCCCGCCCGCGCGGGCCGCCGGCCTTGGACGCGTCCCGGACCAGCGCGCGGACGCGCACGTCCGTCCCGGCCAGCGCGTCCATCAGCGCGGTCGACACGGTCCCGGTGGCCCCGATGATCAGTACGGTGCGCGGCATTCTCATTCTCCCTTGACGGTGACGGTGACGGGGGCGGTGGCGGGGGCGGGGCTCGCGGGCCGTCCGGCCGCGCGGCGCACGGAGCGGCGCTCCAGGCCCCAGAGCAGGACGGTTCCGGCGGAGAGGGCGCCGCCGAGGACGCACACTCCCGTCCAGCCGCCCCGCGCCCAGACCACCGACGTCAGCGCGGAGCCCGCCGCGCCGCCGACGAAGAAGGCGGTCATGAAGGCCGAGTTGATCCGGTTGCGGGCCTCGGGCCGCAGCGCGTAGACGACGTTCTGGCTGCTGTTGAGCACGCCCTGATGCGCCAGGTCGAGCACGACCACGCCGGCCAGCAGCGGGATCAGCGCGTCCGCGCCGAAGGCGAGCACCGCCCAGGACGCCGCCAGCAGGATCGTCGCGGTGCCGCTCACGACCTGGACGAGCCCGCGGTCGGCGAGCCGTCCGGCCACCATGGCGGTCACCGCCCCCACGGCGCCGACCAGCCCGAACATCCCGATGGCCGACTCCGACCAGTCGTACGGCGGCCGCGCCAGCAGGAACGTCAGGGCCGTCCACAGCGCGCTGAACGACGCGAGGCTCAGCGCCGCGATCGCCGCCCGCCACCGCAGCAGCGGCTCGTACCGGAACATCGCCACCGTCGAGCGCAGCAGCGCCGGGTACGACAGCCGCCCGCGGCCTTCGCCGTCCAGGCGGGGCAGGAAGACGCGCAGCAGGACGGCCATCAGCGCCATCAGGACCGCGCTCGCCCAGTACACCGTCCGCCACCCGCCCAGCTCGGACAGCGCGCCCGACGCCGTCCGCGCCAGCAGCAGCCCCAGCATGAGCCCGGTCATCACCGTGCCGACGACCCGGCCGCGCTCCGCCGGTGCCGCCAGCGTCGCCGCGAACGGCACCACGACCTGCGCGCCCACCGACGTCAGCGCGGTCAGCGCCGTGCCGACGAGCAGCACCGTGCCGTTCGGCGCGGCCGCCGACACGAGCAGGAAACCGGCGGTCGCCGCGTACAGGATCACGGCGAGGCGCCGCCGGTCCATCAGGTCGCCGAGCGGCACCAGCAGGATCAGTCCCAGCGCGTACCCGGCCTGCGCCGCCGTCACGATCAGCGCCGCCGCCACCGTCCCGACGTCCAGTTCCCGGCCGATCAGGTCGAGGAGCGGCTGCGCGAAGTAGTTGCCCGCGACCGCGAGTCCGGTCGCCGTCGACATGAGCAGGAGCAGGCCCCGTGGCATGCCCCTCGCGTGATTCTCCATGCCTTCAGCCTCGGGCGCGGAGCATCAATGAGTCCAACACATGCTTTTCATGAGAACGATCGCGTACCACGATTGGTCCATGGACCTCCAGCAGATGCGTTACGTGCTCGCCGTCGCGGAGACGAACAACTTCACCCGCGCCGCCGAACGGTGCCGGGTCGTCCAGTCCGCGCTGAGCCACCAGATCGCGCGGCTGGAACGCGAGCTGGGCGCGAAACTGTTCGAGCGCACCAGCCGCCGCGTCCGGCTCACTCCCGCCGGGGAGGCGTTCCTGCCCGCCGCCCGGCAGGCGCTGGACGCCGCCGAGCGGGCGCGCGCCGAGGTCGCGGCCGCCGCGGGCGAGATCCGCGGCACGCTCGCCATCGGCGCGATCCCCACCGTCACCGCCGTCGACCTCCCGACCGAGCTGCGCCGGTTCCACCTGCGGCACCCGCGCGTCCGGATCACCCTCCGGTCCGGCGCGAGCGAGCTGCTGGCCGAACGGGTCCGGGACGGCGACCTCGACCTCGCGTTCCTGGGCCTGCCGCCGGACGTGCGGCCCAAGGGCGTCCGGGGACGCGAGCTGACGCGCGGGGAGCTCGTCGTGCTCGTCCCGCCCGACCATCCGCTCGCCGGCGAGGCGGAGACGGACCTGCCCCGGCTGGCGGACGAACCGTTCGTCGACTTCGCGTCCGGCTCGGCCGCCCGCGCCCAGTCCGACCAGGCGTTCGAGGCGGCCGGGGTGCGCCGCGACGTCGCCTTCGAGATCACGACCCCCCACTTCATGGCCGCGCTGATCCGGCAGGGGCTCGGCATCGGCATGCTGCCCGCCGCGTTCGTGTCCGACCTGCCGGACCTGCCCGCCGTCCGCCTCCGCGACGCCCCCGCCCGGGTGGAGCACCTCGTCTGGAGCCGCTTCCGCCCGTCCCCCGCCGCCGCGGCCTTCCTCGCCGACCTGGGCGCCGCGCGCCCGGACGCGGCGGGCGCGTGACGGCGGGAACCGCGCGGACACGGGACGGGGGCGGCGCGGCGACCACGGGTCGCCGCGCCGCCCCCCAGGTGTCCCTCGGCTCGCGCGCCTCCGACTACAGCAGAGCGGAATGCTCCATTCCTATCGTTGCGGTCAGTGGACGGTGTACGCGCGGATGATCGTCTGGTCGATCGCGCTGCCGCCCGCGTCCTGTGCGGCGACGCGCAGGGAGACGGAGCGGCCCTTCGCGGCGGACGGGAGCGGAGCGCTGAACTCGCCGCCGCCGAGGGACGTCGCCTCGGCGGGCGCCCACGTCTCGCCGTCGTCGGTGGACGTCCAGAAGCGGAGCCCGGTGACCTTCGCCTTCTCCGTGCCCGCCATGCGCGCCACCCTGAAGACGGCGGGTTCCCCGGTCGGGCGGTTCATCAGGTCGAAGTTCAGGTCGTAGTCGACGAGGAGGAGCGGCAGGCGGGCCTCCGCGTGCCCGCGCGGGGCGCGGGACCGGAACGTCCAGGACGTCGAGGTGCGGGTCGACACCGGGAGGATCGCCGACGCGTCGTTCTCGTACGTCAGCGTGAGCTCGCGGTCGTCCGGCGGGACGGCGAACTCGCCGAACGCGCCGTTCGCCGCGCCGAGCTTCTCGTCCCCGGCGAACAGCGCCATGCGGCCCTCGACCTCGTGCATCCCGCAGTCGAAGCCGTCCGGGCGGGCCTGGAGATCGACGAGCGCGACGCGCAGGTGGCCGCGCGTCCGCGCCGGCGGGTACCGGACGCAGGAGCTGGGCGAGACGCCGGTGCCGGAGTACGGTCCCGGGCGCAGCGGCTGCCGGCCCCAGTCGCGGGTGAGCCGTTCGCCCGGTTCGAGTTCGGTGAACGTGCCCTGGTCGATCCACGTCTCCTCGCCGAACCGGACGGACGCGTAGTCCATCCAGCGCCAGCCCTCCGGGACCGACACGTGATCGGTGCGGGTCGTCCCGGGCTCCGCCTCGCCGTCCGCGTCGAACGCCAGCAGGCCCTCGGGGCTCATCCCGTACCGCTTCCCGCCCATGGCGCGGCCGGTCTCGCCGTTGAACGCGGCGAACCGCTGTTCCACGTGCGCCATCGTCCGCAGCTCGGCGGGCGTGACGACGTGGGCGGGGTCGGCGGGGACGCCGTCGCCGAGCGGATGCACGACGTCGTAGACCGCGCCCGGCGCGGTCAGCCGGTGGTAGGTGGTCGCCTTGAACGTCCCGGTCTCGACGCCGTCCATCGGGACCGTGTACACCGGCGCGGCGGCGGGGTCGAAGGAGTACGCGAAGTTCGACCACAGCGCCTGGTCGGTGTACTGGACGGCGTCCGCCGACGACATCGTCGTCGCGGTCCGCACGCCCTGGACGCTCGCCGCGACCCGGGCGGCCCTGGCGCCGTCGAGCGTCACGGTCACGTCCCGGTCGACGAGCACTTCGGGATCGCCCGCGAGAGCCGAGCGCCAGTCGGCGTAGTCGTCCACGTTGCCGACGACGGAGTACCGCCCCTCCGGCACGCGGATCTTCGTGCCCTCCGCCGTCACCTCGGGATAGTCGGAGAACTCCGCGACGTCGTCCAGGTCGACGACGAGCGCGGACGCGCCGAAGTCCGCCGGGGCGGTGCCGGGCAGCGGGGTCGCCTTGATCGTGAGGGTGTGGGCCGGGGGCTCGACGTAGAAGGTCGCGAGGGTCGCGAGGGTCGCGCCGCCGCCCTTCGCCGTGACCACGGCGGTGTGCAGGCCGGGGTCGAGCTCGGACGCGTCGATCGTCAGCGGGGCCGTCGCGGTGCCCCCGGCCGGGACGTCCACGCGGGACGGGACGGACGCGGCGCCGTTCGTCCGGCGTCCGTCGCGATCGACCACCTCGACGTCCAGGCGGAGCCGGGCCGGGCGGCCCGCCGACGTCCAGCCGAGCTTCGCCGTCAGGTCGCCGTGCCCGGGGTACGCGGACGTGCCGAGGTCGACGACGCCCCGCTCCGCGAGGACGGGCGTGCGCGCGGCCTCGCCGGCGTCGATCCGCCCGGCGCCGCGCTCGTACGCGTCGCCGCCGGTCGCCGGGTCGGCGGTGCCGGCCAGGGCGGCCTTGAGGCGGGCGGGGCCCCAGCCGGGGTGCTTCGCGGCGAGCAGCGCGGCGGCGCCCGCGACGTGCGGGGCGGCCATCGAGGTGCCGGACAGCTTCGTGTAGTCCGCGTCGAGCGGGGTGCCGAGCGCGGTGCCGTCGGCGCGGGCGGCGACGATGTCGACTCCGGGGGCGACGACCTCGGGTTTGGCGGTGTTCCCGACCGGGCCGCGGCTGGAGAACTCCGCGAGGCGGTCGCGGGCGTCGACCGCGCCGACGGTCAGCGCGGCGGCGGCCGTCCCGGGCGAGCCCACCGCCTCGATGCCGCCCTCGTTGCCGGCCGCGACGACGAACAGGGTGCCGTGCTCGCGGGTGAGGTCGTCCAGCGCGAGCGACAGCGGGTCGGTGCCGTCGGTGGGGGCGCCGCCGAGGCTCATGTTGACGACGTCGGCGCGCGGCGCGGCCCACTCCATCCCGGCGATGACGGAGGAGTCGGTGCCGTACCCGTCGTCGCCGAGGACCTTCCCGATCAGCAGGCGCGCGTCCGGGGCGACGCCCTTGCGTTCGCCGGACGACGCGGCGCCCGTCCCCGCGACCGTCGCGGCGACGTGCGTCCCGTGGCCCTGGCGGTCGGTGGCGTCGGGCGACTCGGAGAAGTTCTTCGTCTCGGCGATGCGTCCCTCGAGGTCGGGATGCCCGGCGTCCACGCCGGTGTCGAGGACCGCGACCTTCGCGCCCTCGCCGGTGAGCCCGGCGCGCCACGCGGCCGGTGCGCCGACCTGCCGCAGGTTCCGGTCGAGGCGGCGGGTCTCGGGAGCGGCGGGGGCGGCGGGGGCCGAAGGCGCGTAGCTCGCCTCGACCTTGCCGTCCAGCCAGACGCGCTCGATGCCGCCGGTCGACTTCGTCGACGGCCCGTTCATGCGGGCCAGCGCGGCGCCGAGGCCGCCGGCGTCCTTCTTGGGCTGCCGGACGGCGACGGCGCCGATGCTCGGCAGGTCGCGGGACGCGCGCAGCGCGCCGCCGAGGGCCGACAGGGCGCGCGGGCCGCCGGTCCGCCGGACGATCAGCGGCAGGTCCGTGCTGCGGGCGTCGTCGTAGCCCTGCTCGATCAGGGCGGTCACGTCGAACAGTTCGGGGTCGATGACCCGGCCGACCAGGCCGGCGACGTCGATCGGGGTGACGACGACGTGCCCGTCCGGCCGGATCTCCTTGCGGAAGGAACGCTCGTCGCGTCCGGGCGCGGGCGTCACCGAGACGAGCGGCGGCCCGCCCTCGACCGTCCGGACCGTGACGACGTCGCCGGTCAGCAGCGTGACCTTCCAGGACTTGCCCGGGGCGAGGTCGCCGGCCGGGGCCGTGGCGGGGGGCGCGGGCGGGGCGGCGTGCGCGGGGGCGGGCACCGCCGCCAGCGCGCCCGCGGCGAGCAGGGAGCCGAGCAGGGCCCGGCTCCGGCGTTGGGGACTCATTGATCTCCTCTGGGGGACGCGTCTGCCCCCTTCTCTGCCGGAGGGGGCGTCCGCATTCACCCCAGAGGTCCCGTAAGCCCCAGATTTCTTACACGCCGGGGAACCGGAATACGCGGCTCATACGTCCTGTTGTAGAGGGCGTCAGCAAAGTTGAGTCGGGGCGACTCAAGTGATTTGACAACATGGAGCCGCCCGGGCAACCTTGCGAATTGGAGACCCAACCGGCCGCACCCTGCCGCTCGACGAGCGGGAAGCGACCGGGTGCGACAACACCGGACGAACGACGGAGGACGAGAAACATGGCACGTGCGGTCGGCATCGACCTCGGGACGACCAACTCGGTCGTCGCGATCCTGGAGGGCGGCGAGCCCACCGTCATCGCCAACGCGGAGGGGTCGCGGACCACCCCGTCCGTCGTCGCCTTCGCCAAGAACGGCGAGGTCCTGGTCGGCGAGGTCGCCAAGCGCCAGGCGGTGACCAACGTCGACCGGACGATCCGGTCGGTCAAGCGCGAGATGGGCACCGACTGGAAGACCAAGATCGACGACAAGGACTTCAACCCGCAGCAGATCAGCGCGTTCGTGCTGCAGAAGCTCAAGCGGGACGCCGAGGCGTACCTGGGCGAGTCCGTCACGGACGCCGTCATCACCGTCCCGGCGTACTTCTCCGACCACCAGCGGCAGGCCACCAAGGAGGCCGGCCAGATCGCGGGCCTGAACGTCCTGCGGATCATCAACGAGCCGACGTCCGCGGCGCTGGCCTACCACCTGGAGAAGGAGAACGAGGCCACCATCCTCGTGTTCGACCTCGGCGGCGGCACGTTCGACGTGTCCCTGCTGGAGGTCGGCGACGGCGTCGTCGAGGTCAAGGCCACCAGCGGTGACAACCACCTCGGCGGCGACGACTGGGACCAGGCGATCGTCGACTGGCTGGTCGAGAAGTTCAAGAACGCCAACGGCGTCGACCTGTCCAAGGACAAGATGGCGCTGCAGCGGCTCCGCGAGGCCGCGGAGAAGGCGAAGATCGAGCTGTCCGGCTCGTCCGAGACGCAGATCAACCTGCCCTACATCACCGCCTCGGCGGAGGGCCCGCTGCACCTGGACGAGAAGCTCACCCGGGCCGAGTTCCAGCGGATGACCTCCGACCTGCTCGACCGCACCAAGGCGCCGTTCAACTCGGTGCTGAAGGACGCGAACATCACGGTGAGCGACATCGACCAGGTCGTCCTGGTCGGCGGCTCCACCCGGATGCCCGCGGTGTCGGACCTGGTCAAGGAGCTGACCGGCAAGGAGCCGAACAAGGGCGTCAACCCCGACGAGGTCGTCGCGATCGGCGCCAGCCTGCAGGCGGGCGTGCTGAAGGGCGAGGTGAAGGACGTCCTGCTGCTGGACGTCACCCCGCTGAGCCTCGGCATCGAGACCAAGGGCGGCATCTTCACCAAGATCATCGAGCGGAACACGACGATCCCGACCAAGCGCTCGGAGACGTTCACGACCGCCGACGACAACCAGCCGTCCGTGGAGATCCAGGTCTACCAGGGCGAGCGCGAGATCGCCGCGTACAACAAGAAGCTCGGCACCTTCCAGCTCACCGGCCTGCCGCCGGCGCCGCGGGGCGTCCCGCAGATCGAGGTCACCTTCGACATCGACGCGAACGGCATCGTGAACGTCAGCGCGAAGGACCAGGGCACCGGCAAGGAGCAGTCGATGGTCATCACGGGCGGCAGCGCGCTGCCCAAGGACGACATCGAGCAGATGGTCCGCGACGCCGAGCAGTACGCCGAGGAGGACCGCCGGCGCAAGGAGGAGGCCGAGGTCCGCAACCAGGCCGACACCCTCGCCTACTCGACCGAGAAGTTCCTGCGGGAGAACGACGAGAAGGTCCCCGCGGAGCTGAAGACCGAGGTCGAGGAGGCCGTCGCCGAGGTCAAGAAGGCGCTCGAGGGCACCGACGTCGACGCCATCAAGGGCTCGACGGAGAAGCTCGCGCAGGTCAGCCAGAAGATGGGCGCCGCGATGTACGCGCAGAACCCCGAGGGCGCGCAGGCGGGCGCGGAGGACGCCGGCCCGACGGCCGACGCCCAGGGCGGCCAGGACGACGAGGTCGTCGACGCCGAGATCATCGACGACGACAAGCCGAAGGGTGACGCATCGTGAGCACCTCCCCCGACGAGGGCGAGGAGAAGGAGGGCCCGGTGATCCGCGACAAGCGGCGCATCGACCCCGAGACGGGGGAAGTCCGCACCCCGCCGTCCGGAGCGCGGGCGGGCGAGAAGGAAGAGCCCGCCGCCACGGCGGCGCCCGCCGCGGACGCGTCCGGCGGCGACGGGGAGGCCGCGGCGCTGAAGGAGCAGCTCGCCGAGCGGCTGGCCGACCTCCAGCGCCTCAAGGCCGAGTACGACAACTACCGCAAGCGCGTCGAGCGCGACCGGGTCGCGGTCCGCGAGCAGGCGCTCGGGCAGGTCCTGCAGGAGCTGCTGCCGGTCCTGGACGACATCGGCCGCGCCCGCGACCACGACGAGCTGACCGGCGGGTTCAAGTCCGTCGGTGAGGCCCTCGAGGCGGTCACCGGCAAGCTCGGGCTGGAGAAGTACGGGGAGAAGGGCGAGGCCTTCGACCCGACGGTGCACGAGGCGCTCATGCACTCCTACTCGGCGGACGTCACCGAGACGAGCGTCGCGGACGTCCTGCAGCCCGGGTACCGGATCGGCGAGCGGATCCTGCGCGCGGCGCGGGTCGCGGTGGCCGAGCCCGACCCGAACGCGGGCGGCGCGGCGGCCGCCGAGGACGGTGCGGCCGGCGAGGCCGCCGAGTCCGCGGACGAGCCGGACGGCTCCGGCAAGTCCGACGAGTGACGCACGGACGGCTCGTCCCGTCCCCGCGGGGGGCGGGACGAGCCGGACGCCGGGCGGCAGACTGGACGTAGGCAAGTGGGCATAGCAGAGAGCGGGGCGCCGTGAGCACCAAGGACTACCTGGAGAAGGACTACTACAAGGTCCTCGGTGTCTCGAAGACCGCGTCGCAGGAGGAGATCAAGAAGTCCTACCGGAAGCTGGCCCGCAAGTACCACCCGGACGCCAACAAGGGGGACGCCGACGCGGAGGACCGCTTCAAGGAGGTCTCCGAGGCCTACGACGTCCTCTCCGACGAGAAGCGCCGCAAGGAGTACGACTCCGTGCGGTCCATGCCGGGCGGGTTCCGCGGGCAGCAGGGCGGGGGCTTCCCCTTCGACCTGGGAGACATCTTCGGGCAGACCGGGGGCGCCGGGACGCAGACCGGCGGGGCCGGGGAGCGCATCGGCGATCTGTTCGGCGGGCTGTTCAACCGGGGCGGCGGCGGCACCCGCACGACCGGGACCCGGCGGGCCCGGCGCGGCGCCGACGTCGAGACGGACGTGACGCTGACGTTCGGCCGCGCGATGAACGGCGTGACCGTCCCGATCAAGCTGACGAGCGAGGCGGCGTGCGGGAGCTGCCGCGGCACGGGCGCGAAGGCGGGGACCGTCCCGCGGGTGTGCCCGAGCTGCGAGGGGACCGGGCACGAGACCCGCAACCTCGGCAGCTTCGGGTTCCAGGAGCCGTGCCGGGAGTGCCGGGGTCGCGGCCTCGTCGTGGACGACCCGTGCCCGACCTGCCACGGCAGCGGACGCGCCACCGGGACGCGGACGATCCAGGCGCGCGTCCCCGCGGGCGTCGCCGACGGGCAGAAGATCCGGCTGAAGGGCAAGGGGGCGCCGGGCGAGCACGGCGGCCCGAACGGCGACCTGTACGTGAACATCAAGGTGAAGCCGCACGCGGTGTTCGGCCGCAGCGGCGACAACCTGACGCTGTCGGTGCCGGTGACGTTCCCGGAGGCGGCGCTCGGCGGCGAGATCCGGGTGCCGACGTTCCAGGGGCAGCCGGTGACGCTGCGGCTGCCCGAGGGCACCCCGAACGGGCGCACGTTCCGCGTCCGGGGCCGCGGCGCGACCCGGCGGGACGGCACCAAGGGCGACCTGCTCGTCACGGTGGACGTGCAGGTCCCGGCGAAGCTGGACGATCAGACGCGTGAGGCCCTGGCCCGGCTGCGGGAGGCCGGCGGCGGCGACGAGCTGCGCGCCGACCTGCTCAAGCAGGCCAGACAGGAGTGACCATGGATCCGTTCGGTGACGACACTCCGGTCTATGTCATCTCCGTGGCGGCGCAGCTGTCCGGCCTGCACCCGCAGACGCTGCGCACCTACGACCGGATGGGGCTGGTGTCCCCGGGCCGGACGGCGGGCCGGGGCCGCCGCTACTCGATGCGCGACATCGTGCTGCTCCGGGAGATCCAGCGGCTCTCCCAGGAGGAGGGCATCAACCTGTCGGGCATCAAGCACATCCTGGAGCTGCAGCGCGACAACGCGCGGCTCCGCGAGGAGCTCGCCAAGGCGCACGCCGCCCTGGACGAGCTGGCGAACGAACTCGAATCGACGCGGGCGGTCGCGGCGCGGCTGGCGCAGCAGCGGCGGCACGGCGACCCGGGCGCGCCCGGGTCCGACCTGGTGCCGATCCGGCGCACCAGCGTCGTGGTGTGGCAGCAGCGCGACCCGGACTAGTGGCTTCGTGAGGGGACGCAGGGGGAGCGGATCATGGAAGACAAGCTGACGCAGAAGAGCCAGGAGGCCGTGTCGGTCGCGATCCGCCGGGCGGCCGCCGAGGGGAACCCCGAGGTGCAGCCGCAGCACCTGCTGGTGGCGCTGATCTCGCTGCAGGACGGCACGGCGGTGCCGCTGCTCGAGGCCGTCGGGGCCGACTGGCAGGCGATCCGGCGGCGCGCCGAGGAGCAGCTCGCCGCGCAGCCGAAGGCCGCCGGTTCGACCGTCTCGGCGCCGCGGCTGTCGGCGCAGCTTCACCGCGCGATCACGACGGCGGGCGCGCGCGCACGGCAGCTCGAGGACGAGTACGTCTCGACCGAGCACCTCCTCGTGGGGCTCGCGGCGGACGGCGGCCCGGCCGCCGGGCTGCTGAAGGAGGCGGGCGCGACGCCGGAGGCGCTGCTCGACGCGTTCGGGCAGGTGCGCGGGCACGCCCGCGTCACCAGCGAGAACCCCGAGGGCACCTACCAGTCGCTGGAGAAGTACGGCGTCGACCTGACCGCCGCCGCGCGGGACGGACGCCTCGACCCGGTGATCGGGCGGGACGCGGAGATCCGCCGGGTCGTCCAGGTCCTGTCGCGGCGCACGAAGAACAACCCGGTGCTGATCGGCGAACCGGGCGTCGGCAAGACCGCCGTCGTCGAGGGACTCGCGCAGCGGATCGTCGCCGGGGACGTCCCCGAGTCGCTGCGCGGCAAGACCCTCGTCTCCCTGGACCTCGGCGCGATGGTCGCGGGCGCGAAGTACCGCGGCGAGTTCGAGGAGCGGCTGAAGGCCGTCCTGCACGAGATCAAGGAGTCGGAGGGGCGGATCGTCACGTTCATCGACGAGCTGCACACCGTCGTCGGGGCGGGCGCCGCCGAGGGCGCGATGGACGCCGGCAACATGCTGAAGCCGATGCTGGCGCGCGGCGAGCTGCGCATGATCGGCGCGACGACGCTGGACGAGTACCGCGAGCGCATCGAGAAGGACGCGGCGCTCGAACGCCGCTTCCAGCAGGTGCTCGTCGGGGAGCCGTCCGTCGAGGACAGCGTCGCGATCCTGCGCGGGCTGAAGGGCCGGTACGAGGCGCACCACAAGGTGCAGATCAACGACTCGGCGCTCGTCGCGGCCGCGACGCTGTCGGACCGGTACATCACGTCCCGGTACCTGCCGGACAAGGCGATCGACCTCGTGGACGAGGCCGCGTCCCGGCTCCGCATGGAGATCGACTCCCGTCCCGTCGAGATCGACGAGCTCCAGCGCGCCGTCGACCGGCTGCGGATGGAGGAGCTGAACCTGTCGAAGGAGACCGACGAGGCGTCCCGGCAGCGGCTCGCCCGGCTCCGCAAGGACCTCGCCGACAAGCAGGAGCAGCTGTCCGGCCTGAACGCCCGCTGGGAGCGGGAGAAGGCCGGGCTGAACCGGGTCGGCGAGATCAAGGAGCGCATCGACCAGCTCCGCGGCGAGGCCGAGCGGGCGCAGCGCGACGGCGACCTGGAGACGTCCTCCCGGCTGACCTACGGCGAGATCCCCGAGCTGGAGAAGCAGCTCGAGGAGGCTTCCGAGGCCGCCGACAGCACCGGCGCGATGGTCAAGGAGGAGGTCGGGCCGGACGACGTCGCCGACGTCGTCGCGTCCTGGACCGGCATCCCCGCCGGGCGCCTCCTCGAGGGCGAGACCGCCAAGCTGCTCCGCATGGAGGACGAGCTGGGCCGCCGCCTGATCGGGCAGACCGCGGCCGTCCGCACCGTGTCGGACGCCGTGCGGCGCGCCCGCGCGGGCATCAGCGACCCCGACCGTCCGACCGGGTCGTTCCTGTTCCTCGGCCCGACCGGTGTCGGCAAGACCGAGCTGGCGAAGGCGCTCGCGGAGTTCCTGTTCGACGACGAGCGCGCCATCACCCGCATCGACATGAGCGAGTACGGCGAGAAGCACAGCGTCGCGCGGCTCGTCGGCGCCCCGCCCGGATACGTCGGGTACGAGGAGGGCGGGCAGCTCACCGAGGCCGTCCGCCGCCGCCCCTACTCGGCCGTCCTGCTGGACGAGGTCGAGAAGGCCCACCCGGAGGTGTTCGACGTCCTCCTGCAGGTGCTGGACGACGGGCGGCTGACGGACGGGCAGGGCCGCACGGTCGACTTCCGCAACACGATCCTGATCCTGACCTCGAACATCGGGTCGCAGTTCCTCGTCGACCCGACGCTCGAGAACGGCGCGAAGCGCGAGGCCGTCTGGAACGCCGTCCGGAACTCGTTCAAGCCCGAGTTCCTCAACCGGCTCGACGACGTCATCCTGTTCGACGCCCTCTCGACGGCCGAGCTGACCCGGATCGTGGACCTGCAGGTCGACAAGCTCGCCGAGCGGCTCGCCGAGCGGCAGCTCACGCTGACGGTGACGGACGCGGCCCGCGAGTGGCTCGCGCTGACCGGCTACGACCCGCTGTACGGGGCGCGGCCGCTGCGCCGGCTCGTCCAGACGGCGATCGGCGACCAGCTCGCCCGCGAGCTGCTGGCGGGCGACGTCCGCGACGGCGACGAGGTCGTGGTGGACCTGGACGAGGCCGCCGACCGGCTCACCGTGGAGCCCGCGCGGGGGCTGACGCTCACGAAGTAGTCGTCAGATCTCGAGGTTCTGCTCGATGTCCTTGAGCCGGTGCCGGGCCAGCGCCAGGTTGGCCCGGCTCCGGTCGAGGACCATGTACATGAACAGGCCCTTGCCCTTGCGGCCCGTCACCGGCCGGATGATGTGGTACTGCGAGGAGATGCTGATGAGGATGTCCTCGATCTCCTCCTGGATGCCGAGCTGCTCCATCGTGCGCAGCTTCGCCCGCACCACCTCGGTGTTGCCCGCCGCCGCGACCGTCAGGTCGAAGGTGTTGGAGCTGCCGAGGTGGCCGAGCGCCATCCCGCTGCCGTAGTCGACCACCGCGACGCCGAGCGCCCCGTCGATCGCCATCATGTCCTTGAGGGCCAGGTCCAGATTGGGCATGTGCTTCCCTTTCCATTCGGGTTCTCTGGGGTCGGGTTCATCTCTTGGCTGCGGCGAGGAGGGCCGCGACGGCACGCGCCACCGGACGCGCCTCCAGATGGAGCCGGCCGACATTGACGTCCCCTTCCGCGAGCACCGTCAGCGACGCGGCGGGCCCGGCCGCGTACGTCACCACGTAGCCGGCGCCGCGCACGACGACCTCCTGGAATCCGCCGCCGTGCGCCGTCTCGCCGACCCGGTTCGCCAGCCCGAGCTGCGACGCCGTCACCGCCGCCATGGACGACGGTTCGATCGACGGCGGCAGGTCGTGCGCGATCAGCAGCCCGTCCACGGACGCGACGAGGCTCCCGGTGAGCCCCGGGACCCGCCGCAGCCCGAGCAGTTCGGCCTGCACCTCCGCCTCCAGCACTCCGGCTCCCGTCACAGCTCGACCAGCGCGGCGCGGAGCCGCTCCAGCAGTTGGTGGTCGGCGGGCGCCCAGCCGTCCCGGGGCGTCCCGCCGTCGAACAGTCCCGTGAACGGCTCGCGCGGCGGCTCGCGCGGCGGCTCGGCGGCCGCGCCGGGCCGGACGGCCCGCACCAGGGACGCCGCCGCGAGTCCCCGCACGGACAGCAGGCACCCGAACACCGTTCGTCCGAGGTCGCGGGCGAGTTCCGCGGGGGTGTGCCGGCCGTCGGCGTTGAGCAGGATCTCCGCCTGCAGCCCGGTCAGGAACACCCGCTGCCTGCGCACCCGCCGGACCGGGACGACCGGTGCCGCGTCCACGTCCGCCGAGGGCCACTCGGCGTCCAGCAGGTCCCGCCTGCGGCGCAGTTCGCAGGCGAGCGTCGCCGCGGTCACCGGGTGGGCCGAGCCCCGCGAAACCGGCCCCTCCGTGAACCGCGGCGCCTCCTCGACCCCGAGCAGGTAGCACGCGGCGTCGAACAGCGCGATCGGCTCCGCCCACCGCCCCGCCGTGTACCGGCACTCGGCGTGGACGACCGCGCCCTCGGCGACCTCGAACGATCCAATGTCGCCGACGCGCAGGACGCCGGTGCGTCCGTCCCGTTCCAGCCCGCACAGGGCGCGCAGCACCTCGCCCGCTCCGCTCGGCGCCGTCACCGGACCGCCATTTCCCGCACGAGCCCCTGCATCCGCAGGCGCGCCAGGGCCAGATTCCCCTTTTCGCGGTCGATCACCAAATGGACGAACAGGTGCCCGTCGAGGTCGGGTCCGGTGAGCGCGAGGAGGTGATAGCCGCCGGCCCCGCACACGATGATCTCCTCGACGTCGTCGCCGTCCGGGGTGGCGCTGAGCGCCGCCGTGCCGAGCACCGAACGGACCACGTCGGTGGCCCCGGCGGCGTCCTCGTGCCGGTCGACGCGGTCGTCCCGGCCGGCCGAGGCCACCGCCAGCCCGCTCGCGCAGTCCACCAGGGTCACCCGCTGCGCCCCGGGGATCGCCATCATCCGCGCAAGGCAGTCATCGATGCGCAAGGCCCATTCCCCCACGAATGAGAGTTGCAGGAGACTGCACCTTACCCACAAGTCGCCGCACGGTAGGCACAAAACCTCAAATAGCGATCAAGGGCGTGAAGCAGGATATAAATACCACCCAGTATCGAAACCGTTCAGGCCCCTTGACCGCCAATTCGGCCCCTTTGACAGAGACCGAAAACCTGGCCGTATCCCGACCCACCGCGCCCGCACCGGCCCGGCCGGTCGCCGGTCAGAGCAGCGACGCGAGGCGGGCGGCCTGGCGGGTCCCGACGTCCGGGCGGTCGCGGACGCGCAGCAGCCAGTAGAGCGCGAACAGGCGGCGGCACTCGCGCAACCGCGCGGCCTCCGGCCGGGACAGGGCGACCGCGTCGAGCAGCAGGACGCCCGTCCCGTCCGCCGACACGTGCTCGACGACCTCGGCGAGTTCGTAGGCGAGGTCGCTGCGGCCCGCGTACTCGAAGTCGACGAGCCGCACGGACGCGCCGTCCCACAGGAAGTTCGCCACGTTGCCGTCGCCGGTGCCGAACACCGGGGCCGTCGGGCGGACGATCGCCGCCTCGACGTCCGGGCGCGCGATCCACGCGCACGCGGCGTCGAGGAGTGCGTCGTGCCCCGGCGGAACCGTCGCGCACCACTCGCGGACCTGCGCGAGCAGCACCGCCGGGGCGCCCGCGCGGGCGGGGAGGGCGCCGCACGGGACGGCGTGCAGCGCCGCGAGCGCGCGGGCGGCGGCCTCGACGGTGCCGGGCGTGAACGCCTCGAGGGACGTGCCGGGCAACCGGGACATCACGACCGTGGGCGGGGTGCCGTGCGGGTCGGTGCGGAGGGGGGCGGGGGCGAGGCCGGTTCCGCGCAGGAGCCGCAGGGCGCGCCATTCGCGCCGCGGCTGGTCGTGGTCGACGGCGCGGTAGCGCTTCACCACGATGTCGGAGAGCTCGACGTCGTGGGTGGCGCGCGGCATCAGCAGCGCCGCCCGTCAAGGGCGCAGTGGTCGGGGGGCGACGCCCTCCCCTGGCCCTGGAACGTCACGGTGGCGCTGCCGCCGGGCGGGAGCACGCCGACCCGCGCGACGACGGCCCCGCCGGACCACGAGTGCGGAGCGCCCCACGTGGACACGATCTCCACGCCGCGGCCGTAGCCGAACACGAGGGTCCCCGCGTCCACGGAACGGCCGCCGTGGTTGGCGACGGTGACGGCACCGATGAAGTTCGTCCCCCAGTCGCCCTGGGTGGTGAAGCGGACCCGCGGGCGCGAGTCCCCGCGGTCGTCGTCGTCCCGCCGGCCGCGATCGCCGCGCCCGCGCTCGCGGTCGCCGTCCGGCGTCGCGGACGCCCGCGCGGTCGGCGTCGTCGTGGGCGTGCGGGAGGGGGTGGGAGAGGGCACGGAGTCGGAGGCGGCCGGGGCGGGGGGCCGCTGCGACGGGCTGGACGGCTCGGGCGGCGCGGCCACGGTGCAGTGCGGCGCGCACCCGGCGGCGCGGGGCTCGGGTGCGGGCTCGTTGAGCAGCGCCCAGCCCACGAGCGAGGCGCCGGCCAGGACGAACGCGGCGACGGCGGCGGTCAGCAGGCGTCCGCGCGCCGGCGGCGGCTTCTCCGGCGAACGGTGCCGCCCGGGCGCGCGCCCCGGACCGTCCCGCCGCTCCATCATGATCTCCACCGCATGACTCGCGATCCAACCAGAAAGACCCGATTCACGCGAGAAACTCTCACTTCCGTCCCGGTACCGTGGCGGCGAACGGATCACTTGGGGGAGCGGGATGCGCATCGTCGTCGACGATCTCACCGGGCCGGAGATCGCCGAGTTCCTGGAGGGGCACGTCCGGGAAATGCGGGCGATCACGCCTCCGGACAGCAAGCACGCACTCGATATAGAAGCGCTGCGTCAACCCGGCGTCACTTTCTGGTCGGTACTGGACGCGCAGGTCATCGTGGGGTGCGGCGCGCTGGCGCGGCTGGACGACGGGCACGCGGAACTGAAGTCGATGCGAACCGCGTCCGCCCGGAAACGCAGCGGAGTCGCGTCGCTGCTGCTGTCGCACATCATCGGCGAGGCCGCACGGATGGGATTCACCCGAGTGAGTCTGGAGACGGGCTCGGCTCCCTTCTTCGCGCCCGCGAGAAAGCTTTACGAGAAGTTCGGGTTCGACTACTGCGAGCCATTCGGGAACTACCGCATCGACCCCCACAGCGTCTTCATGACGAGGACGCTCGGAGCTTGACCTTCGAGCCGGGTCGAAGGTCGGGCGTCGGCGCCATGATGCGCTTCTCGCGCCTCGCCGACGCCGAACGGCGCGCGGCGGACGCGCGCGACTTCGTCGTCCTCCTCCGGGCCGCGCTCGGCCGTTCGTCCAGGGAGTCCTCGCCGTATTGACCGCCCGCACCTGAGCGGCCCGCGCGGGAGGCGGGCGGCCAGGTACGGCCATATGGTTGATACTGACTAATTAGGAGCTGATAATCAGGATCGACTATAGGAGGGAGGCACGCCCGTGGAGAAGAAACGGAAGGTGGGCAATCCGCTGGCACTGGCGGTGCTCGCCTGGCTGATGCTGGAGCCGATGCACCCCTACGAGCTGGGCCGGCGGCTCGAGGAGAGCGAGCAGGACCGCAGCGTCAAGTACAACCGCGGTTCGCTCTACATGGTCGTGAAGCAGCTCGCGAAGGCCGGGTTCATCGTCGAGCACGAGACCGTCCGCGACACGCAGCGTCCCGAGCGGACCGTGTACGCGCTGACCGACGCCGGGCGCGCCGAACTGTACGACTGGCTCGGCGAGCTGGTGGCCCGGCCGCGGCAGGAGTACCCGCACTTCGGGGTGGCGTTGTCGCTGCTGGGCGTGCTGTCCCCGGAGCGGGCCGTGGAGCTGCTGGACGCCCGGTCGGACGCGCTGGCCGCGGAGCTCGTGGAGACCCGCGACCGCGTCCGCGTCGCGTCCGGCAAGGGCGTCGGGTGGGTGTTCCTGGTCGAGGAGCGCTACCGGATCGCCATGCTGGAGGCCGAGCACCGCTTCGTCGGCGAGCTGATGGAGGCGCTGCGGGAGCCGGAGTACGTCCGCGCCTGGCGGGAGACGTTCGGGGGCCGGTCATGACGGCGGCGCGGACGGCGCTGGTGGTCGGCGGGGGCATCGCCGGTCCGGTCACCGCGATGGCGCTGCGGAAGGCCGGGATCGAGGCCGCGGTGTACGAGGCGTACGCGAGCACGGCCGACGGCGTCGGCGTCACGCTGACCGTCGCGCCGAACGGGCTGCACGCGCTGGGCATCGTGGGCGCGGACGAGCGGGTGCGCGGCATCGGGCAGCCGCTGGTGCGCGCGGAGATGCGGGACGGGCGCGGCGGGCGGATCGGGGAGATGCCGGGGCCCGCGGGACTGCCGCCGAGCCTGGGCCTGTGGCGGGACGAGCTGTGCCGGGTGCTGCACGAGACGGCCGCCGCGCAGGGTGTGGACGTCCGGTACGGGAAGCGGCTCGTCGGGGTGGAGGAGCACCCGGACGGGGTGGTCGCGCGGTTCGCGGACGGCACGACGGCCGAGGCGGACGTGCTGGTGGGCGCGGACGGGATCCGTTCGACGGTCCGCACGCTGATCGATCCGGACGCGCCGGAGCCGGTGGCCGCGCCGCTGCTGAACTTCGGCGCGGCCGCGGACGTCGCGGTGCCGGCGCGGCGCGATTCGTCGTACTTCGTGTTCGGCGGGCGCGGGTTCTTCGGGTACTGGGTGCAGCCGGACGACCGTACGGCGTGGTTCGCGAACCTGCCGCACGACCGGCCGATGCCGGCGGCGGAGGCGCGGGCGGTGCCGCGGGCGGAGTGGCTGGCGCGGCTGCGGGAGGCGTACGCCGACGACGAGCCCGCCCGGGACGTCCTGGCCCGCACGGACGCGGAGGCGCTGGTGGTGCTGGGGTCGCTGGAGAGCATGCCGAAGGTGCCGAGGTGGCATCGGGGCCGGATGGTGCTGGTGGGCGACGCCGCGCACGCGCCGTCGTCGAGCTCGGGGCAGGGGGCGTCGCTGGCGGTGGAGAGCGCGGTGCAGCTCGCCCGCTGCCTGCGCGACCTGCCCGATCCGGCGGCGGCGTTCGCGGCCTACGAGCGGCTGCGGCGGGCGCGGGTGGAGCGGGTCATCGATCGCGGGAACCGGACGAACGGCAGCAAGACGGTCGGTCCGGTGGGGCGGACGATGATGAGGCTGCTGATGCCGGTCATGACCCGGACGTTCCTGTCCCCGGAGCGGACGCTCGGTCCGGAGCAGCGGTACACGATCGACTGGGACGCCCGCGTCGCCGTGTGACACCGGTCGCCGCCGGTTTTGTCGTCGTTCGTCGGGGCAGACCGCCGGACGAACGTCGCTCTACGCGCAGCGGCAGGAAGGGGACGACTCCATGATCGGCTTCATCGTCGCGGGACTGATCATCGGGGCGCTGGCGCGGCTGATCAAGCCCGGAAAGCAGCGCCTGGGGATCATCGCGACGCTCCTGCTGGGGCTGGTGGGGTCCGTGATCGGGGGCACCATCGCCAACATGCTGGGCACCGGCAGCATCTGGGAGCTGAACGTGCTCGGGTTCGTCGTCGCGGTGATCGCGTCCGTGCTCCTGATCGGCGTCGCCGAAGGTCTCAGCGGACGGGCGAAGGAGAAACGCTAGGCGCCCGCCGCGAAGCGGGGCCGCCGGGACGTCCCGGCGGCCCCGCTTCGTGCCGCCGAGGTCCTCCCGCCGCCGAAGTCCTCCCGCCGCGATGTCACATTCCGCGGCGGGCCCCCGTCGTTCAGGCGAATCCACACGGTAGGAGGAGCCATGACGTCACCCATCCTGGTCACCGGAGGCACGGGCGCCCTGGGCCGGCTGTTCGTCCCGCTGCTGCGCGACGCCGGACGTCCGGTGCGGGTGCTCACCCGCGGCGCCCGCGAGCCGCAGGACGGCGTCGAGTTCGTCACCGGCGACCTGGTGAAGGACGAGGGCGTGGACCGCGCGGTCGAGGGCGTGGAGGTCGTCGTCCACCTGGCGGGCGGCCGCAAGGGCGACGACGACGCGGCGCGGAACCTGGTGCGGGCCGCGAAGGCGGCCGGGGTGCGGCACCTGGTGTACATCTCGGTGACCGCCGCGGACGCGCTGCCGCTCGGGTACTTCCGGCAGAAGTACGCCGCCGAGCGGATCGTCGCGGAGTCGGGGGTCCCGTGGACGACGCTGCGCGCGGCCCAGTTCCACTCCTTCATGCTGAACGCGCTGCGGGGCATGGCGAAGTCGCCGGTGATGCCCGCGCTGCGCGGCGCGCGGTGGCAGCCGGTGGACGCGCGGGACGTCGCCGAGCGCCTCGCCGAGCTGGCGCTGGGCGAGCCCGCGGGCATGGTCGCGGACCTCGTGGGCCCGCGGGTGTACGACATGACGGCGCTGGCCCGCGACTACCTGCGGGCGACCGGCAAGCGGCGGCCGATCCTGCCGGTCCGGCTGCCCGGCAAGGCCGGGCGCGCGTACCGGGCCGGGGACAACCTGTCCCTGGACGGCGCCGACTTCGGGGGCCGGACCTGGGAGGACTTCCTCGCCGAGGAGTTCGGCGCCCGCCCCGCCCGGCGGGCGTGACGCGCGCCGCGCCCGTCCGGCCGGCACCGTCCGTTCACCGCACCGCCTCCCCCATAGGGTTGCGTCATGAAACCCACATGCGCTCCAATGGGTTTCATGACGCAACTCGCTGTGCGCAACGTCGCGCACCCGGGTCCCCTGGACGGCCTCCGCATACGTCCGTACGGGACGGCCGACGGCGCGCTGCTGCGCGCGATGTCGGCCCGCCTTTCCGCCGCCGGCCTCTACAAGCGGTTCTTCACGGGCACGCCCCGCATCCCCGACCACTACGTCACGATCATGAACGGTCTCGACCACTGGGACCGGGACGCGCTCGTCGCCCTCCTGGACGGCGAGATGGTCGGCATCGCCGAGTACGCCAGGGACACGGACCGCCCCGGGCTCGCCGACGTCTCCGTCCTGGTGGGCGACCCGTGGCGGCGGCGCGGCGTCGCCACCGCCCTGGTGCGGTTCCTGGCGCAGCTCGCCGGGCGGCGCGGCGTCCGCGCGTTCGGCGCGGACGTCCTGCCGGACAACCGGGAGGCGCTGCTGGCCCTGCACAGCGTGTGGCCGGACGCGCGTCCGGCGTACCGCGACGGGCTGGCCCGTTTCGAGCTCCCGCTTCCCGGGCGCCCGGGTTGATTCGCACAGGTAGCGGCCATTTACGATGACCCGCATGACCCAGAACCTGCTCGGCGGCCCGCCTCCGGCCGAACTCCCGGACAACACCGAGGCCCGCACTGCCCTGGAGAACGGTGTCGACCCGTTCGAGGTCGCCGCGCGCCACCCGGATCACCCGGGCGCCTGGGCCGAACTGGCCGATCGCGCCTTCGCCAAGGGCAGCGTGATCGACTCGTACGCGTTCGCCCGCACCGGCTACCACCGGGGCCTCGACCAGCTCCGCCGCGTGGGCTGGAAGGGCCACGGGCCCATCCCGTGGGAGCACGAGCCCAACCGCGGGTTCCTGCGCGCCCTGCACGCCCTCGGCCGCGCCGCCGCCGCGATCGGCGAGGACGACGAGGCCGAGCGCTGCAAGACGTTCCTGCGCGACAGCAGCGCCGCGGCCGCCGACGCCCTCAACGGGGGCTGACGAGCGCGCCCGCGGCCCGCGCCGCGAGCGCGGCGACGCCCGGGATCGACGTCGTCAGGAACGGGCCGTCGCCCGCCAGGTCGCCCGCGACCAGCACGCGCGGGTCGGGGCGGCCGCCGACGACGAGCCGCCCGGTGCCCGGATCGACGGTGAGGCCGCCGTCCGGGTGCCGGGCCGCGCCCTGCGCCAGCAGGGACGACACGAGCGGTGCGGCCGTCCCCGGAACCGCGTGGGCGGACGGGTTCACGGCGTTGATCACCGCGTCGGCGGCGCGGACCCCGGCCGCGTGCCCGACCCGGAACCGGCCCGCCGCCGCCGTGATCTCACCGGCCCCGGACAGGATCTCCAGCGTCCCGGCGTCGAGCAGATCGAGCAGGACGGCGGCGTTGCGGGGCACCATCGGGGACGCCTGGACCGTGATCGCGCGGGCGTGCGCGCGCAGCCGCCGCCGGTCGGGCTCCGCGAGCCGCCGCCACGCCACCGGCCCGGCGGTGTGCGTGGCCATGCGGACGATGCGGCGGCCCGGCAGCGGCGAGTCCATGAGGGCGAACTGCTCGCGCAGGGTCGCCGCCGGGTCCCCCGTCATCGACCGGGCGATCAGCGCGGTGACGTCCTCCCAGCTGTCGCCGGCGTCGGCCAGTTCCTTGCGGACGAGGTCCTCGAGCCCGTCGAGGGTGAGCGGGCCGGCGAGGGTGCGCAGGTGGTCGGGCGTGAGGTACCGCACGTCCGTCCGCATCGGGCGCTGCCAGACGTGCGGCAGCGTCCCGCTCCGGGACACGAGGCCGATCCTCCCGGTGTGCCCGCGCGCCGCCAGTGACACGACGACGTCCACGGCGGTGAGCCCGGCGCCGATGACGGCGACGTCCCGGTCCGGGGGGACGTCCGCGAGCGTCCGTTCCAGCGGGTACGGGTCGAGGACGAACCCGGGCGCGCCCGCGAGGCCGTACAGGTCCGGGGGCGTCCCGCCGCCCACGCACACGACCGCTGCGTCCGCCGGGCGGCGCCCGGCCGCGGTCTCGACCACGATCCGTTCGCCCGGGCCCCCGAGCGACAGGCCGGTCACGGCCTCCCGCAGCACCTCCGTCCGGGCGAACCGGGCGAGGGCCGCGGCCGCCGTGTCCTCCAGGTACCGCCCGTACACGGCGCGCGGCGGCACCGGACGGCCGAGCCAGGGGTCGTCGTACTCGCTCGTCCCGCCGAGCCACGTCCCGTAGTGCCGCGGGTCGGCGGCCCGGATCGACATGATCTCGGGCGGCACGTTGACCCGCACCGACTCCAGGTCGGGTCCGTAGGGGCGGCCGCGCCAGGGCAGCGGCGCCGGGTCGTAGACGGTGACGGCCTCCACGGCGGCGGGGTCGAGGGAGTCCAGCAGCGCGACGGCCGCCGCTCCCGCCCCGATGATCGCGATGTCCATGCCCCGAGCCTCGCCGCCGCGCCGCGCCCGTCCCATCCCCCGGCCCCGGGGACCCGGCCGGGCCGCGATCCCCCGTTCGAGGGGGTACCGCCGTCGCCGCCGCCGGGCACACTGGCCGCATGGACGAGCGACGCGCCACGCGGGACCTGCTGGACGCCGCCGGGCGCGCCCCGGACGCGGCCGCCCTGTTCGGCGGCGCGTCCGCCCGGCTCCGCCGGCTCGTCGGCTTCCAGGCCGCGGCCTGGTCGGTCACCGACCCCGGCACCGGGCTCGTCACGGCGCCCATGCTGGTGGAGAACCTCGGCCGCGGTGAGGACTGCTTCGCCTACTGGGAGACCGCGCTGCTGGAGGAGAGCGTCATCCCGTACCGGGACCTCGCCCGCGCCGCCGTCCCCGCCGCCGCGCTGCGCGCCGCCACCGGAGACCTGCCCGCCCGCAGCGTCCAGTTCCGCAAGCTCCTCGCCCGGCAGGGCGTCGGGGACGAACTGCGCGCCGTCCTCCGGGCCGGCGGGCGCCCGTGGGGCGTCGTCAGCCTCTTCCGCGAGAAGGGCCGCGCCCCGTTCGGCCCCGCCGAGGTGGCGCTCGTCGCGAACCTGTCCGCCCCGCTGGCCGACCGCCTGCGCGCCCTCGCCGCCCCCGCCCCCGGGCGCCCCGCGGCCCCGGACGAACCGGGGCCGGGAGTCGTGCTGTTCGACCCGTCCGGGGCCCCGCTCTCGATCAACGACGAGGCCCGCCACCACCTCGCGCGCGTGCCCGCCGGACCGTCCGCGCCGTCCCCGCTCGGGCCGCCGCTGCCGATCTGGCTGGTCGGGACCGCCGCGCAGGCGCGGGCCGTCGCGTCCGGGCGCGACCGGGCGGACGCGCGCGTCCGGGTCCGCACCCGCGACGGCCGGTGGCTCGTCTGCCACGCGACCTGCACCGCGGGCCCCGGCGGCGCGCCCGGCCCCACCGCCGTCGTCGTCGCGCCCGCCGCCGGAACGGACCTCGCGCCGCTGATCGCGGACGCCTACGGCCTGTCGGTGCGCGAACTGGAGATCACCGAGCTGATCGCGCGGGGACTGTCCACGGGAGACATCGCCGCCGAGCTCGTCATCTCCCCGCACACCGTCCGCGACCACGTCAAAGCGATCTTTGGGAAGACCGGGGCGTCCAGCCGCGGCGACCTGGTCGCGCGGCTGTTCGCCGACCACCACTGGCCCCGCCGCGCGTCCACCCGGGGCCGCTGACCTGCCTCTCGGCCGGCCCCGGGGTTTTCCCGGTGGCCGCATGCGGGTACGATCTGACCGCAAGAGGCCCCTTTCGCGCTTGCGATTCAGGGGCCTTTCGTCGTGGGAGAGGGTGAATCGGCATGCCGGCGATCGTTCTGGTCGGGGCTCAGTGGGGAGACGAAGGGAAGGGCAAGGCCACCGACCTGCTGGGCGGAGACGTCGACTACGTCGTCCGCTACCAGGGCGGCAACAACGCGGGCCACACCGTGGTCATCGGTGACAAGAGCTACGCACTGCACCTGCTGCCCTCGGGGGTGCTCTCCCCCGACGTCGTGCCCGTGATCGGCAACGGCGTCGTGATCGACCCCGCCGTCCTGCTGGAGGAGATCGACGGCCTGCGCGACCGCGGCGTGAGCTGCGAACGCCTGCTGATCTCCGGCAACGCGCACCTGATCATGCCCCACCACCGGGCCCTCGACAAGGTCACCGAGCGCTACCTCGGCAAGGCCCGCATCGGCACCACCGGGCGCGGCATCGGCCCCGCCTACGCCGACAAGATCAACCGGATGGGCATCCGCGTGCAGGACCTGTTCGACCCGAACATCCTCACGCAGAAGCTCGACCTCGCGCTGCGCGAGAAGAACCAGGTCCTCACGAAGGTCTACAACCGGCGCCGCATCGACACCGGCCCGATCGTCCAGGAGTACGTCGCGTACGGGGAGCGGCTCCGCCCGTTCGTCACCGACACCACGCTCGTCCTGAACAAGGCCCTGGACGACGGCAAGGTCGTGCTGCTCGAGGGCGCGCAGGGCACGCTCCTCGACATCGACCACGGCACGTACCCGTTCGTGACGTCGTCGTCCCCGACGGCGGGCGGCGCCTGCGCGGGCTCCGGCGTCGGCCCCACGAAGATCAACCGGGTGATCGGCATCCTGAAGGCCTACACCACCCGCGTCGGCTCCGGGCCGTTCCCCACCGAGCTGCTCGACGAGCAGGGCGAGTACCTCCGCAAGACCGGCGGCGAGTACGGCGTCACCACCGGGCGCGACCGCCGCTGCGGCTGGTTCGACGCCGTCATCGCCCGGTACGCCACCCGCGTCAACGGCGTCACCGACTACTTCCTCACCAAGCTGGACGTCCTGTCGGGGCTCGACCGCGTCCCCGTCTGCGTCGCCTACGACGTCGACGGCGAGCGCGTGGACGAGCTGCCCACCACGCAGACCGACTTCCACCACGCCAAGCCGATCCTGGAGTACCTGGACGGCTGGCGCGAGGACATCACCGGCGCCAAGACGTTCGAGGACCTCCCGAAGAACGCGCAGGCGTACGTCCGGGCCCTGGAGGAGATGTCGGGCGCGCAGATCTCCGCGATCGGCGTCGGCCCCGGCCGCGACCAGACGCTCCAGCTCCGCCCGCTTGTCTGACGCCCGTAACCGGCCGTTGCGGCTCGGCGGGTACGGTTGCCCTCCGTGACACGTTCCGTCGAGCTGCACGGCCACCGCGGCGCGCGCGGCCTCCTGCCGGAGAACACCCTGCCCGGCTTCGCGCACGCGCTGGACCTCGGCGTCGACGCCGTCGAACTCGACGTGGGCCTGTCGGCCGACGGCGTGGTCGTCCTCGGCCACGACCAGGTCCTGTCGCCGGTGACGCTCGCCGACACCGCCCCCGCGCACCCGGACGACCCCGCCTTCCCCTACGTGGGGAAGGCCGTCCGCGACCTCACCCTCGCGCAGCTCCGCACCCTCGACGCGGGCACCCGCCGGGCGGGCGACGCGTTCGCCGGCACGCAGCGGCCCGTCCCCGGCACGCGGATCCCGACGCTCGCCGAGGTCTGCGCGCTGCTCGCGCCGTCCGGCGTCGCACCGGCCGTGGAGCTCAAGACCGACCCGTCCTGGCCCGGCCCGCTCGTGGCCCGGTTCGTCGCGGCCGTCACGGACGTCCTGGACGCCGCCGGGCTCACCGCCCGCAGCCGCCTGCTCGCCTTCGACTGGCGCGTCCTCACCGCAACCCCCCGCGAGTTCGGGCGGGTCGCGCTCGTCGAACGCAAGACGCTCGTCCCGGACAGCCCGTGGCTCGCCGGGCTCCCCGCCCGCGACCCGGTCGCGTCCGCGGCGGCCGCCGGCGCGACCGTCCTGTCCCCCGAGCACACGATCACCACGCCGGGCCTCGTGGACGACGCCCACGACGCGGGCCTCGCCGTCGCCGTCTGGACGGTCAACGACCCGGAGGACATGACCCGGTTCGCGAAGTACGGCGCGGACGCGATCGTCACCGACTACCCGGACGTCGCCGCCCGCGTCCTCGACGAGAACGCGGGCGGCGCGGGCTAGCCGGTCACTTCGGCTTGTCGGTCACTTCGGCTTGTCGGTCACTTCGGCTTGTCGTTCGTCCATTCCGCGACCGCGAAAAGCTGGTATCCCGCCAGTTCGCCGGGCTTGTGGAAGCGGTCGGGCATGTTCGCCGCCTCGATGCTGCGCGGCTTCCCGTCGTCCCCCGGCGGAATCGCCCGGCTGCCCTTGGGCGGGGTCGCCACCAGGTCCCGGATCTCCAGCAGGGCGCCCTCGCCGGGGTCGACGATCCACTGCCGCGTGTAGGTGCCGAGCCGCTTCGGGGCGGTGTAGATGCCGAGCGGCGTGATCGTCTTCAGCGGCAGCGTCACCGCGACCCCGGTGCGGCCCATCCGGTCGGTCGCCTGCCCTCCGGCCCGGACGCCCGGCAGGGTGGCGAGCATCCGGAACGCCGCGGCCCGCACCTTCGGCGGGGTGGGGGCCGTCGACAGCAGCGTGCCCGCCACCTCGCTCAGCGCCCGGGTCTCCGCCTCGCCCTCCAGCGCCCGGATGGGCTCCTCCCCGGTCTCGTCGGACGTGTACGCGTGCCAGCGGCCCTTCAGCCCCCGCAGGGCCTCCTTCAACGCCTCCGGCTCGGTGGGCAGCGCCCGGATCTCCTCCGCCGACAGCCCGTGGTACTCGCCGTCGAGCGGCATCGACGGCCCGTTGATCGTCTCGTTCAGGTACAGGATGTTGCGGGGCCCGCCCTCGGGATCGGGCACCTCGACCTTCCCGGGCGATCCGGCCGCCTGCCACTTCTGCGCGTCCGTCATCGTCAGCGGACGGTCCGGGACGTCCACGTTCGTCGAGGTGCCCTTCCCGTCCGGGCCGACCCAGTTGACGACGCGCTGCCGCGAATCCACCTTGTAGTGGTTCTTCGCGCTCTTCCCGACCGCGAAGACGTCCCCCGTCACCGTCTCGGTGTGCCAGAACCTCGCGGTCGGGGCCTTCTCCGCGTTCTCGGCGGCGGCCAGCAGCACGTTCCCCGGCGCCGCGCGGACCTCCCCGCCGTCGCCGCCGTCCGGGACGAGCGCCACGGCCGCCACGGCCGCCGCACCGGCCGCGACCACGCTCACCAGCGGGAGCGCGAAGCGGGGGCGGCGGCGTTCGCGCTTCGGCGGCGCGCTCCGCCGGTCGTTCCGCCAGTCGATGCGCGTGGCGAGCGCCTCCGGCGGCTCCTCCTCCGCAAGCGTCGTCCTCATCCCGCGCAGGGCGTCGATCTCATCCATCGTTCTCCTCCTCCGGGAGGGCCTTGCGAAGCTTCTTGCGGGCCCGGTGAATGCGTGCCTTCACGGTGCCGAGCGGCAGGTCGAGCGCCGCGGCGATCTCCGAGTACGACATCTCGCCCCACGCCAGCAGCAGCAGGGGACCGCGTTCCTGCACGGTGAGCCCCGCGAGCGCCTTCGCCATGGACGGCCCGAGCGCGGCGGCCGTGGCGCGCTCGCTCGCCCGGTCGGCGACGCCGTCCTCCGCCGGGTCGACGCCGGTCCGGGCGTACGCCCGGTACATCCGCGTCTCCTGCCGGTGGTGCCGGGCGATCAGGTTGCTCGCGATGCCCCACAGCCAGGCGCCGAAGTCGGCGCGCCCGTCGAACCGCTCGCGCTGCCGGAACGCGATCGCGAACGTCTCCGACAGGAGGTCGTCGGCGAGGACGGGCCCGAGCCGCCGCCGGACGTACGCGTGGATCCGGGGCCCGTACCGGCGGAACAGCTCGCCGAACGCCTCGGCATCGTCGAGGGACGCCGCGACGATCCGCGCGTCGTCCCGTCCGTCCCTCGCGGGGCTCACCATGGCCATGGGCCGGGGTATCCCTTCATGGGGGTGTCCTCCACTTCGGGGGAGTGCTGACACCCTCCTCTATCCCGATCCGCCTCCGGCGGTTGCCCCTGGCGAACCGAGCGATCGCGGCGCCGCGGGCGCGGCCCGGTTGTCCCCTTCTTGCCAGCCGCGTCCGTTGCCGGGACCGATCGTCCTGTAGAGGATGATCAGTGGATCCGTACGGCGGTCCCTCGTGGGAGGCTTCGATGCTCGCCAGGCGATTCGGCTACGCGGTCTCCCCCGAACCGGCCGCGACCACCACCCCCTCCGTCCTCGCGCAGATCCGCCCGCCCATGGAGTACGCACGCAGGATGCGCCGCTTCCTGATCGTGCTCGGCGCGGTCATGACGGTGGGGATGGCGGGGTTCCTCGCTTGGGAGTTCAGGGATCCCGCCGTCGTCGCGACGAGTGCCGTCATGCCCGCGTTCTCCGTCTTCGTCTGGCTGATGGAGCGCAACCACCGGCATTCGTCCGGGGCGTTGACGGGGCCGGAGGCGAGCGAACTCGCACCGATCCTCGCCCGCGAGCCGTGGCAGGTATGGCCGTGCCGCGTGGAACAGATCGAGGCGCACGCGATGGGCGCGACGGTCCACGTATTCCTGCTGGACCCGAACGAGAACGTGGCCGCGGTGCTGAAGACCCGGCTCCAGCACCACACGTGGGCGTCCTTGACTGACGGCTACGGGGTGCTGTGGTTCGCCGGGGACCTGCGATTCGGCGGCGCGCTCGCCGACCCGTCCGATCCCGAGTCCCCGACCCATCCGACGGTGTCGTACGCCGCCCCCGTCCCGGCGAGCACCGTGCCCCCGCCAGGGGGGAACTCCGTCATCGCGGAGGAACTCCAGCGGCAGGCGATCGGCTGGGTCTTCGGCACGTTCTGAGCTCCGACTCCGGCCCGCATCGGGGACGCCGCGTGCCGGGGCATCCGCCCCGGCGGTCGCCCGCGGCGAACCGGCCGGTCCGCGGCCGCGTCCAAAACAGTCATGATCGCAAAACTCGGCGCACCCGGGCGTCTCGCGTCCCCGGCGATCTGGACGGAGGGCCTGACCCTCTTCAACGGATCGGTCATCGGCTTCACGCTCCTGGTGGGGGTCGGCATCGCCTGGCAGACGGTGCTCCAGCAGCGGCGGCGGGACCGGCTCCGCGAGCACGCGGCCGAGTACGGGTGGCGCCCGGCGGCGGTCGACGAGTCGACGCCGGGCCCGGTGGCGGAGGCGGCGCGGTCCCGGGTGGCCAGGCTCGCGATCACCACGGAGCAGCCGTACGCCCTGTGGCTGGTCTGGCATCGGTGGAGCGAGAGCTCGGCCGGGAACGACACCTCATCGGTCCGCGACCTGACCCGCTACTTCCTGCTGCTCGATCCCGGATTCCCGGACGTGGACGTCGTCCGGCGCACGAGACTCGGGGGCGCCTTCATGCCGGTGCGCGGCGCCGGCACCGGCGACGCCGCCTTCGACAAGAGGTTCCTGGTCCGCGGGCCCGGGGAGCGCGAGGTCTCGCGCCTGCTCACGGACGAGCTGCGCGAGGCGATGCTCGCCGATCGCGTCCCCGCCTGGGAGATCTCCGGCGACGTCCTGATCACGACCTACGCGGACGCGCCGACCACGGCGACGCTCCAGCCGCGCGCGGACACGATCACCGACCTGGCGCGGACCCTCGCCGGAACCGCGCCCCGACGATAGCCGAGGACCTCGCACTTCCTGACACGACGAACGGAGAACACGGTGATCGAGCGGTACGCGTCCGTCCGGGGGCTGCGGCTGGCCTGGCTGGACGGCGGCCCGGACGGGGGGACGCCGGTCCTCGCGCTGCACGGGCACTTCGGGCGCGCCCGGTGCTTCGCGCCGCTCGCCGCGCGGCTGGCGCCCCGCCACCGGGTGATCGCCCTCGAACAGCGGGGGCACGGGCACAGCGACCGCGGCCCCCTCGTCCCGGACGAGTACGTCGAGGACGCCGCCGCGTTCGTGCGGGGGCTCGGGCTCGGGCCGGTGTTCGTGCTCGGCCACTCGATGGGCGGGGTCGTCGCGTTCCGGCTCGCCGCCCGGCACCCCGGGCTCGTCCGGGCGCTGGTGGTCGAGGAGGGCGGGGCGTACAACCGGCCGCCCGAGGTGCCGCACCCCGTCCTGGACGTCCGCGGCTGGCCGCGCCGGGCCGCGACCCTCGGCGAACTGCGCCGCGCCATCGAGGCGCGGGGCGTCCCGGACGCCGGGTACTTCCTCGAGAGCGCGGTCGAGCGCCCGGACGGGTGGGGCCTGCTGTTCGACCACGACGACATGGTGGCGTCGCAGGAGGCGCTCGTCGGCGACTGGTGGGCCGACTGGCTGGGATCGTCGTGCCCCGCCCTGCTGATCCACGGCCTGGAGAGCTTCGTGCTCCCCACGGCGATGGCCCGCGCGATGGCCGAACGCCGGCCCGGGACCGTCCTGCGCGAACTCCACGGCTGCGGCCACTGGGCGCACGACGACGACCCGGCGGCCTTCGCCGATGCCGTCCGGGAGTTCCTGACCGCACTGTGACCCGGACCGGCGGGGCAGAATACGGCTCATGATCTTTACTCGGGCGGAACTCGACTACCTGGCCACGCAGCACATCGGACGGCTCGCCACCGTCTCCCCCGAAGGGCAGGTGCAGAACAACCCGACCAACTTCCGGGTCGACGCCGACACCGGCGTCGTGTCCATCCGCGGCGGCGCGCTGGAGACGTCGAAGAAGTTCCGGAACATCCAGCAGGGCAGCACGGTCGCGTTCGTCGTGGACGACCTGGAGACGATCGACCCGTGGGCGCCCCGGGGCATCGAGATCCGGGGCACCGCGGTGGCGTCGACCGACCAGGAGCCGCTCCGGCCGGGCATGTCCCGCGGAATCATCAGGATCACTCCCACCCGGATCGTCTCGTGGAACCTCGACGGACCCCGCGCGAGCCGTTCCGTGTGATGCGCCCGCCGCCGCGTGGAGCGGACCGAGGCGCACACGATGGGCGCGTCGGTCCGCGTGCTCCTGCTGGACCCGACGGGGACCCGGCCGCGGTGCGCGGCGTTCGGCGAACGGCGGCGGCGATCGCGGCTCGCCCGGGTCAGAGCCAGCCGTTGCGGCGGAAGCCGCGGTAGAGGGACAGGCAGGCGGCGCCGATGACGCCGAGGATCATGAAGTAGCCGTAGCGCCAGTTCGTCTCGGGCATGAAGTCGAAGTTCATGCCGTAGATGCCCGCGATGGCGGTGGGCACCATGAAGATCGCGCCCCAGGCGGAGATCTTGCGCATGTCCTTGTTGTCGGCGACCGTCACCTGCGTCATGTGCGCCTGCAGGATCGGGTTCAGCAGCTCGTCGTAGGACTCGACCTGCTCGCGGACGCGGGTGAGGTGGTCCTCGACGTCGCGCAGGTACTCCTTGATCTCCGCGGGGACGAACCGGCGGCCGGACAGGCTGCGCAGCGGGCCCGCGAGCGGGCCGACGGCCCGCTTGAGCTGGATGACCTCGCGCTTGAGCCGGTAGATGCGGCGCGACTCGTCCGTCCGCTCGGGGGAGAAGACGGCCTCCTCGACCTCGTCGATGTCCTCCTGGACGGCGTCGGCGACGTTCACGTACCCGTCGACGACGTGGTCGGTGACGGCGTGCAGGACGGCGGCGGGGCCGTGCACGAGGCGGGCCGGGTCGCGCTCGAGGCGGGTGCGGACGGGCGCGAGCTCGCCGTGGGTGCCGTGCCGGACGGTGACGACGAAGTCGGGCCCGCAGAAGATCATGATCTCGCCGGTCTCGACGACCTCGGAGCCGTCCTCGCCCGGGACGTAGCCGACGGTCTTCATCACGACGAAGTGGACGTCGTCGTAGCGTTCGTGCTTCGGGCGCTGGTGGGCGTGGATGGCGTCCTCGACGGCGAGCGGGTGCAGCCCGAACACCTCGGCGAGGTCGGACAGTTCGCTCGCGGACGGCTCGTGCAGCCCGACCCAGACGAATCCGGCGCTGTCGCCCTCGGGGGTGAGGCGGCCGTCGCGGATGAGGCGGACGGCGTCCCCGACGGTGTCGGTGCACACGCGGTGGCCGTCGATGTAGGCGGCCCAGTCGATGACGGCGGAGCCCCGGGGCGGGCCCTGCCGCCGCGCGTCCTGCGGACGGCGCGGCTTGAAGAGCGCGCGGGGGGGACGGACTCGCGTCATGGCCATGAGGTGCTCCTAACCCGCCGGCCACGCGCGCATCGCGCGCTCGACCTACAGGGAGCGCGCTGCGGTGGCCGGACGCCAGATGGAGGCGGACGGATGGACGGTCCTCGGACTGTGAGGGTTCTCCGGCGTACTGCAAGTATCACCAGGACTCATCCCGACCACCTCCTTCCGGACATACCGCGACCCGGGTCTGTCAAGGCCTATCGCAGCGTACCAGCCGATCGTTAGGACGACGTGGGCTTCGCGGAAGTTCACGGCCGCGGGTGTGACGGCGGACTCATCGGACGAACCGCCCCGCGGGCACGGGATCTGTAAGCTCGCGTGACGTGCGAGTACTCGTCCTTGGATCGGGTGGCCGCGAGCATGCGCTCGCCCGCGCCCTGCACCGCGACCCTGCCGTCACCGCCCTCCATTGCGCCCCGGGCAATCCCGGCACGGCGGAGATCGCGGACAATCACCAGCTCGATCCGGCCGACCCCGCGGCGGTGACCGGGCTCGCCGCGCGGCTGCGGGCCGAACTGGTGGTGATCGGACCCGAGGCGCCCCTGGTGGCGGGCGTCGGGGACGCGCTGCGCGCGGCGGGCGTCCCGTGCTTCGGCCCGGATCGGGAGGCGGCCCGCATCGAGGGGTCGAAGGCGTTCGCCAAGGAGATCATGGCGGCGGCCGGGGTGCCGACGGCGGACGCGCGCGTCTGCGCGTCCCGCGCGGAGGCGGAGGAGGCCCTCGACGCGTTCGGGCCGCCGTACGTGGTGAAGGACGACGGGCTCGCGGCGGGCAAGGGCGTCGTGGTGACCGAGGACCGCGACGCCGCCCTCGCGCACGCCGAGGCGTGCGAGCGGGTCGTGATCGAGGAGTTCCTGGACGGCCCGGAGGTGTCGCTGTTCGCGCTGTGCGACGGCCGGCACGCCGTCCCCCTGCTGCCCGCCCAGGACTTCAAGCGCGCCCTCGACGGCGACGCGGGCCCGAACACGGGGGGCATGGGCGCCTACACGCCCCTCCCGTGGGCGCCCGAGGGCCTGGTCGACGAGGTCATGTCCACGGTCGTGCAGCCCACGCTGGACGAGCTGCGCCGCCGGGAGACGCCCTACGTGGGCACCCTGTACGCGGGCCTCGCGCTGACGTCCCGGGGCGTCCGCGTGGTCGAGTTCAACGCGCGGTTCGGCGACCCCGAGACCCAGGTCGTCCTGGACCGGCTCGCCACCCCGGTCGCGACGCTCCTGCAGGCGTGCGCGATCGGCGGCCTCGACCCGGACCTGCGGCCCGAATGGCGTCCGGGCGCCGCGGTGACGGTCGTCGTGGCGGCCGAGAACTACCCGGCGTCGCCGGTGAAGGGCGACGCGATCACGGGGCTCGCGGAGGCGGACGCGGTGGACGGCGCGTACGTCCTGCACGCGGGCACGAGCCTCGACTTCGACTCCGGACGGCTCGTGGCGAGCGGCGGCCGCGTCCTCAGCGTCGTCGGGACCGGCGCGGACCTCGCGGCGGCCCGCGCGGCCGCGTACGAGGCGGTCGGGAAGATCGCGCTGCGCGGCTCGCACCACCGCACCGACATCGCCCGCACGGCGGCCGAGGGCGTGCAGTGATTACATGATTACACGGGCATGGCCCCCGAAGGGGGCTCATGACCTCCGCCCCCCACCTCGAAAGCACCTAGCTGAACCACTGCGATTGCGTCCGAAGGCAAGTTCGAGCCTGCGAGAACTTGATCGCGCAGCGAGCCCCTGGGCGAGTCGGAGCGATGCAGCAATCGCAGCAAGGCCCGTTGAAGGAAGGCCCCCTAGGGCCTGACGCCGAGGGGCTTGCAATAAGCACGTGAGCCCCTGGGCGAGTCGGAGCGATGCAGCAATCGCAGCAAGGCCCGTTGAAGGAAGGCCGCCTGGCGGCCTGACACCGAGGGCAACGCATAATAAGCAGGTGATCGAGAGGTACACGCTTCCGGAGATGGGGCGCGTCTGGTCGGACGCGCACAAGTACGAGCTGTGGTGCAAGGTGGAGGTCCTCGTCGTCGAGGCCCACGCCGCGGCCGGCACGATCCCGCCGGAGGTGGTGGAGCCGGTGCGCAAGGCGCCGCCGCCGACGCCGGAGGCCGTGCACGAGATCGAGGCGGTCACCCAGCACGACGTGATCGCGTTCCTGTCGGCGTGGGCGGACAACACCGAGCCGCGCGAGGCCGCGCGGTACGTGCACTTCGGCATGACGTCGTCCGACCTGCTGGACACGGCGCTGGCGCTGCAACTCGTCGAGGCGACCGACATCCTGCTGGCGAAGGCGGACGCGCTGGTCGCGACGCTGCGGGACCACGCGCTGGCGCACCGGGGGACGCTCCGGGTGGGCCGGACGCACGGGATCCACGGGGAGCCGGACGTCTGGGGCCACCGGGTCGCGGACTTCGCGTTCGCGATGGCGCGGTCCCGGGACCGGCTGCGCCGGGCTCGGGAGTCGGTGGGCGTGATGGCGATCTCCGGGGCGGTCGGGACGTACTCGAACATCGACCCCGCGGTCGAGGCGCACGTGGCGCGGGAGCTGGGGCTCAAGAGCGCGGACGTGTCGACGCAGGTCGTCATTCGGGACGGCATCAGCGAGTGGGTGTCGGCGCTCGCGATCATGGCGACGGTGTGCGAGGCGATCGCGCTGGAGGTGCGGCACGGGCAGCGCACCGAGGTGCGGGAGCTGTGGGAGCCGTTCGGCAAGGGCCAGAAGGGCTCGTCGGCGATGCCGCACAAGAAGAACCCGATCATCTCCGAGCGGCTCGCGGGGATGGCGCGGATCGTGCGGGCGCAGATCGTCCCGGTGCTGGAGGGCATCCCGCTGTGGCACGAGCGGGACATCTCGCACTCGTCGACCGAGCGGATCGCGCTGCCGGACGCGTCCATCGCGCTGGACTACATGCTGAACCTGACGAACCGTCTCATGTCGGGCCTGGTGGTGGACGAGGCGCGGATGACCGAGAACCTCGAGTCGACCGGCGGGCTGATCTACACGTCGACGGTCCTGCTGGAGCTGGTCGAGGCCGGGATGTCCCGCGACGACGAGGCGTACCCGCTGGTGCAGAAGGCCGCCATGGAGACCTGGGAGACCGGGGTGCCGTTCCGCGAGACGCTGCGCCGGCACGCGGCCGAGGCCGGGCTCTCCCTCGACGAGGGGCGGCTGGACGAGGTGTGCCGCCCCGAACGGTTCGTCGAGCGGCTCGGGCCCGTGTTCGACCGTCTCGCCGACCTCACCTGACCGAACCGACCGGAGGCGCCGTGCCGGCCACGCTCACCGAGATCAACGTCTACCCCGTCAAGAGCGGCGGCGGCACCGCGCTGCGCACCGCCGAGCTGCTGCCGGCGGGCCTGCGGTACGACCGCGAGTTCATGCTCGTCGGCCCGGAGGGCCGGTCGCTGACGCAGCGGGACACGGCGGCGATGGCGCTGATGCGGCCCTCGTACGACGGCGAGGTCCTCACGGTGACGGCGCCGGGCGCGGCGCCGCTCGTCCACAAGGCGCTGAGCGGCGACGGGGACGACGGCGAGCCGCGCGAGGTGCTCGTGCACCGGACGGAGTGCCGGGGGATCGACCAGGGCGACGAGGCCGCCGCGTGGTTCGCCGATCTGCTCGGGCGCGAGTGCCGGCTCGTCCGGTTCACGGGCCGGCGGGAGACGCGGCGCGGCGGCGGGGTCGTGCGGTTCGCGGACGGGTATCCGCTGCTGCTGGTCTCCGCGGAGTCGCTGGCCGACCTGAACGCGCGGATGGCCGGGCCGCTGCCGATGAACCGTTTCCGGCCGAGTCTGGTGATCGAGGGGCTCGGGGCGTTCGCCGAGGACGGCGCGCGGCTGCTGCGGATCGGCGGGACGGTGATCGAGGCGATCAAGCCGTGCACCCGCTGCGTGATCACGACGACGGATCAGGAGACGGGCGAGCGGGGCCGGGAGCCGCTGCGGACGCTCGCGTCCTACCGGGCCGGGGACGGCGGTCTGCTGTTCGGCCAGAACTGCGTTCCGCGCACCGTGGGCACGCTGGCGGTCGGCGACCCCGTGGAGATCGTCGAGAGCCGCTGACCGGACGCCGCCGCACCCGGGTCAGCCGATCACTTCGCCCGTCTCGTTGCCGTACTGGTCCTTCATCACCGTCGGGACGATCTCCACCGTGAGCCCCGGGAGGGACGGCACGGGCCTGCGGGCGGCCGTCGGCTCCAGGGTCGCGAGGACGTCGTCCAGCGCGGCGGACGGGACGTGCAGGACGAGCCGGCCCTCGCCGGGCTCCTCGATCGCGAACGCGTCGGCGGGCGCGAACGTCAGGAGCGTGTCGGGGGTCTGCAGGGTCAGTTCGCGGCCGAACGGGAGGCGGCCGCGCAGCGCGTCGGCGATCGCGGGGGCCTGCAGGGCGCCGAGCTTGATCGTGGTGCCGTCCGGGGTCCGGTCCCAGTGGGCGGTCGAGACGAGCTGCGTGCCGCTGCTGGAGCCGTCCCGCTCGACGCCCGCGCGGACGGCGCGCCGGATCGCGGGGTCGGCCAGCAGGGAGCGGCGGTCGAGGTCGGTGACGAACAGCGGCAGGTGCGGGCCGAGCACGTCCATGAACGCTTCGGCGTTCCACTGCCGGACGGCCTCGTACTCCTCGGTCGCGAGGCCGACGACCTGCAGGAACTGGAGCGACCCGTGCGGCGTGCCGATCTCGCCCAGTTCGGGGTCGAGGACGAACGCGATCGCGCGGATGTCGGAGTCGTCCCGGTCCGTGGCGATGGGACCGTTCACGTTCATGTGGTGGCCCGGCTCGAACCAGTTGCCGGAATTGAACACGTACCGGCCCAGATTTTGCAGCATGTTCGCCGCCCAGACCGGGGGTTTCTCCTCGGACGGGTGCCGCACGAGCCGGAACGTGAACTCGAACCCCCAGCCGGACTCGTCCGGGTTCGACGACGTCTTCTCGTACAGCTCGCTCATGCCGTACGACACGAAATGCCAGTGCGGGACGGGCTCGGAGCGCGGGTAGACGCTGATGCCGTCGAGCGGGTCGGGGCCGCCGAGGGCCCACTTGTGGATCGTCCCCCAGTGCAGGGGCCGGGCGTCCCCGTAAACATCGCGCAGCGCGGCGTCGATCGCATCCCATCCTGGCGATTCGTCCATATTGATCACCATAGCGGCGGTTGTGCCGCCGAGATGGGAGAGCGAACTTTTTCCGTCCGATGGGCATCTCAACGAGCGAACCGCTCCGTGGACGTCGCTCCGGGCACCGCACCCTCGGCACGGTGGTTTACTGGGGACGCGTCGCGGCAGACGCAGAGGGGACGCCGTTCGGCGCGCACGGCCCAGGCGGTCCCACACGATTCGGCAGGATTTCCGCATCCAAAGGAGTATCGCGGCATGAGCATGGGCCACGACGTTCGTTACCGTGTGCGCGGCGGCCGGCAGCTGCACGGCACCGTCTTCGTCCAGGGCGCCAAGAACGCCGTCCTGCCGATGATCGGTGCCTCGCTCATGGCCGCCAAGGGGCGGACCGTGCTGCGCAACGTGCCGATCATCGAGGACGTCCGCCGCGCCGTCGAGCTGGCCCGCGCGATCGGCGCCCGCGCCGAACTCCACGAGACCGAGCGCACCCTCGTCATCGACGCCTCGTCGCTCAGCAGCCCCGTGCTGCCCGCCGACATCGCGTCCCGCTTCCGGGGCTCTTTCCTGTTCGTGCCCGCGCTGCTGCACCGGCTCGGCGAGGCCGTCATCGAGGGCGTCGGCGGCTGCAACCTCGGGTCCCGCAACCTCGACTTCCACTACAACGGCTTCAAGCGGATGGGCGCGACCGTCACCGAGAACGTCGGCGACGACGGCGACGGCGTCATCCACATCAAGGCCGGCGACCTGCGCGGCGGCACCCTGTACTGCGACACGCCGTCGCACACCGGCACCGAGAACCTGATCATGGCGGCGGCGCTCGCGCAGGGCACCACACTGATCAAGAACGCCGCGCTGGAGCCCGAGGTCCTGGACAACATCGCGATCCTGCAGGCGATGGGCGCCAAGATCAGCGGCGGCGGCACCGGGTTCATCACCGTCGAGGGCGTCGACGAGCTGACCGCCGTCGAGCACACCGTGATGCCCGACCGCATCGACGCCGGCGTCTTCGTGATGGCCGCGGCGATCACCGGCGGCGAGCTGAACCTCGTCGGCGCCACCCTCGAGCACCTCGGCGTCGCCGCCGACAAGCTCGAGCAGATGGGCGTCGAGTTCCACCAGCAGGGCGCGGTGCTCCAGGTCCGGCGGGAGCGCACGCTGCGGCCGATCAACGTCATCACCGACGAGTACCCGGGCTTCGCGACCGACCTCCAGTCGCCGATCATGGCGCTGTCGTGCCTCGCCGACGGCCCGTCCTACATCTACGAGCGCATCTTCGACGGCCGGTTCAAGCTCGCCGACGAGCTGGGGAAGATGGGCGCCGACATCGACGTCGACGGCAACCGCGCGAAGGTCAACGGGCCGCGCGGGCTGCGCGGCGCCGAGGTCGAGGCGCACGACCTGCGCTGCGGCAGCGCGCTCGTCCTGGCGGGCCTCGCCGCCGAGGGCGAGACGACGATCACGTCGGCCTACTACCTCGACCGGGGCCACGCGCACACCGCCGAGCGGCTGTCGCAGCTCGGCGCGGACATCGTCCGCGAAGTCTCCTGACCTTCCCGGCCGGGCCGCCCGGCCCACCGCCGACCCGAGGGCCGCACAGCGGAACACCCCCGTGGTCACCGCCGCACGACCGGCGGTGAGCGCGGGGGTGTTCCGCGTTGCGGACCGGACGGACGTGCGGCGCGTGCGGCGCGTGCGGCCGAGCGCCGGTTCGGCGCACGCGGGTTCGGCGCACGCGGGTTCGGCGCTCAGCTCGATCGGGCGCCCGCGTCCCGTACCTCCGGACGGGACGCGGCGGCCCGCACGGGACTTCTCGATACGAGTGGGCGGTTTGGTGCCGCCATTCGGGTTCGTCCTGACCAACTTCGGCGTGGACTCTGACGTGAGTTGTCACGCACCGCGCCGAAAGCGATCACCTCTCGGTCACCGGGCGATCACGTGACGTTTCTCGTCACCGCGAGTTTCGGACGTCAGACACGCCCTCTCGCTGGGGAAATAGGCGCTGGAACGGTCCGGATGGGACGGACCGTAACGCGGCAAAAAATCACTGCGGGTGAGCGCCGCGCGCGCCGAGCCGGATCCGTCGTCTTTCCGGGCGGCCCGGCGTCGCGACGTCCGCATTTCGGCCAGTGCGTAAACCGATCGCCGGGCGCAGGGGTCTCCTGAGTGGGGGACCGCGTCACAGCGGGTGACCCGTCGTGTTTTCGGGTCTTGTGTTTGAACTTCGGACACCCGAAGATGCAGGATCATGGCTGGCCGAATGGTGACAAATTACTGACTAGGGGGTCGCGTAGGTTACTTTTTCGCCGCACTCTTGATTCGATTTCGCGTCTGGGCGTCACACGGCGTCGTCCCGGCCCGATCAGCCCAAGAGGGCAACGAGGGAGCGAGGAGCGAATCGCGCGGGGGTCTGCGGTGCCGAGTCTGAAGCAGGGCAAGAGGACATGAGTCGACCGTTGGGCGGAACGTGCGTGAACGCATGGCCGGGGCGGGCCCCCCGCCGAGAGGATGGACCGGAAGCGAGCGAACATCGATGACGGCCGCACGAACGGGATCGGCCACGCCCGATCTCACGATCGGCGTCGTGGGCCCCCATGACCTGGTCGAACGGGTCATGCTGATGGGCCACGGCCCCACGCCGGTGCCGAGCCGGCTGGTGGCCGCGGCATACCGAGACGAACAGGAGGCGGCCGACAAGGTCGTGCGGCTGGGGGCGGGGGTGGACGTGTGCCTGTTCGCCAGTCCCGTCCCGTACGACTTCGCCCGCAAGGCCGGCGTGCTGACGATGCCCGCGACGTACGTCCCGCTGAACGGCGCCGCCCTGCAGGGCGCGCTGCTGCGGGCGGCCCTCGACGAGCGCTTCGACCCGGCGCGGGTCAGCATCGACGTGCTGGGCCGCGCGGAGGTCGAGGAGGCGTACGCGGAGATCAGCCTCGGCACCGAGCAGGTGCACCTGCGCGAGGAGTCGGCCGGCCCGGGGACGCTCGCGGCGTTCCACGAGCGGCTGTGGCGGCGCGGCGCGACGACCGTGGCGATGACGTGCGTGCACGCGACGGCCGAGCGGATGGAGATGGCGGGCGTCCCGACGATCCGGGTGCGCCCGACGGGCGCGGCGATCCGCAGCTCCCTGCAGACGGCGGCGCTGCTCGGCGCGCACCACCGGCTCGAGGAGTCGCAGCTCGTCGTCGTCCTCGTGGACGTCCCGACGCTGCGCGAGACGCCCCGCCGCGTCACGCCCCGCTACTGGCGGGACGAGCTGAAGCTGGCGCTGCACCGCGTCCTGCTGCAGGAGGCGCACCGTATGAACGCGTCGGTGTGGCCGCTGGACGACCACAGCTACCTCGTCATCGCGACGCGCGGCTCGGTGACCTCCTCCACCGAGGGGTTCCGGACGCCGCCGTTCGTGGAGCGCGTCCGGGAGGAGCTCGGCCTCGCGATCGAGGTCGGCATCGGGATGGGGCGCACCGCGCACGAGGCGGAGAACCACGCCCGCGCGGCGCTGGCGCGCTCGCAGAGCTCGCAGCGGTCGCAGGGCTTCGCGCTGGACCGGGACGGCCGCGCGCTCGTCCCGGCGCCGCGCACCCCGCCGCGGTCGCAGCCGCAGGCGAAGCCGAAGGGCCTGGAGATCCTGGCCCGGCTCGCCGACAAGCTCGGCGACCAGGACCAGCCGCTGATCGTCGACGCGGAGAGCGCGGGCCGCATGCTCGGCGTCACCCCGCGCACCGCCCGCCGCCTGCTGCGCACCCTCGTCGAGGAGGGCCTGGCGTGGCCGCTCCCGCCCAACCGCACGCCCCAGCCGGGCCGCCCCCGCCAGCTGTACCGGCTGATCGTCGAGAAGCTGGGCCCGTCGAAGGCGTCCTGACCCGCGGCGGGCCGGCCGCGGGCGGTGGACCGCACGAACCCCGGGCGCGCGGGCGCGCGCACGTCCGGGGCCCGCGGGCGGCCGGGCGTCAGGTGCGGTGGGGGAACTCGCGGGCGACGGCGAGGAAGGCGTCGTTCTCCTCCGGGGAGCCGATCGACACGCGGGCGCCCTCCCCGGCGAACGGGCGGACGCTGACGCCCTGGGCGTCGCACGCCGCGGAGAACTCCATCGTCCGGTCGCCGAGCCGCAGCCACACGAAGTTCGCCTCGGTGTGCGGGACGGTCCAGCCGTCGGCGACGAGCGCCCCGCGGACCCGGTCGCGTTCCTTCACGGTCGTCTCGACGCGCTCCAGCAGCTCGCCGGTGGCCCGCAGCGACGCGACGCCGGCGGCCTGCGCGACGGAGTTGACGCTGAACGGCAGGAACGTCTTGCGGATCGCGGCGGCGACCTCGGGGTGCGCGACGAGGTACCCGATGCGCAGCCCCGCGAGCCCGTACGCCTTCGAGAACGTCCGCAGGATCGCCAGGTTCGGCCGGTCGCCGTACATCGTGAGGCCGTCGGGGACGTCGCCGTCGCGGATGTACTCGCGGTACGCCTCGTCGAGGACGACCAGGCAGTCGGCGGGCACCCGGTCGAGGAACGCCTCCAGTTCGGCGCGCCGGACGACGGTGCCGGTGGGGTTGTTCGGGTTGCACACGAAGACCAGCCGGGTGCGGTCGGTGATCGCGGCGGCCATCGCCTCGAGGTCGTGCGTCTCGTCCTTCAGCGGCACCTGGACGGACGTGGCGCCCGACAGCGCGACGAGCAGCGGGTACGCCTCGAACGACCGCCACGCGTAGACGACCTCGGCGCCGGGTTCGGCGACGGCCTGGAGGAGCATCTGCGAGACGCCGACGGAGCCGCAGCCCACGGCGACGTGGTCGGCGGGGACGCCGCAGAACCCGGCGATCTCCTCGGTGAGGGCGGTCGCGTTGTTGTCGGGGTACCGGTTGATGTTCCGCGCCGCGTCCGCGATGGCGTCCACGACGGACGGCAGCGGCCCCTCCGGGGACTCGTTCGACGACAGTTTGAACGAGCGCCCGTCGGGTGACGTGACGACCTTTCCGGGCTTGTAAGCCACGAAGCGGTCGAGAACGGAGCGGAAGCGAGGAGTGGTTGCCTCGGACACCGTTGTCCTCCAGGGTGCGCAGGGGTGATGCGCCCAGCTTATTCAGCCGCGGGGGCGCAGCATCGGCGGGCGGAGCTGCTCGGCGTCGCCGCGCCGGTAGAGGCGGGCGGGACGGCCGCCGTCGCGGGTGGTGGTCCGGTCGGTGGGGATGAGGAACCGGTCGGCGCCGGTGACCTTCCGGTGGAAGTTGCGGGGGTCGAGGGCGGTGCCCCAGACGATCTCGTAGACGCGCCGCAGCTCGGCGACGGTGAACTCGGGCGGGCAGAACGCCGCGGCGAGCGAGGTGTACTCGAGCTTCGCCCGCGCCCGTTCCATGCCGTCGCACAGGATGCGGCGGTGGTCGAACGCCGCCCGGTCGCGGTGCAGGAGGTCGTCCACGGCCGTCCATAGGACCTGGGCGCGGCTGGACGCGGGCAGGTCGGGGGCGAGGCCGAGGTAGGCGACGCTGACGACGCGCTGGCGCGGGTCGCGGTCGGGGTACCCGTAGGTGGCGAGCTGCTCCAGGTGGATGCGGACGTCGGCGAGCCCGGCGCGCTCGGCCATCAGCCGGGACGCGGCGACGGGCAGGTCCTCGTCGAGCTGGATGAACCCGCCGGGCAGCGACCACGCGCCGTCGTAGGGCGCCCGGTCGCGCCGCCACATCAGCGCGCAGAGCCGCTGCGCCCGCACGGTGAGCACGACGAGGTCGACGGAGACGGCGAGCCGCGGGACGGACATGCCACCGAACTTATCGGCACCGGCGCCCTCCCAGGGCCGTCCCGCGCGATCTCGCCGCCGCGCGCCCGCACGGCCCCGGCGTCCGGGCCGGCGGGGATCACCCCGGCGCCCGGTCCGTCCATCCGGCCGGGGCCGCGGACCTTGGGCGGCGCCGGGCATGCGGGGCTATCGCGCGGGACGGACGGCGTAGTCGCCGAGCGACGGTTCCAGTGCGTCGAACGCGATGCGGGCGTCCCGCTCGACGGCCGCCGCGACCGCGTCGTCGCCGTCCCCGTCGAGGGTGCGGCGCAGGATCTCCTCGAACAGCAGCCGGTGGACGGCGCCGAGCTGGGCGGCGGCGACGCGCGGCAGGATGTCGCCGGGCGCGGCGCCGGTCTCCTCGGCGAGGCGGTCGCCGAGGAGCTTCTCCCGGTCGTCGTGGAACTCGCGCAGCCGGGCGACGAGGGCCGGGCTGTCCATGATCATGCGGGCGAACGCGGGGCCGGAGAAGCCGATGACCGGGTTCCGCTCGGCGACCGCGGCGAGGAAGGCGCGGCGCAGGGCGGCGAGCGCGGACTCGCCCGGCTCGCGCTCCCGGACGATCGTCGCGAGGAGCCGCACGAACACGTCGTGCATGTCGAGGGCGAGGTCCTCCTTGCGCGGGAAGTAGTTCGTGACGGTCATCTTGGCGACCTGCGCGGCGGCCGCCACCTCCGCGATCGTCACGTTGTCGAAGCCGCGCTCCAGGAACAGCCTGGTCGCCTGGTTCGAGATGTTCTCCCTGGTCTGGCGCTTCTTGAGCTCTCTCAGCCCCATCGTCTGCTCGGTCATCCCCTCACCGTACATGGATCCGACCAAATTTTGTGCTTGACTTCTTTTTGGGTCTGTCCTAAGTTTAGGTCCGCAGGCACCGGCGAGGGAGATGGGGGGTCCGGCATGACGGACGCGGTGAAGGACTATCTGAACGGCATCGGCCGCACCCCGCTGCTCACCGGCGAGCAGGAGCGGCGGCTCGGCGAGCGGATGGCGGCCGGGAGGCTGGCCCGGCACCGCCTGGACGACCCGGACGCGCGGCCGGACGCCGCCGAGCGGCGGGCGCTCGAGGCCGCCGCCGCCGACGGCGAGCGGGCCCGCGACCACATGATCCGGGCCAACGTGCGGCTGGTCGTGTCGATCGCGAAGCGCTACGCGGCCGGCGGCGGGCTCCCGCTCGCCGACCTGATCCAGGAGGGCAACATCGGGATGATGCGGGCGGTCGACAAGTTCGACCACACGCGCGGGCTGAAGTTCTCCACCTACGCCACCTGGTGGGTCAAGCAGGCGATCGGCCGCGCGCTGGCCGACCAGGGCCGGACCGTCCGGCTCCCGGTGCACGTCGTCGACCTGCTGAACCAGGTGACGCGGACGCGGCGCGCGCTGGAGACCGACCTCGGCCGGGAGCCCACCGCCGAGGAGATCGGGGCCGCGCTGGACGTGCCCGCGCAGAAGGTCGAGCGGGTGCTGCGGGACGCCCGCGAGCCGGTGTCGCTGCACGCGCCGATCGACGCGGACGGCACCGGCGAGCTCGGCGACCTCGTCCCCGACGACGCGCCGGACCCGTCCGACACGGTGGCGTCGTCCCTGCTGCGCGGCTACCTGGACTCGGTGCTGACGACGCTGCCCGAGCGCGAGGCGGACGTCCTGTCCCTCCGGTTCGGGCTGGACGGCGCCGAGCCGCGCACCCTCGACGAGATCGGCCGGAACTACGGGGTGACGCGCGAGCGCATCCGCCAGCTCGAGAAGAAGGGCATGACGAGCCTGCGCCGCCACCCCCGGGCGCGCGACCTGGCGGAGCTGCTCGGGTGAGCGGAGGTCAGGAGGAGGGGGCCGTCACCAGGCCGGCGCGGCGCAGCGACGCCGGGCAGTGCAGGTAGACCTCGTCGACCTCGACGAGCACCGCCAGCTCGGGCACGGTCCCCTTCTCCGCCATCTCCGCGAAGAACGGCGCGTCCCGCAGGATCCGCGCGCGGCCGTTGAGGCGCAGCACCTTCGTGTCGCCCGGGGTGAGGAACAGCATCCCGACGTTCGGGTGGGCGAGGATGTTGTGCAGCGTGTCGCCGCGCCGGTTGCCCGCGCGTTCCGGCAGGACGAGCGTCCGGTCGTCCAGCACGCGGACGAACCCGGGCTCGCCGCCGCGCGGGGAGACGTCCAGCTCACCGGCGGCGTCGGACGTCGCGAGGAGCGCGAGCCGGGCGCGGGCGAGGACGTCCCGGTCGTCCGCGGTGAGCCGGTCGTGCACCTTGTCGATGACGATCGGGTGGGGTTCGCCGAGGATCTCCCGCAGGACGTCCGGCGACCGCACCTCCACGAAACCGTCGGACGGGACGTCGGCGGGGGCGGGGGCCGGGCTGGCGTTGGGCACTCGTTTCCTCCTCGAACCGGGCGCGTCGCGGTCGTCCGTCCGCCCGTCCTGGAACGTGCCATCGCGGGACGGACGGGGCAGATCGTCCGTCGCGAACGCTACCGCCCCGGCCCCTGCCCCGGCGGCACCGGCCCCCGCCCGCACCGGACGGCCCCGGCGGCGCCCCCGCGCCCGCCGGGGCCGCCCACCCGGGCCCGGCCCGTCCGGGATCGTCCGGCTCCCCGGTGCGCCCGTCACGCAGCGCCTCCACCCGCATTACGAACACACGTGTTCCTTTGAGGGACATCTTGCCACGGAGCGGCCACGCCGGGGAGCCCCCGCGAACCTCACGCGTGCCCGGGTGCGGCCCTCCCAGGAGAAGCGCGCCCTGCCCCCGCCCCCCGGGGCCGCAGCAGACTCGAGGACGTCACCGAGAACCGTCCAAGGAGCCCGCCATGCCGCGCACCGCCGCCGTCACCCTCGGCCTGCTCGCCCTCCTCGCCGCGTCCGCCTGCAAGCACTCCCGCCCCGGCCCGCAGGCCGCGCCGTCACCGCACCCCCACGTGGGCATGTGGGTCACCGCGGACGGCCGCATCCGCCAGGAGCTCCTCCCCAACGGGCGCTACGAGGAGGAACGGGACGGCCGCGAGCGCGCCTACACCGGCCGCTACACGGTCACCGGCGACCACATCGACTACTTCGACGACCTCGGCTTCACCGCCACCGGCGACGTCCGCGACGGCGTCCTCTACCACGAACACCTCGTCCTCTACCGAGAGAGATGACCCGCCCCGGCACCGGGAGTCATGGGTAGGCCGGTGGTTCGGGTGCGGGGAGGGGTTTGCGGAGGAGGTGGTCGGGGCCGGATTCGGCGTCGCGGTAGCCGAGGCGCAGGTAGAAGGCGTGGGCGGTGATGGTGGGGGCGGTCTCCATGTGGTCGTGGCCCTCGCGGGCGGCCAGCGCCTCGACGTGCCGCAGGAGGCGGCGGCCGATGCCCCGGCCGTTCGCGCCGGGGTCGACGAACAGCGAGTGGACGCGGTTGCCGTCGCGGGAGACGGTGCCGAGGACGCGGCCGTCGTCGGCGACGTAGATCCGGCGTCGCGCCGACAGGGCGACGAACCGTTCGGCCGTGAAGCGCGCGCACATCCGGTCGATGACGTCGGCCGGGTAGTCGCGCCCGTTCACCGCGTGCAGGCAGCGGCGGACGATCCCGGCGACGTGCCGGGCGTCGCCGGGATGGAAGGGGCGGACGTCGACGGCGCGCACGTCTCCAGGATTCCCGGGCGCTCCGCGGCGTATCCGGAAAGGCCGCGACGGATTCCGGGAACCCTGAGGCGGGCGCCGCTCAGGCGGGGTCGGTGCGGAGGAGGCGGAGGAACGCCTTGATCCCGGTGATGACCTCCTGGTCGTCGGTGAGCCGGGAGACCGCGTCCTCGAACCGGCGGCCGAGGGCCTCGATCCTGCGGCTCAGCTCGTCGGAGCTGCGGGACGCGGTCGTCCCGACGGCCTCCAGCCGTTGGTCCAGCGTGTGGTCGGCCTGGTGGAGCTGCTCGACGGCGAGCCGCGCCGCTTCGGCCCGCGCCTCCAGGAACGCGACCCGTTCGATCAGGGCGAGGACGTCGTCGCGGGGGTGGTGCACCTCCTGGAGCATCGTGCCGAGCCGCCCGCGGAGATGGACGAACCAGGCCTGGGCCGGCCGGAAGAGCGTGCTCAGCAGGAAGAGGCCGGAGATGTAGTACCCGAACGTCTCGCCCCAGAAGTAGGTCGTCACGGCGGTGGCGGCCGCGGTCACGACGTGCGCGCCGATCGCGGCCGTGCGCACCCGCCGGGCGATCCGGCGGGCCTCGGTCTCGTTCCCGGCGGACACCTCGATGCCCCGCTCCCGGCTGGTGCGGGCCTCCCGCACCACCCGGCGCGCCTGGAAGTAGACGTTCCACGGCACGGTGAGCAGGACGGCGAACCACACGAAGCCGAGGACGCCCACTCCGAGCATGAGCAGGGCCTCGGGCGTGATGTCCGCGAAGGCCAGCAGGGCGGCCCCGGCGGTGGCGGCCACGGCCACGAGACCGAGGACGAGCGTGCTGTTCGGCATGGACCGGGCTCCTGTCAGAGGGAACGGTGCGACTCATCGTCGGGTCCGGGCCGGGCCGGGGCATGAGCCCGGATACTCAGACGGCGGTGGGTACGCACGCTCGCTCCGCCGGGACGGGCGTCAGCGGCGGTACTCGACCAGGGCGGGGCCGGAGAGGGGGGCGACCAGCCCGACGGACCAGACCTTGCGGGTGCCGGGCACGCGCACCATGTCGTAGATCCAGGCGCCGACGCCGGGACGTCCGGGCCCGCGCTCGGTCGTCCACCGGCCGCGGCTGTAGTGCAGGTAGTTCGCGTCGTTGTCGTAGGTGTTCGCCGCGACCCACGCGCCGCCCGCGCCGTCGTCGGTGATGTTGTTGAAGTTGACCACCCTCCCGTCGACCGGGACCGGGATGGGGCGCCACTCCTCGCCGTTCCAGTGCAGCAGTGCGGGAGCGGGCTCGTACATGACGGGTGCGCGGTAGGCCCACACGCTCCGGGACGACACGGGGACGATCTCGAGCACGTAGGTGCCGTCGAGGCTCGGGAACCGGACCGTGTTCCAGCGGACGCCGTCCCAGTGCAGCATCGCCTGGGTCGGGCCCTCGCCCGGAAGCTCGCAGATGCAGGAGATCCACACGTTCCTGGACGATCGGGCCGCGACGGTCAGCGCGCTGACCATCTTCACGGGGAGGTCCTGCCGGACCCACCGGTCCCGCTGGAAGCGCAGGGCGACGGACTCGCCGGACGCCTCGTCCTGCCCGATCGACCAGGCGGGCCCGCCGGGCGCCGCCGAGACGATCTCCAGTTGCGGCGAGGGCGAGGGCAGCCGGATGTCGGGGCTGATCCCGTCCGGGTAACCGACCTCGCGCCAGGCGGTGCCGTTCCAGTGGAGCGCCACGGTCCGGGTCCCGGCCTCCTCGGTCGTGTTCGCGCCGATCATCCAGGCGTCGCGCGGGGAGGCGGCGGCGATGTCCTTGACGTAGGTGGAGCCGGGGAGCGGCAGTTCCTGGCGGCGCCATTCCCGGCCGTTCCAGGCCAGCACGAAGGCCCCGCCGCCCGTGGTGGCGTTCTCGACCCCGGTGGTCCAAGCGGCGTTCGGCCCGGCCGCCGCGACCTCGTTCGGCACGGCGAGCCCTTGGAGCGCCGGCGTGGGGACGCTCGTCCACTCGGGGCCGGGGGCGGCTTGGGCGGGGGTGATCAGCAGGCCGGTGAAGGCGGCGGCCCAGGCGGCGACGTGGAGAACTCGGCGGTGTCCTGCCATGCGGGGCTCCCGGAAGCTCGATGATCTTACCGGCACATACTGGCAAGGTTTTCCGGCCCGTGGACCGATCCGGCCGGATTCGGCCTCGGGAAAGCGGAATGAAGCGCTCTGTTCTGCTATAGTGGAACCGAACGTTCCGTTCTAACGAAGGGGTCCATCATGACGTACCTCGTCACCGGCGCCACCGGGACCGTCGGCCGCGAAGTGGTCGCCGAACTGCTCCGCCTCGGGCTTCCCGTCCGCGCGCTGACCCGCGACCCCGCCCGCGCCGACCTGCCCGAAGGCGTCGAGGTCGTCGGCGGCGACCTCGCCGACCCGGCCACGCTCGGTCCCGCGCTGGACGGCGTCACCGCCGCCCACCTGATCAACTTCGCGGGCGACGGCTACGCGCCGCTGCGGACCGGCGCCGAGATCGTCGAGCTGGCCGGACGGGCCGGGGTGCGGCGCGTCACCGTCCTCGGCGGTCGCGCCGAGGGCACGCTCGAGTCCGCCCTCGCGGCGAGCGACATCGAGTGGACCCTGCTGAACCCGGTGGAGTTCATGGCGAACACCCTGCAGTGGTGGGCGGCGCCCGTCCGGGCGGAGGGCGTGATCCGCGAGCCGTTCGGCGACCGGGTGAGCAGCCTCGTGCACGAGTCGGACATCGGCGCGGTCGCGGCGACCGTCCTGGCGAAGGGCGGGTACGCGGGCCGCACGCTCGTCCTCACCGGCCCGGAGGCGATCACCACGGCGGAGAAGGTGCGGATCCTCGGCCGGGCGATCGGACGGGACGTCCGGTTCGTCGAGCTCGACGAGGAGCAGGCGCGGGAGATGTGGCGCGGCCACGGCATGACCGACGACCTCATCGCGTTCCTGCTCGACGCGCTCGGCAACACCCCGCCGGAGGGCCGCACCGTGTCCCCCGCGGTCGAGGAGGTCACCGGCCGCCCGGCGCGTCCGTTCGCGCAGTGGGCGGCCGAGAACGCCGCGGCGTTCCGCGCCTGAGGCGCCGGCCGGGGGAGGCGGCCGTGGCCGCCGCCCCCGGCCCGCGCGTCAGAAGTTGCTCACCGCGACCGGGGCGTCGTTCGCGCGGCCCACGCCCCAGATCGTCGACGCGCCGAGCGCGGCGACGTCGTTCAGCTCCGCGCCGCCGGGGACGGCGACGGGCTGCCAGGACCCGGCCCGGTAGCGCGAGAGCCCGCCCCCGGCGGTCGCCGCCCAGAGGGTGCCCGAACCGTCCACGGCGAGGTCGCCGATGGCGCCGCCCGGCCCCTCGATCGTCGTCCAGGCGGAGCCGTCCCAGTGGCCGAGATGCCGGTTCGAGGACACCCAGACGTCGTCGGGCGCGAGCGGGACGACCTGGTCGACGCTGTTGGAGGACGGCGTGTCCGGCTCGGGAAGCCAGGTCCACGCGGTGCCGTCGAACCGCGCCACGGCGGGTCGCCGCTCGCCGTCCGCCGCGCCGGGGCGGGAGCCCGCGGCCCAGACGCCGGTCGCGGACAGCGCCCGGACGTCGTTGAGCCGGGCCCCGGGGTCGGGGAGGCCGGCGTCGGTCCAGGCGTCTCCGTCGCGCCGGAGCAGGTGCGGCTCGCCCGATCCGGCGGCGACGTCCTGGGTGATCCATGTCCCGGCGGGTCCGGTGCTGAGCACGCCGATGGTGGCGGCGGAGGGTGTCTCGACCTTCCGGAAGGACGTCCCGTCGAACACGAACAGCCGGTTGGTCCCGGCCGCGCCCTGCTCGACGCCGCCGAGCCACGTCCCGCCCGGCCCGGACGCGACCTGCAGGATGAACCCGTTGCCCGTCCACCCGCGGATCGGGTACTCCTTCCAGCCCGACCCGGTCCAGCGCCTGACGACCGGGTTGCCCAGGTTGTAGCACCACGGGTTGAGCACCACCAGGCAGTGGGCGCCCTGGCCGCCGCCGACCCACACGCCGCCCGCACCGTCCGGGGCGACCGCGTTGAGGTCGGCTCGCGGCCACAGGAACGGCAGCGGCACCGTGCGCAGGTCTTTCTCGGCGGCGTGCGCCGTCACCGGCAGGGCCAGCAACGCGGCGCCCACGAGGGCCGAACTCGCCAGGAATCTCCTCATACGAGCACGATGCAACATTCCCGCCGACCATGCCAGTGATCTCTGGCATTATTTCGGGAGATCCGGAGATCACCGCATCGCGGAAACGGTTTCGAGGGGTTCGGGGAAGAAAGATCGGTGCCGGAGGCATAGTCGCGGGGCCGCCGCGGGTCTCAGGGGGTGACACCACAGAGGAGGCCCGTTGAACCGAGAGGCCCGTGAGAGCTTCGCCGCGTTCGTCGCGGCACGGTCCGGCAGCCTCATCCGGACGGCGTACGTGCTGGCCGGGGACCAGCACGCCGCCGAGGACCTGCTGCAGAGCGCGCTCGCGAAGACGGCCGCGCGGTGGGGGCGCGTGCGGGACAACCCCGAGGGCTACGTCCGCCGCGCCATGTACAACGAGCAGGTGAACCGGTGGCGCCGGCGGCGCCGCGAGTCGGTCGTCGCACGGCCCCCGGAACTGCCGTCCACGGGCCCGGACGTCGACCTGCGCGTGACGCTGGAGCGCGCGCTGCTGGCCCTGCCGCCGCGCAAGCGGGCCGTGCTCGTCCTGCGCTACTACGAGGACCTGCCCGAACGCGAGATCGCCGAGATCATGGGCTGTTCGGTCGGCACCGTCCGCAGCCAGGCGCACCGCGCCATCGCCCGCCTCCGGGAACTGGCCCCCGACCTGGCCGCCCACCTCGAACCCGCCGGGAGCCGACCGTGACCGACCAGATGCTCAAGGACGCGCTCGCCGGGATCGCCGACCGCGCCGAACACGTCGACGGCCTCGCCGACCGCGCCCTGCGCACCGCCGCCCGCCGCCGCCGGACCCGGACGGCCGCCGGTGCGGCCGTCCTCGCCGTGGCGGCGGCCGACCCCGCCGCCGTCGTGGCGGGCGGCGACCGCGCGGAGCCCCGCGTCCTCGGCCCGTCGAGCGGGCCGCCCCCGTCCGCCGCCCGGCCGCCGGGCGGGCTGCCCGCCAACACCCCCGAGGAACGCGCCGTCGCCCGCGCCTGCCTGCGCGGCGGGCCGTCGCCGGACTTCCGGCTGCTGACGCGGCAGCGGGTGCCGGGCGGGCAGCTCGCCGAGATCGGCAGCGGGCGCGGCTACGTGCTGTGCGTGACCGACGGCGGCGGCAACACCGAACCCCCGCGGGTGCACCCGTGGCCGGGCGGGACGGACGGCGGCCTCTTCGGGTTCGACGAGCCGCTGCGCGTGGACGGCATCCAGCAGGTGCAGGCGCTCGAGTGGGACGAACTGCACGCCGTGGTCGTCGGCCGGGCCAAACCCGGCGTGACCCGGGTCGCCGTGGCCTGGGACGGCGGCCGCACCGCGCGGGCCGCCGTCCACAACGGCTTCTTCATCGCCCAGACCCCGGCCCGGTCCGTGCCCGACCGCGAGGCGACGGGCGCGATGGCGGCGGGCGCCATGACCTCGCCCACGATCCGCGTCGAGGCCGTGACCGGCTACGACGCCGCGGGGAAGGCCGTCCACACCTGGCGGCCGAAGGTCCCGACCGAGGAGGCCGGTTTCGTCCCCGAGGACTGTACGGACCCGCTGACCGACCCGCGCCCCACGCTCTGCGACTGACCCGGGGGCCAGCGATGCCGATCCTGCACCGGACGTCCGAACTCGCCCTCCGCTGGCACGCCGGGCTGCTCGCCGGCCGGGCGCTGACCGCGGCCGTCTACGGCGAGCACCGCCGCAGCCGCGACCTGACCGCCCGCGCCGTCCGCCGCGGACCGGCCGCGGTCGAGCGCCTCGTCACCGTGTGGTGCCGGACGATCCTGTCCGAGCGGCCCCCGGACGTCCGCGTCCCGCCCGACATCGACCGGGCGCCGCCCCCGGCCCGCTGGGCCGTGCGGGTGCTCGCCGCCGCCGCGGCCCGCGACCGCGTCATGGTCCCCGCCCTGGTCGGCGCCGTCCCGGCCGAGGAACTCGAACCGCACCTGACCGCCCTGTTGCACCTGGCCGTCGCGGCGGTGGTCGAGCGCGACGACGAGGTCTGGCTGTGACGGGCGCCCCCGCCCGCGCCGCGGAGGGTCAGCCGGACACGCGCGCGTAGTCGCTCTTCTCGCCCTCCGGATCGGTGAGCGTGACCGTCTTCCCGTCCGGGGACACCACCGCGGTACCGGGGAACGGCCCCGCGCCGCAGTCGACCTTGAAGCTGTACGTCCGCTCCCCGCCCTTGGGTTCGACGGTCCCGTCGCAGGTCGTGCCGTCGCTCGAGAGGCTGACCGTCCCGTCGCCGCGGAACTCGAACGTCTCGTTGTCGGCGCCACCCACGGGACCGCGCCACGTCCCGGTGATCGCCGCCTCACCGTCCCCGGCCGCCCCCTGCTCGTTCCCGGCGGGCGCGTCCTGACCGCTTCCGGCGGGCGTCTCCTGCGCGCTCCCCGAGGGCGTCTCCCGTCCGCTCACGGCGGCGCCCTCCGAGTCGTCGCCCCCCGAGCAGCCGGCGATGCTCAGCACCGCGCACATCGAACCGACAACGAACCACTTACGCACGGACGTCCTCCAGGGGGTGACGTTCCGGCCGGCACGACCGGAACCACGAGAAAGGGATGATCAAGGTAGCGGCTCCCGGCGACGACAGTGCACCGGTTCGAGTTCGCGGGCGGTTTGGGGTTTTTCGGAGCCTCCCCGGGAAGAGAGGCGATGTATGCAGCAATGTCGTCACGGAGCGTTATCGCCGGTGGAGTCGGGAGGACGAAGATGAGCATGCCGCACAGGGCCGTGCGTCGACTGGAGGAGACCGAGTCGCTCGACCGGGTGGCCGGTCCCGCGTCCAAGGCGGCCGGACGGGCGGTGCGGCCGCGGCCGGTGCGCAACCTGCTCAGCGGCACCTCCCTGGGGCACCCGCTGCACCCGGTGCTCACCGACGTCACGATCGGCGCGTGGGGCGCGTCCGCGGTGCTGGACGCCGTCGGCGGCCCCGCCACCGAGCCCGCCTCCGACCTGCTGGTGAAGATCGGGATCGGCAGCGCGGTGCCGACCGCGCTGTCGGGGGCGAACGACTGGTCCGACACGCTCGGCCCGGAGTGCCGGGTGGGGCTCGTCCACGCCATGGCCAACAGCGCCGCGCTGGGCCTGTACGTGGCCTCGATGGTCATGCGCAACCGGGGCAACCGCCGCGCCGGCCGGGCCCTGGGGTGGGCCGGGGCGGCCGTGATGGGCGTCGGCGGCTACCTGGGCGGGCACCTGTCGTACGTCCAGGGCGTCAACGTCAACCGCACCGCGTGGCAGCAGGAACCGGACGAGTGGACGCCCCTGCTGGACGACGCCGAGCTCGCCGACCGGGCGCCCCGCCGGGTCGACGCGGACGGGACGCCGATCCTGCTCTACCGCGACGGCCGCCGGGTGTACGCGCTGGCCGCCACCTGCACCCACATGGGCGGCCCGCTGGACGAGGGGGCCATCGAGGAGGGCTGCGTCACCTGCCCGTGGCACGGCAGCACCTTCCACCTCGACGACGGCGGCATCGAGCGCGGCCCGGCCAGCACGCCGCAGCCCCACTACGAGACCCGGGTCCGGGACGGCCGCATCGAGGTCCGCGTCCCCGCGCGGGACGGCCAGGGCGAACCCGTGGAACGGGCGCGGCACAAGGTCCGCGAGGGCATGGCGCGAGCGTCCACCACCTGACCGAACGCTCCCCGCCCGCGGGCGGGGAGCGCACCGCGTTGTCGTACCGGTCCCGGCCGGCCCGTTTGCGCGCCCGCGACCACCGCGTGGTCTCGCCAGGGCCGGAGCCGAGGGGCCGGTCAGGCGGCGAGGGTGCCGCCGACGAAGGTTCGTTCCGGTGCGGACGGGACGAGTTCGACCATGGTGCCCGGCCGGAGTTCGTCGCCGAGGACATCGGCGATCGCGTCCGTGAGGGCGGCGCCGAGGGCGGCGGTGATGTCGGCGGCGTCGGGACGGTCGAACAGGCCGGCGCGGACGCCCAGGACGACCGAGGCGTTCGTGTCCACGGCCTCGCCTCCCTGCGCGAAGCGGCCCGCGGGGACTCCGTCCAGCCGGATGCTCACGAGGTCGCGGGCCCAGTCGCCGTAGACGCCGACGATCGCCTCGGTCAGTGCGGTGACGAGTTCGGATTCCTTGCCCGCCAGCTTGTTCTCTGGCACGTGGACGGTCAGATGCGGCACAGTTGACCCCGTTCTCTTTGAAGACAAAGGCTTTGACATCAAAGGTACTTGGGGAGGTCGCCGGTGTCCACGGAATCGGACGGTCCGGCCGTCGGCGAGGCCGTCCGCACCCTGCTGCTGCTGATGCCGCGGCTCGTCGGCCGCGCCAAGCGGCTGCCCATCCCCCCGGCGCTCCGGGACCTGGACCTGGCTCCGCGCCACCTCGCACTGCTGGCCCACCTGGAGTACGGCGGCCCGGCCAGTGTCAACGAGCTCGCCGCCCGGCTCGAAGTGGCGCCGACGACCGTCAGCCTCATGGTGAGCGAGCTGTCCCGGCCGGGCGTCCTGGAGCGGACGGCCGACCCCGCCGACCGCCGCCGCCGCATCGTCGCCATCGCCCCCGCCTTCACCGCGCCGATCGCCGAGTGGCTCTCGGGCAGCGCCTCCGCCTGGGAACGCGTCATGCGGGACCTCGCCCCGGCCGACCGCGCGACGGTCATCGGCGCTCTGCGCGCCTACGAGGCCGCCCTCGACCAGGGCGGCGGCCGGGACGGAACCGAGCGGGCACCGTAGCGGCCCGCCACCGCCGGGCGGCGAGGCCGAATTTGAATCAATTTCACGTTTGGGTCTTCCCAAGCGGCCCACCGGCGGTGATCCTCTGGGCGTAACCCCCACCCCGGGAGGCCTCATGCCCCAGATCAGGCCATGGCTGAGGACGTGTACCGTCGCAGCCGCCGCCCTGACCCTCGGCTCGCTCTTCACCTCCGCCACGAACGCCGCCACCGCCGCCCCCACCGGCGCCGCCGCCCCGCCCGCGGCGTCGTCCACGCCGCTCCCCGCCGACCTGGAGCAGATCCGCGCGACCGAGGCGACCAAGCTGTACGGGAGCCCGGAGGAACGCCCGATGGCCGAGCGGAAGACCTCGCTCGTTTCGATCGGCGATTCGGAGATCTCCGGTGAGGGCGCGGGCTCGTACTGGCCGGACACCGCCGGCCCGACGAACTGGTGCCACCGCTCGCAGCACGCCGCGATCTACCGCACCTCCATCCCGGCGGACGTCACCACGAACATCTCCTGCTCGGGCGCGGCCACCTACCACGTCAGGATCGGCGGCGTGAAGCAGTACGCGGACCAGCTCGTCCAGAGCGACCATCTCGCGATCAAGGCCCGCAACACCCGGGTCAAGATGGTCGTCGTGGTCATCGGCGCCAACGACGACATCCAGTTCGGCCCGGTGATGACGGACTGCGTGCAGCGCTGGGTGCTCTCCAAGGGCACGTGCGAGCCGACCTACGCGCCGGGCTGGCAGGACCGCGTGGACGGCATGGTGCCGAAGGTCGCGGCCACCGTCACCGATCTGAAGAAGGTCATGCGCGACGCGGGGTACGCGGAGGGCGGCTACAAGCTCGTGCTGATGAGCTACCCGTCGCCGATCAGCCCCGACATGGCGGACAACCCGGCGTTCCCCGGGAAGCTGCCGGGCGGGTGCCTCGGCTACGACTCCGACGCGGCCTGGGGGCGTAACACAGCCGTTCCGGCCCTCGAACGCGGCATCCGCCAGGCGGCCCGGCTGTCCGGCGCCTCCTACCTGGACGCCTCCCGCCTGTTCCACGGGCACGAGGTGTGCATGGAGTCCACCTGGGCGCGCGGGTTCTTCTACGACGGCTCGTTCCCGCCGGACGAGAACTCCGCCCGGCAGTCGTACCACCCCAACGCCGCCGGGCACGGCGCGTTCGCCGCGTGCTTCAGCCAGTTCTACGAATCCGGCCTGCGCGAGGCGTCGTGCGCCGACCCCGCGTCGACCGGCGACCCGAAGCTCTACGCCGGCGCGTGGGACGACATGTTCAAGCCGCTCAAGAACGCGGCCACCGGCCAGTGCGTCGACACCGTCGGCGGCTCCTCCCGGAACTACACGGCCGTCGTGGGGTGGGACTGCCACGGGGGCCGCAACCAGAGCTGGTGGTATGACCCCGTGTACAAGTCCGTCCATGTCGGCCTGTCCCATGACCGGTGCCTGGACTCCCGCGACATCGCCGCCCCCACCGCAGCCATCCTGTGGAACTGCCACGGCGGCGCGAACCAGAAGTGGACGATGCCCGCGGACGGCACGATCCGCCCGGCGACCGAGAACGGCCTGTGCCTGACGCAGCCGGTCGCGGACAAGGCGGTGGCGCTCCGGCGCTGCGACGGCTCGGCCGCCCAGCGTTTCGCATAGCCCGCTCGACGAGGCCCCCGGCATCGAACGATCCCGGGGGCCTCTCCAACGGCGTCGCGAAGCTCGTCTACGACGTGGTGCGCTGAGGCCTGAACCGGAACTCAGCCGAGGCGGAACGCGAGCAGTACGTTGCCGTGTGCGGCGGCGAGGGTGCGGTCGTTGGCGCTGAGTCTCCACTGCTTGGTGGAGGCAGGGGTCGCCATGGGGTAATTCCAGACGAGCCGCCCAGTCTCGGCGTCCCAGGCGTAGAGACCCGAATCCGTTGAGCCCGCCACGCCGATGCAGATCAGCCCACCGGCGGCGACCATTGGAGCGGTGTCGGACACGGGGGTGTCGGCGGACCAGAGCCGCCCGCCGGTGCGGGCGTCGAGGGCGACAAGTCGTGGACCGTCCAGGATGTAGGCGTATCTCCCGTCTATCAGGAGGTTCCGTGTCCGGCCGCCGGGTGAGGACGGGGCGTAGGTCCACCGCTGCCGGCCGGTGGACGCGTCCAGGGCGTAGACGGTCGGGCCGTTCATGTAGACCAGCCCGTCGGCCACGGTCACGTTGAGGAAGAGCGCGTCCTTGTCAGGGTCTTTCGCGGCGTTGGGAAGGTCGGCGCTCCAGACCTTCCGGCCGGTCTCGGCCGACAGCGCGTCGAGGGTGGTGCGGGAAGAACTGGCGAAGACCAGGTCACCGTCGCGCGGCACGAGGAGCATCGTCTCGCGCGTGCCGGACCACCGGACCGCACCCGTCGCGATGTCGAGCGCGAAGTGCCGGCTCTCGCCCTCCCCCTCGTCCGCCCCGCCAAGGAGGGTGCGGCCCTGGATGCCGTAGAGAACGGTGTACGACGCCTGCGGCCACTCGCGGGACCAGAGCCGGCGGCCGGTGGCCGGGTCCAGGCCGGTGATCGTCCGATCCCCGCCGAGGGCCAGCAGGCCGTTGGCCGGGGCGATGAGCTCGGGGAACCGATACTTCGCCGGTGGCTCGTAGGTCCACTTGACCGCCTGGGAGTCGTCCATGGCGACGACGGTGCCGCGGGAGCCCGGCATCGTGTAGACGAGCTCCGGCCCGGTGACCACCTGGCCGGTTTCGGACCAGATCTGCCGTCCCGTGGCCAGCGAGTAGCCGCGGAGGTCGTCCTTGAAGGTCTTGCGGGCGATCGAGATGATCGATCGGGAGCGGACCACGAGGGCGATGTCGTCCTCGTCTTCGATCGCGGTCCGCCACAGCGGCTTCGGCGGGGGGAGTCCGTCCCCCTTCCCGGGCCGGGTCGCGGCCAGTGCCGCGGCGGTTCCGCCGCCGATGGCGGCGAGTCCCGCGGCGGCGGCCCCGCCGATCAGCAGCCGCCGCCGGGTGCGTTCCCTGGCGAGCGTCCGCAGGTCCAGGACGAGGGTGTCCTCCCGCTGCCGCAGCTCCTCGCCCAGGTCGCCGGGGAGCCAGCCGGGCGCGACCGGCTGGGCGGCCAGCAGCGTCGGCAGCAGCTTCGCGGCCGGACGCCTGCCGGGATCCCGGCTGAGGCAGGCGGTCACGAGCCGGACCAGCGACGCCGGTACGCCGCGCAGGTCGGGTTCTTCGTGCAGGGTCCGATGGACGATCGCGGGGACCGCGCCCGTGCCGAACGGCGGTCGGCCGGTGGCGGCGAAGGCCAGCACGGCGCCGTAGGCGAACACGTCGGCGGCCGGCGTGAGCCGCGTTCCGCGGATCTGCTCGGGGGACATGTAGCCGGGGGAGCCGATGAACCGGCCCTCCGCGGTCGGCCCGGTGGTGTCGGCGGCCTTGCTGATGCCGAAGTCGATGACCTTGGGGCCGTCCTTGGCGAGCAGGATGTTGGCCGGTTTGAGGTCGCGGTGCAGCAGGCCCGCCGCGTGGATCGCGATCAGGGCCTCGCCCAGTCCGGCGCCGAGGGTGCGCAGCAGCGGCTCGGGCATGGGCCCGTGCCGTTCGACCGTCTCCTTCAGGTCGAGGCCGTTGACGTAGGCGATCGCCAGCCACGGGACGGTGCCGTCGGGTTCGGCCTCGACGACCGGGCCGGTGAACGCGCCGCCGACCTTCTGGGCGGCCTCGACCTCGCCCCGGAACCTGGCGCGGAAATCGGGATCTCCGGCGAGTTCGGGCCGCACGACCTTGATGGCCACCGCCCGTCCCGCCGGGGACGCACCCAGGTACACCACCCCCATGCCGCCCTCACCCAGGCGCCGCAGCAGGCGGTACCGTCCGATGCGTTCGGGATCGCCGGGCTCCAACGCCGTCATCGTCCCGCCTCGAATCGGTAGAGCCGCTCATGGTCGGTCGCGAAGACGGACGAGCCGGACACCGCGACTTCCCAACCGCGCTGCGTGCCGGACGGACCGTGGTGCGCCCACCGTGCGCGGCCGTCGATCCCGGCCACGAGGAAGCCCTGGGAGGGGCCCGACGGGTCGTTGAAGGCGGCCGCGACGACGCCACCGGCCGCCGCGAGGTGTCCCCGCGAGTCGGCGAACGGTTGCGGACCGACCAGCGTCCATCTGAGCGCGCCGGTCGCCTGGTCGTGAGCGTGCAGAACCTCCCCCTTGAAGATCACGTCGGTGCCCGCGGAGATGACGGTGTCGAACTGCTCGCCCGATTGCCGCGACCACAGGGGCGTCCCGGCGGCCGCGTCGACCGCCTGGACGGTGTCGCCGAAGTCGCCGAACACCCGCCCACCGGCGACCGCGATGTCCAGGCTCGCCCCGTCCCGGGTGCTCTCGGGCCAGGCGTGGACCCAGCGCTCGCGGCCCGTGACGGGGTCGAGGGCGGCGAGGGAGGGGTCGGTGCCGAGGTAGACGGTGGTCCGGTCGACGGCTCCGGAGGCCGATCCCTCGTAGGAGAGATGCCACCGGATATCGCCGCTGGTCAGGTCCAGCGCCCAGACGTCCCCTGGCGAACGCACGACGACCGTGTCGCCGACCACACCGAAGACGGACGAGGCGCGGACGCCGCGCGGCCTGGGAAGATCCGTGACCCCGCCGGTCCGGGCGTCGACCAACATGATCGTCTGATCCTCGAAGTCGCCGACCACGCCGCCGAGGACGACGAACGCCGATCCGTGCGCGAGATCGCCCGAATACGCGGCATTGGCCTTCTCCCTGGCCCACAGTTGCCGCCCCGAGGCGGTGTCCACCCCGTACATCTCCTGTCCGCCGCCCCACAGGACGACACCGCCCGCCACCAGGACGATCGACGTCCCGCTGACGGGCCGGGGCGGCGTGAACGTCCACGCGGGCGGCGGCGCCGCGGCGAGGGCGGTCCCGCGCGGAGCGGGCCTGGCGGATCCGGGCTTCCCGCGGGTCATCGCCCAGCCCGTCGTCCCCGCGCCGATGCCGGCGACGGCGACCGCGGCGGCCAGCCCCAGGACCCGGCGCCTCCCGACCCCGCCCGCCTCCGTGTCGTCCACCCGCAGCGGCGGCGGGGGCGGCGTGACCGGCTCCGACGCCACCCTGGTCGCCTCGGCCTCCCTGGCCGCCACCTCCCGGAGCAGCGCGGGCGAGTTCAGCGCCCGCGGATCGGCGGGGGTCAGCGCGGCGAGCACGGACTCCAGCCCGGGACGTCCGTCCGGCTCCTTGGCCAGGCAGGCTGCCAGCAGTTCACGCAGTGCCGCGGGCACGCCGTCGAGGCACGGCTCTTCGTACATGACCTCGTAGAGCACCGTGGCCGGGTCCCGCTCGCCGAACGGCTTGGCGCCCGTGGCCGCGTAGGCCAGCACGCCCGCGAGCGAGAACACGTCCGCCGCGGGCCCGGCGTCCTTCCCTTCGGCGATCTGCTCGGGGGCCATGTAGGCCAGGGTGCCGATCACGGCGCCGGTGCGGGTGAACCGCGTGGCGTCGGCGTCCTTCGCGATCCCGAAGTCGATGATCTTGGGGCCGTCCTCGGCCAGCAGGACGTTGCCGGGCTTGAGGTCGCGATGCACCAGGCCGGCCTCGTGGACCGCCCGCAGCGCTTCCGCCAGTCCCGCGCCCAGCGCCCGGACGGCGGGCTCCGGCAGCGTTCCGACGCGCGCGACGGCCTCGCTCAACGTGGGCGCGGGGACGTAGGCGGCGGCGAACCAGGGCTGCGGCGCGTCGGCGTCGGCGTCCAGCACCGGTGCCGTGTAGAGCCCGCTCACCTTGCGGGCGGCGGCGACCTCGCGGCGAAACCGCGCCCGGAACCCGGCGTCGTCGGCGAACTCCCGCCGGACGACCTTCAGCGCGGCCAGCCGCGCGCCCGGCGACCGGGCGAGGTAGACGACCCCCATCCCGCCCGCGCCGAGCCGGGCGAGGATGCAGTACGGCCCGACCCACGCCGGGTCCCCTGGCTGCAACGGCCGCACGCCCACCTCCGAGTCAAATGAACAGGTATATCTATTCAATCAAGGGGACACCATGCCCCGACGCGGCTCAACCCCATGAGGCGCCCGCCCACAGCGTGGTGTCGTGGGGCGCCCGACGTCTTGTCACCCACCGCGACGAACGAGCCGGACGAACCGGGACGGCCAGGGTGCCGAGGTGCCAGCGTGCAGATTTCGCCCTCTTCGGACGAGGGGACGTAGCGGCGCGAGCGCGGCACCGGAGGATTCACGGGTGACCCAGCGCGCGGCGTCCGACTCGCGCAGGCCGCAGAAGACGCACCGCATGAAGAGCGATGCCGCCGCGACCGGTAGTCCGTAGGGAACGGTGAAGCTAGGGAAGAAGTACTTCGGTCAGGAGTGCATTTCGGCCCAGGCCCGGATGGTGCGGGCGGTTTCGGGGGTGATGTCGGAAGCGCCCAGGTCGGACGGGTGGAGCCAGCGGTGGGCGGTGTGCTCGGACGACAGGACGATCGGGCGGCCATCGGAGGCGAGGGCGAACGTGAACTGGCGGGCCTTGCGGCCGGAGCCGGAGACGTAGTCGAAGCACGCGACGAAGCCGGGGTCGAGGGTGAGCGGCCCGGCTCGTCCGATCTCCTCGGCGAGTTCCCGCCGCAGCGCGTCCAGCAGGTCCTCGCCGGGTTCGACGCCCCCGGACGGCAGTTCCTCGATCCCCGGGAGGAACGGGTCGTCGAGCGAGCGGCGAAGGACGAGCACCCGGCCCCCGGTGTGGACGACGGCCCCGACCACGAGCTTCTCGATGCCGTCACGCTCGGCGTCGCGGCGCAGCCGTTGGAGGTCGATACCTGGAGCGCTGATCACAACGCGAGCGTAGTCGGCGCGGGCGGTCCCTAGGGGACGTTGCCCCGACGCCCCAGCTTCTCCGCGCCTCGCACTTTCTGCCCGGGGGCTATCACCACGCGGAGCTTGCGATGGAGGCGGCCTCGAAGTTGCTCGCCGAGGTCACCGCCGAGTACGACGCCTCCGGCATGTGGACCGTCCTGGACGAGCGCGCGGCCCGTGGTCCCTGGAGTTCAACTGGGCCTACATGCGAGAACATGGCGTCAGGTCGTTCTACGAGATGACCGCCCGCTACGTCGCCGACCGGTGGCGTGCGGCCTTCGACGCCGAGCGCGAGAGCGGCGTCATCGACCGCATCACCACCGTCGAGGCCGACCTCGCGAGCGAGGAGGCCCCCATGCACTGCGACATCTGCAAGAAGACGATCACGGCGCTGTTGTATCTGGACGGGTAGGTCGGGTGCAGGCCCGTACGGGCGGACGAGACGGGCCGACGCGGCGGCCGGTCGCCGATGCGGCGGTCGCGAGTTCAACGCCCGGCGGCCGCGAGGCCGAGGCGTCCTCGGAGACGTCCGAAGAGGCCGCCGGACGGACGGGCGGCGGCGTGGCGGGTCGGCGGCCGGGTCCGGGTTTCCCGGCGGGCAGCCGGACGGAGTCGTGGTGCCGGGCGAGGCGGCGGCACCGGACGGGGCGGGGCCGGGGTCCGGTGCGCGGCGAGGGCCGTTCGGATCATGTCCGCGAGGACGAACGGGCTCGCGGCCTCAAGGAGGCGATCGCCGAGCATGGCCCACCACGAGCCCGTGAACTCCCCGAACCAGCACGGGACGCCGGGGAACCGGCGTGCCAGCTCTGCCTGGACGAGTTCGAGATCACGGTCGAGCCACACCGGGAAGGCACCTTCGGCCGTGCTGTACATAGGTCGAACCTCCGAGTTGTCGATCAAGGCCCCGGACGTCCCGCGCCGTCGCCACTGACGGCGTCCCCGGACACGGCTTCGCGGGGCTCGCACTGACACCGCCGGGAACCGCTCCGCGCCCCCGCCCGAAGGCACCGGACGGACGGACGGGCGGTGCGCGCGGCGTACCGCCTCGGCGGACGCTCTCGGCCGCGCCGGGCGGGGGACGACGGCGGCCCACCGGGACGGCCGTCACGCCGAGCGGACGATGCGAAGGGACGGTGCTCGATGCGCGGGGCCGTCCCCTCGCGGCGGCCTCACGGATTCAGGACCGCGAAGACAACCTTGCCGGTGTTGCCGGACAGGGGCCGCACGCCCCAGTACCGCGTGTACTGCTCGACGACGAACAGGCCGCGCCCGGACTCGCCGTCCAGGTCGGCCCGCTGCACGCGCGGCTCCTCCCAGAGGGAGTCCTGCACCTCCATCCAGAGGGTGCCGTCGTCGTTGTGCCCGATCCGGAACGTGACGTCGTCCGGCCCGGTGGTGTGCCGGATCGCGTTCGTGACCAGCTCACTCGCGACCAGGCACGGAACGAAGTCGTCCGCCCCGGACGCCGCCAGCGCGAGCCGTATGAACCCGCGCACTTCCGCGACCGACTTGAGGTGCCGCTTGACGACCATCTCCGCGTGCGTCGCCTCGATCATGACCAGGCTCCCATCACCGTGTGTGGCTTACCCCACACACTGAGTCACTGTCCGAGTTACGATGTGGCTTACCAAGACGAGCTGGTGATCAATGGGAAGTGATCAAGAAGAGTCGGTAGCTTCCATTCGAGAGGTAGCGCCATGCCCCCCAAGCGTCAACGTCCTCGTGAGGCCCCTGCGCTTGTAGCTTTCGGTCGTCAAATGCGCCGAATGCGAGAGGCCAAGGGCGTCAAGCAGGAGACCATCTCCCATCTCACGAGCATGAGCGGAGCGCAGGTCAGCCGCATCGAGAACGGCAAGAGGCGGGCCAGTCGATCTTTCGCTGAGATCGTCGATGATTACCTGGAGGCGGGCGGAGCCCTCATCGCCCTCTGGAACGACCTGAACAAGGACGGGCACCCGGTCCCCGTCTGGTTTGACTGGCCCAAGATCGAAGCGGACGCCGCCATGCTGGTCTCCTGGGAGCCCATGTTGGTCACGGGCCTTGCTCAGACCCGCGCCTACGCATCCGCCCTACTGAGGGGCAACGAAGAGGCTGTGGACGTTCGCCTGGGCCGCCAGTCCATCCTTGCTCGGGACGATGAAAGGGACGCGACGATCCTCTCCCTACTCATCGACGAGCAAGCGCTGCACCGCCTGGTCGGCGACACCGAGACGATGAAGGAGCAGTTAGAGCACCTGATCGTCCTCAGCATGTTGCCCAACGTCACGGTTCAAGTAGTGTTGGGAAACGGAGAACATGACGGCAACATGGGTGCGTTCGTCGTCGCGACCATGGACGACCGGAGCGAGGTCGCTTACGTCGAGTCGGCCGTACGGCCGATCACGACTGACGACCCCGCGGACTTGTCCGTCCTAGCGCGCACCTTGTTTGCACTTCGTTCGCGGGCCCTCACAGAAGAAATGTCTCGTGAACTAATTAGAAAGGTGGTCCAAGAGAAATGGACCTGAGCAACGCGACCTGGCGCAAGAGCACCTACACGGGATCCAACGGCGGTAACTGCGTCGAACTTGCCGCACTCCCCGGCGCGGTCGGGGTTCGGGACAGCAAGGACCCGGACGGTCCCGTGCTCCTGCTCCGTCCGGCCGCCCTCCGCGAGGCCGTCCAGGCGGCCTCGGCCGAGCGCTGAACTGCACGAGCCCGACGTGGGCGGAAGGCTCTGAGGCATGGACCTGAGCAACGCCACCTGGCGCAAGGCGAGCCGTAGCGGCGAGAACGGCGGTAACTGCGTCGAACTTGCCGCACTCCCCGGTTCGGTCGCCGTCCGCGACAGCAAAGATCCGGACGGACCGGTCCTCCTGCTCCGTCCGGCCGCTCTCCGCAAGGCCGTCCTGACGACCTCGGACGGGCGCTGACCGGCTCGGCCCGTCCAGATCGGACGGGCTGTCCGAGCGCGGCGATGTGCTCGGACGAACGCCGCGCCCCGAGGCCGCCGCGCGCCCGGGTGGCGGTCGCGGGCACTCGGCGTTCTGACATTCGTGTTCAGCGACCGTTGGGTTCGCTGTTCGGCTGACCCGTCGAGGCCAGCGGCGGCAGGGCCTCCAACCGTGCGTGGAGGTCCATCACCTGACGGCTTGGGGTACCGGGACGGCGACGCAGGTCGGCGCGCAGGGCATTGAAGCGGTCGCGGCTGGTGGCACGTAGGGCGCCGGGAGCAATGGTGTCAAGGACGGCCGTGGCGAGCGCGGCCGCGTCGTCGCCACGTCCCTGGACGGCTTCGGCGCGGGCCAGCACGATCGTGGCGGCCGCCCAGCCCGGACGTCCGTGCGGAATGTGCTGGCGCGACTCGTCGGCGTACCGGGCCGCTTGGGCGGCGTCTCCGGCCAGCAAGGCCGCTTCGGCCAGGTGCACTTCGAGTTCGGCGCGGTCGAATCCGAACCGACCGGGAACATCGCTGTCGGGCGCGCTGTCCATGGCGTCCAATGCGCGTCCAGAAATGCGTGCGACCTCGGCGCGGGAGCCGGGACCGAGCGCGGCGGTGGGACGCAGCGCCCCCCACGCAAGCATCTGAGCCTGCCACAGCGGAGAGTCGGCCAGCGAGAACGCATGCTGTGCCAGTTCGATTGCTGAGGGGTGGCGATCCGCGTAATAGGCGGTCATGGCGCGGGCCCCGATGGCCCAGGAGGTCAGCCGGCGGTCGCCGGTGTCGCCGCCGATCCGGGCGGCGGTCGCCAGATGCACGTCCGCTGCGGCCTGGTCGCCGAGGTGAAAGGCCAGGTTCCCGACGAGAGCCGACAGCCATCCGGCGATGCGGCGGAGTTCGCGCCGGTCGGCATCGGCCTGAGGATGCCGAAGCATGGCGTTGACGAGCGTCCGGCACCGGTGCACCTCCGCGGCCAGCACACCGGGCTCATACTGGGAGTATCGCAAGTCGTAATGGTGGAGCGCGGCGGTCAGGTTTTCGCGGGTCTGCGGGCCTCCGAGCGGACCTTCGACCTCCAGCGCCAACTCGATGCTCTCGCGCAGGGCCACGAGGTTCCCAACCGCCATGAGGACTCCAATTCGTGGTCGCCGTCCCGGTCGCTTCTGCCACGCACCGTACTGCGGACGTTCGTTACCGGCGCGGGGGCTCGCCCAATCGGGCAGACCTAGCTGGGCCGGGGTGGCGTCGTAGAGGCGGCACAGGGCCATGCCGTACTCCGGGCTGGGCGGAAAAGCACCGTGCTCCCACCGGCACAGCATCGCCGGGTTCACCGGTGGGACGCCCAGCCCGTCCGCTCGATAGAGCTCGGCGATACCGCGGATCGTGTCCGCGCGAGTCCAGCCGTATGCCCATCGCCACGCCTCAAGAGGCAGCACCTCCGGAAGCCGGGCCTGGATGTGCGCGGCGATCCGTTCCACCGGCCAGCGCCCACGCTGGCCGTGGGCCCGGATACCGCGAGCCTGCTCAGCGAGCTGTTTGCGCCGGGCTCTGCTGATCGTGTGCGGCAACGCCAACCTCCAGCGGGCTCGGCCCCACCCCGCTCCCGAGCGTAACCGACCGTAACGCGACGCTGTATTGCGGTGACCGGCAACGGCCGACTCATTGCCGCAGCACGCGATCGGCGGCAATGGGACGGCGGCAATAGGACGGTCGCGGCGGCGGCATTGATGCTCTCTCGAGCCGGGGCGGAAGGTGAAGGCAGCACCGGATCGGGACCGCTCGGTCCTCACGCGAAAGGAGAGGCCAATGGACTACAGCACCACCCTGCAGACCGGCGAGGCGACTCTGCTGGAGATGTTCCGGCCGCCCGCCGAGAAGAGGGCGAGTACCGAGCACCTGTTCGCGGAGGCACCGCGCCACATCGTTCAGACGCCGCTGGTACGCAACACCTACAAGAAGAAGTCGGGTTCGTCGGACGGGGCCAAGACCTACGACACGACGTCCGTGTGAACGGCCGGCCAGCCGCAATGAGGCGCCCGGCGTCTCGGTGTCATGAGGACGAGAGGGGACGGTCATGCTGACTCTTCGGATCGACCCGAACGCCTCACCGATGTGGAGGTGGGACGGAACCTCGTACGTGACAGGCGATGCCGGACGAGTGACGCCCTTCGTGCATCCGATGGTCGAGCAGCTCGCCGCCACGGACGGCATCCGCACTGCGATCATTGTCCGCGAGCGTGTGCCCGGCCGGGCGCCCGTGTCCCCGGCGCCGGTGAGGGTCGCGGCGGGCGACCTCGACGAGATCGCCGCGCAGACACGGCGGTGGCCGGTCGACCATGTGCTGGTGGAGGTCGCCCCTCGTCGGCCTGTGCGGGTCACCGTCGGTGCGGATCGGTCGACACCGTTGTTCCTCGCCCACCGGGACAGCGTCCTACACGGCTCGTGGGACATGGCCGAGCTGGCGCCGTTCGCGACCGGGATCAATCCCAGGGAAGCGACCCGCCTGCTGATCTACCAGCCCCGCTACTCTACAGAAACCGCCTTCACCGGTATTTACCGGTTGACGGAGCGGGCAACGGCCACCTTCGGCGGCGATCTGGTCATCAGCTATCCAGAGCCTGTCGTGCACGCCGAGCCACGCGAACTGGTGGACGGAGCCGACGTACTGACTGCATTCGTCGAGGCCATCGACACGGCCCTGGACGCACGTCCCTTGGAGCCCGCCGCGACCGTGTGCCACCTGACCGGTGGGCTGGATTCCGACTCGATCGGCACACGCGCGGCCAGGCGCTGGCCCGGCCAGGTCGACACCGCGACACTGATCGTCATTGGCCCGGGGCGCGAGCAGCAGATCCGGCGCCGGGCCGAAATGCGCGATCGGGTGCCGTTCGGGCCGCACGACCTGCAAGTCGATACCCGCGGCCGTCTGATGTTCGGTCCGTTCTGCGCCCGGGTACGCGGCGACCTGGTCAGCCCCTATGACGAGCCGCTCTACCAGCACTTCGATGAACTGAACGCCCTGATCGCCTCAATGGGGGCGCACAGCGTGGTGACCGGCCTAGGCGGCGACGAGATGGTCGCGATCGGGTCGGACGAGTCAGCGCAGGCCGCCGCCGACCGGACCGACGACTCATCGCTGTCTTGGCTCGGGCCCCGTGCCCGGGCCGCGATCGAGTATGTCGACGACGCCATCGCTCCTCCGGCCATGGCCGGGGGGATCACCCTCCTAGCAGCGGAGACCGTCGCGCCGCCCCTTCTGCGCGCCGGGCTGTGGCCGGTGCATCCGTTCGCTCACCGGGCGCTGATCGAACTGGGCGACCAACTCCCGTTTCACTGGCGCGAACTCAAGCAACTGCAGCGCCGACACCTCGGCACGTTCGGGCTCAGCCACGATGCCTGCAACCCCGAACGACGCGAGAGCTTCGCCGAACTGGTCGAAGAATCTCTTGGCGTCAACGGGCTTCCGCTGCTGCGCCGCATCCTGAATGAAGGATCACCGCTGATCGAAGCGGGGCTGCTGGATCCCGATGGTCTCAAGACCACCGTCGCCGCGCTGGAAACCGAGCCTTACCACGAAGAGCCACACTCCAAGCTGGTCGAGGTCATCACGCTCGACCAGGCCGTCAGAGCGTTCCTGTCCTAACCCCCAAGAACGACGACAGGTCGAGCCGCTCGGCCCGCCTCGCCATCATGTACAGCCGGACGTGCGTCCGCTGCTCCTCACGCACCAGCACGAACCCCTGCGTCCGGTTGTAGCGGACCACCCGCTCGACGTGGCAGTGGCGCCGCACCCACGGCACCCCGAGCCGAGCAGCCCGATCGACCGCCCACCACGCCATCGACGTGCCCGGCTTCCGGTCCCGCACAGCCGGATCGGTGATCGAACCCGATAGGTACAGTGCGGCCTCGTCACGTTCCTCGTCGGTCCACCCCCACGGCGGCCCCTGCTCCTGCACCAGCATTTGCCCGACGACACCACGCTCGTCGTCCGCCAAAACCCACACGTCCCCGGCCGGGTTTTCGCACTGAGCGACCAAGTCGTGCAAGGCGTCCCGCCAGCTCTGCAGTCCTCGCCGCTCCAGCCAGGCACACCGAGCCTCCACCATCCTGGCGACCTCAGGACGGTCGGCGGTCACCGCGGGACGCATCTCCATCACCGGCCCATTGTGCGTCGACCTGTGTCCACCACGCAGCCGACCTCAGCAAGTACACATCGACAAGGCCCTGCAACGGCTGGGCCGAGCTTGTCGCACTCCCGCCGCCGGTCGGCGATCACGGTCCGCTCGTCCTCGCTCAAGTACCTGCCCGAACACGACGGCGGCTCCACCGGCACGTTCGCCGGTGGAGCCGCCTTGTGCCTCCCGGACGTTCTGCGTCCGTTCCGCCGGCGCCTGCCCGTCTTCGAATTCACCCCCGACGACCCGGCACGCGGCCTCGTTGCCGTAGCCCTGCCGCATGAGTTCGAAGTATGCCGCCCGCTCGGCGGCCGGCTTCACCGGCCGCTGCGGCGACCGAACCCCACGAATCCCGAAGTCCAACACAACCCCTCGTGAACTGAGGTGTTGCATCGACCCCTAGAACCCCAGGTGTTCGTCCGGCCGGGCCTTCGTGACGGGTGCGGGTCAGTCTTCCTTCGGGGGCGTGGGGTTGGGGATTTCGACGGGGTTGTCGGGGGCGTGGCCGTTCGCGGCGGCGGGGGTGGCGTTGAGGTTGCCGAGGAGCTGGCGGGCGACGCCGAGGCCGGTGCCGCCGAGGGTGAGGGCCTTCGCGAGCATGTCCTCGACGCCCTGGGCGCCGTTCAGGACGACCATGTTGTCGACGTTGCCGAACACCTCGGCGCCCGCCTCGACGATCTCCGGCCACTTCTCCGCGAGCTGCTGCGCGATGACCGCGTCGGTGTTCTCGGCGAGGGCCTCGGCGCGGGCCTTGATGGCCGCGGCCTCCGCGAGGCCCTTCTGGCGGATGGCGTCCGCCTCGGCCTCGCCCATGACGCGGGTCGCGTCGGCCTTGCGCTCCGCCTCCTTCTTGGCGGCGTCCGCGTAGGCGATGCGCTCGTCGCGCTGCGCCTCGGCCAGCTTGACCTGCTCGTAGGCGCGGGCGTCGGCGGGCTTGCGGATCTCCGACTCCAGGCGCTTCTCGGTGCGCTCGGCCTCCAGCTCGGCGTTGCGGGTCTCGCGGAGGATGACCTCCTGGCGGGCCTGCTGCTCGGCCTGCTTGACCTGCCCGTTGTACTCGGCCTTCTTCATCTCGGTGTCCCGGATGACGGCGGCGTTCTCCCGCTCGGTCTCCTGCTCGCGGCGGGTCGCCTCCTGGTTGCGCTCCGCCTCGGCGATGCGGGCGGCGGACGCGACGCGGGCGGCGTGCGGGCGGCCGAGGTTGACGATGTAGCCGGTCTCGTCGTCGATCTCCTGTATCTGCAGGGAGTCGACGATCAGGCCGAGCTTGCTCATCTCGTCGGCGGCCGACATGCGGGTCTCGCTGGTCAGCCGCTCCCGGTTGAGGATGAGGTCCTCGACGGTGAGGTTGCCGATGATCGAGCGCAGGTGACCGGTGAACAGCTCGTGGATGGCGCCGTCCATGGACGCCTGCTGCTCCAGGAAACGGCGGGCGGCGTTCGCGATCGAGACGAGGTCGTCGCCGACCTTGTAGATGACGACGCCGCGCACGTGCACCGGGATGCCCTGCTGCGTGACGCACTGGACCTCGAGGTTGCCGGCGCGGCTGTCGAGGCGCAGCCGGCGGGACGTCTGGAAGCCGGGGAGCACCGCGGTGCCCTTACCGGTGACGATCTTGAAGCCGAGGCTGTCGAGGCCCGTCTCGCTCTTGGACCGCGCCCCGAGCCCCGAGATGATCAGCGCCTCGTTCGGTTCGGCGACCCGCCAGACGAGCTTGAACAGGATGATCAGGACGATGATACCGACGACGACGCCGCCGATGATGATGGCCATCCGGCCCCCTTCCGTGCTCGGGCGGCGGGCCCGATACGGGAGGGCACGTCCGCGCTACCGGTAGGACGCGGCGGACGCGCGAACGGTTCTGCCTTCCCGGAAGTTCCCGGCGAACGGTGGCGAGCCGGCGGCCGCACCGCCCTATAGTGACCCGGAACCGGACACGGCCTCCGGCAGCCGACATCTCGCGAGGGCCCCATGAACCGACTCTTCGCAACCGGCACGGTGACGATCGACGCCGCCCCCGACCGCGTGTTCGAAGTGATCAGCGACCCGGCCGTCATGGCGCGGCTCGGCGAGGAGATCGTCTCCGCCGAATGGGTCGGCGGCGCCGCGCGCGCCGCGCTCGGCGCACGGTTCGCGGGGCACAACCGCAAGGGGCGGCGCCGCTGGACGACCCTCTGCACGGTCGTCGAACTCGAACCCGGCCGCCGCTTCGTCTACGACGTCCACGCGCCGCCGCCGCTGGGCGTCCCGATCGCGCGGTGGGGTTACGAGATCGAACCTGCGGAGGACGGCGCCTGCACCGTCACCGAGAAGAACTGGGCGCGCGTGCCCGTGTGGTTCGTCCCGTTCGCGATGCTCATCACCGGCACGATCCACCGGCCGCGGCTCAACTCGGCCAACATCACGACGACGCTGGACCGGCTGAAGGCGCACGTCGAGGACGGCGCCGCCTGAGCCGCGCCCCCGAAGGCCGCTACCCGAAGGCGGGGGCCACGTAGACGGTGCGCGGGGGCTGGTGCTCGACGACGATGACGAGGGTGCCGACCGGGATCTCGTCTCGGGGGTCGACGGGGTGCGCGTAGAAGGCCTCGACGCCGCCGCGGATCGGGATCATCACCTCGCCGACGAGCCCCGGGCCGATCTTGCCGGTCACCCGGCCCTGCTTGCCGATCAACAGTTCTCCCGCCCGTCGTCGCACTGCCGCATTCAGGTCGCACTGCCGCTTAGAGGAAGATTATCCGTTGGGCGCGCCGGACGTCAGGGGAGGAACCGCTCCGCGTGCTCGCGGGCCTCGGCGGCGATCCGCTCGGCCTCGTCGCGGGTCGCGTTGGGCCCGACGACGGTGATCGTCGCGAGGTAGTCGCGGCCCCGGAAGACGACGTACCACGCCTTCGTGTGGGCGGCCCCGGCGATCGTCGTGACGCCGACGGTGCGGGACCCCTGGCCGATCTCGCCGCGCGGCGACTCGGCGACGCGGTGCACGGCCCACTTCGAGCCGATCCGGGTCTTGAAGGTGAGGCAGCCGGACGGGACGCGCGCGTTGACCTGCTCCTCGGCGTCGTCCGCCTGCATCGCCATGAGGGTCTGGCTCACGGTCTGCCCGTTGGCCTTGGTGAACGTGACGAGCGCGGCCGGGACGTTCGCGGGGATCTTCCCGCCGGGACCGCCGGCGCCGTTCCCGCAGCGGGGCTTGTCGAGCTCCACGCCCTCCTGGAGGCGCGCGGCGTTGCGGATGGCGCGCAGCGTCCCGTACTCGCCGAGGTCGGGGTCGCCGCCGCGCTGGTAGCCGGGCAGTTCGGTGAGCAGCGCCTGGGCGAGCTGGTCGGAGGTGTAGCCGATGCCCGCGACGGCGACGCTGCCGCCGCCGGACGTCCGGGCGGGATCGTCGCCGCCGCACGCGGACGCCGCCGCGGCGGTCAGGGCCGCCGCCAGGACGAGCGGGAGGAGCCGGTGCGCCATGCCCGCGACCTTACGGGCAGGGCGGGCGAAACCGGCCCGGCGACACGCCCGGCGCGGCGACCCGGCCGGGCGGGGCCGGGGTCACGCCTGGTGGTCGGCGCGCTCGTTGTAGCAGCCGGCGTAGTCCTGCCCGGAGAGCTTCTGGATGGTCTCGACGATCTCGTCGGTGATGGCGCGGCGGGCCTTGGCCGGGGGCAGGTCGCCGTAGTGGGAGAAGTCCATCGGGGGGCCGATGCGGACGGTGGGGCGCGGGCCGAAGAAGCGCGGCCAGGCGGCGCCGATCGGCTGGATCTTCTCGGTGCCCTCCAGCCCGATGGGCAGGACGCGCGCGCCCGACTCCAGGACGAGCCAGCCGATGCCGGTGCGGCCGCGGTAGAGGCGGCCGTCCTGGGAGCGGGTGCCCTCGGGGTAGACGGCGAACGCGCCGCTGTTGCCGAGGACGTCGGCGGCCTGCTCGAGGGCGCCCATGGCGGCGCGGCGGGCGCCGCGGCGGACGGGGACGTGCCCGAGGTTGGTGAGGAACCAGCGGACGAACCGCTTCTTCGGCCCGCGGCCCTCGAAGTAGTCGGCCTTGGCGATGTAGGTCACCGGGCGCGGCACGGCGAGCGGGATGATGAAGCTGTCGATGAACGACAGGTGGTTGCTGGCGACGATGAGGGGCCCGTAGCTCGGGACGTTCTCCCCGCCCTCCACCTTGGGCCGGAAAATCAGCCACAGGATCGGACGCACCACGCGCGTCATGAACGTGTAGAACATCCAGCCTCCCGATTTCGCCAACGCCACTGTAACGCCCGGGTCGATCCCCGCCCGTGCGGGCGCCCCGATTTTCTCACCCCGAGGTGACGGCGAAATGGTCTCCTCCCTGGTCAGGGGTGGGGCGGAATCGAGTTCCCGGAGCGCGCCGCCGGTTCTGTGAGATCCATCCCATTGGACGTGCGGTCCAATCCGAGGGGCCATTCATTACTGTAAGGTAAGTTTCTGTTGAGTAAGTTTTTGCCCGCGGCGACGCGCGGCGGCCCCCTCCGGGCGTGTTACGGTCCCGGGGACAAGCTCGGGCGACCTGGCCCTTTTACCGGCAAGCCTTGGAATGCGGGCGCCGAGTAGGTAATGCTGAGGAGTCACCTGAGAGGGTCCGGCGGGACCTCGATGACAGGGGCGTGGAGGTGACCATGGACTTCGACATCAACCTCATGCGGGACGACCGCTGCACCCTCGTCCGGGTCAAGGGCGACATCGACGTGGTGTCGCGGGAACGCTTCGAGGAGACGCTGCTCGAGGCCGTGGACGCGGGCGGCCCCGTGGTCGTCGACATGCGCGAGGTCACGTTCTGCGACTCCACCGGGCTCAACGTCGTCGTCATCGCGAACCGGCGGGCCCTGGAGGGCGACGCGCACCTGGCGCTCGTCGCGCTGCCGCCGCGCGTCCAGCGCGTCTTCAGCATCACCGGCGTCGACAAGTACGTCCCGGTCCACGACACGCTGCGCGAGGCCCTCGCCGCCATGCCGTCCGCCACCCGCGGCTGACCCGGGCGGCCCCCGGGACGGACGGGCGTCACGTGCAGCCCTCGAACTGCGGGACGCTCGTCGTCAGCTCCAGCCCCGACTCGCCGAACCACTCGCGCAGCAGCCGCTCCGCCGTCCCGTCCTGGTACATCCGGGTGATCGCGCGGTTCACGGCCGCGCACCCCGCCACGTCCCCCTTGCGGATCCCGACGCCGTACTTCTCGTCCGTGAACGGGTCGTTGATGATCCGGCCGGGCCCGTCCCCCGCGAACCCCGCGAGGATGAGGTCGTCGGTCGAGACGGCGTCGAGGTCGCCGCGCGCGAGGGCCTCCATGCACGCCCCGTACGTCGGGTACCGGACGGGCACGGCCGCGACCCCGCGCTCCTCGATGACGCGCCGCCACGAGTTCGAGCCCGTCACCGCGCAGATCTCCCGGCCCGCCAGGTCGCGGACGTCGTCGACCCCCGGCAGCCCCGGACGGACGAGCGTGTCCTGGTGGGCCACGTAGTACGGCCCGGCGAACGTGACCTTCCGCTTGCGGGCCGCGGTGATCGAGTACGTCGCGACGATCATGTCGACGCGGCCCGCGGCGAGCGCCTCCTCGCGGACGGACGAGTTCGTCGTGGTGAACTCGATCCGCTCGGGCGGCACGCCGAGCCGGCCCGCGATGTAGGTGGCGACGTCGACGTCGAACCCCGCGTACGTCCCGTCCGGGCGCTTGACGCCGAGGCCCGGCTGGTCCTCCTTCACCCCGATGACCAGCCGGTGGTTGTCGGCGATGGTGCGCCGCTGCGGGCCGCCGATCCCGCAGCCTGCGACCGCCGGCACGGCGAGGACGGCGAGGACGGCGGCGAGGGCCGCGGCGGCGGGGCGGGTCGCGCGCATGGTCGGTCCTCCTCGGTCGTGGGTACTCGGTCGTGGGTACTCGGTCGGCGGGTCAGCGGAACTCGGCGAGCCGGGGGCGGACGCCCGCGGCGGCGAGCAGCGCGATCGCGGCGACGGCGGCGGCCGGGACGGCGGACCAGCCGCGCAGCCCGCCGTCGGCGGCGGTGATCGCGTCGTCGAACGCGTCGCGGTGCACGGACGTCAGCGCGTTCAGCGCCGCGTCGTAGGCGGCGAAGTCGCGAAGGGCGCCGTCGGCGCGGTCCATCCGCAGGTCGATGGCGGCGGCCCGGTCCCCCGCGGCGGCGCGCCGCCGGATCTCCGCGTCCGCTTGCTGCACCGCCAGGTACGCCTCCAGGGTGCGTTCCAGCGCGTCGGCCTCGCGTCCCCGCTCGGCGTTGCGGGCCGCATCCCCGAGGAAGCCGAGGAACGGGACGTCCTGCCCGATGCCCGGCTCGTACGAGGTGAGCGCGCTCTCCAAAGCCGTGTAGTAGTTCTCCAGGTTCAGCGGACGGCCGCCCATGTCGGGGTAGACGACCGACAGCGACTTGTCGAGGTACACCTGGTCGTAGGTGTCGGCGCGGCCCGGGTCGAGCAGGAACCGGCTCTCGTCGGCGAACGCGTTGTGGCTGATCGCGCGGGCCCGGGACAGCGCGAGGATCGCGTCGAACCCGTCCTCCTTCGCGCGCTCGATGTGTCCGGCGTGCGCGGTCAGCAGCGCGGCGCCGACGGCGGTCAGCACGACCGTCCCGGCCGTCGCCAGGACGAGCGCGGGGTTCAGCACGCGCCGGAACGTGCGGGCCAGATAGACCTGGAGGACGAGCAGGAGGCCCAGGGACACCGCGCCCAGCAGCAGCAGCCACGCCCTCCCTCCCAGGACGTCCGCGCGTTTCGTCTCGTACGACTGCTGGACGCGCGCGCCGCTGTCGAGCGTGATGTTGTACGCCTTCGGCAGGATCTCCAGCTTCATCAGGTCGGTCGCCTGCCGGTACGCGCCGATGACGTCCGGCGGGAGCTCCCCCGGCGGGTGCCCGGACTGCTCGCTGAGCTGCAGCGCCCGGCCGACGAGCCGCTCGTAGCGGCCGAGGCCGTCCAGGACGTCCTGGACGGTCCGGCGCAGCGCGGGGTCGCCGCCGGCGAGCTGCGCGGCCTGGACCGCCGCCGCGTCCGCCTCCGCCCGGCGCTCCTCGTAGATGCGCAGGCTCTCCGCGCGCCCGATGCCGAGGTCGTGGTCGTCGCCGATGAGCAGGACGTTCGACACCTGCGCGTCCATGTCGCTGAGCGCGAAGTACAGGGTGCCGGTCGCGACGACCTCCGGGCCCTCCTCGTGCCCGATCATCCGGACGGAGTCGCGGGCGTCGTCCACCGCGACGGCGAGCACCGCGAGCAGCCCCGCCTGCGCGAGCAGGACGAGCGCGAGCTGCACGCGGATCCGCCCGGGGATCGTGCTCAGCGTCCGCCGCGCCCGGCCCGGACGGGACGGCCCGGGCGGGCCGGGCGGCTCGGGCGGTTCGGCGGGCGCGGAGGCGCGCGGGGGAGTGACGGTCATGGTCCGCCCCGCCTGGTCAGCGTGATCGTCGTCCAGGCGCCCACGTGGATGCGGTCGCCGTCGCCGACCGGCACCGGCACCATCGCCTTCAGCGGCTCGACCTCGCCGTTCATCGTGGTGCCGTTGCGCGCGCCGTGGTCGGTGATCGTCCAGGTGCCGTCCGCGCGCGCGTTGAGGACGGCGTGCAGGTGCGACACGCCGGGGTCGGCGGGCGGCTCGCCGAGGTCGATCGCCGGGGTGATGCCGCGGGACGCGCTGCGCCGCCCGATCCACACCTCGCCGTCGCGCAGCGGGATCCGGCGCTCCGGGCAGTACGGCGGGAACTCCAGGCCGGGCGCGTCGGGGCCGAGTTCGGCGATCACCGAGTTGTAGTAGGCGCGGTCGGCGTTGACCACGGCGACCCAGCCCTGCGGCGCGCTGACGGGCGGCCGGGGGCCGGGAATGCGCGGGACGCCCCGGTTCTCGGCGGACGCGCCGTGCGCGGGGTGAGGCGGATCCTCGAACCGCGTCCCGCAGTTCTCGCAGAACCGGGCGTCCGGGGTCCGCGCCGTCCCGCAGTTGCGGCAGAACCCGGCGATCGGGCTCGCGGGGATCGTCCCGTCCATCGGGCGGCCGCACACGTCGCAGTACTCGATGTCCTCGGAACGGTGACCGATCGGGCATACCGGCATGGCCTCAGCTCCCCGCCTCTCCCGGCGGCCCCGCCTGCTCGGCCCGGCGCGCCTCGTCCGATTGGCCGGATTGATCCGGTTCACCGCCATGATCTCTCGCGGGGCCGGTCCCTGTCCGCACCGTCCGCACCGTCCGCACCGAACGGGTGTCGAGCGCCATCTCGTCCGCCTTCGCGACGCCCGGCCGCAGCCGCACCGTCCCCGACTCGCCGTCCACCACCTCCACCACCCGGTCCAGCAGCCCCGCGACCTGCTCGTTCCCCACCTCCCGCGCCAGCACCACCGCCCGCCCCAGCCGCCGCGTCGCCGTCTCCTCGTCCCCCGCCCGGCGCGCCGCCAGCCCCTCCCGCACCGCCTCCGCCAGCTCCGACTGCCCCGTGTGGTGCGCGACCCGCCGGTTGATCCGCGTGGACCGCGCCTCGTCGTCCGTCCACTCGGCCAGCACGTTCCCCGACGCCAGCACCGCCCCGTCCGGCGCGACCAGCTTCACCTGCGCCGCCCGCATCCGCTGCCCGATCGCGCCCGCCGGGACCCGCACGCACAGGTGGTACTCGCGCGCCTCGCTGCCCCACGCGCCCACCGGATAGTCGCCCGTCCGCTCACCGGACGCGACACGGCGCGCCGTCAGGTCCTCGACCGCCGGGACCATCTGCTTCAGGAACCGCAGCTCCGCGGCCTGCGGCGTCCACACGCGCAGCGCCACGTCCGCGACCCGCTTGCCCATCGCGGTGCGCGCCATCGCCCGGAAGTCCGCCTCCAGGTCCGCCGGGTCCGGGACGTCCAGGAACCCGCCCAGCAGCGCCGACGTGACCTTGCGCAGCTCCGCGACCTCCCAGTCCGTGCCGACGCCGCGCGCGTCGCACACGAACCGGCCCGCGCACCCCCGCAGCACCGCGTCCAGCTCCGCCGCCGACTCGTGCTGGTTCTTGCCGTCCGTCAGCAGGATCGCGTGCCGCACCGCGCCGTCGTGCCCCGCCAGCAGCCGGTCCGCGAGCCGCAGCCACGACCCGATCGCCGTCCCGCCCCCCGCGTCCAGCCGCCCGACCGCGCGCGCCGCGCTCCGCCGCGTCCGCTCGTCCGCGCGCACCAGCCGCTCCCCCTGCGGGAACACCATCCGGGGCCGGTTGGCGCCCGCGACGACCGCGAAGTGCACCCCGTCGCGCAGCACGTCGACCGCCGTGACCGCCGCCCGCTTCGCCGCCGCCATCTTGCCGCCGAACGACATCGACCCCGACGCGTCGATGACGATCACCTCGGCCGCCTCGGCCCCGGACCCGGACCCGCCCCGCGCCTCCACGGACACGATCGCGTGCATGTCCCGGCCGCCGTCCGGCAGGAACGGGTTCTGGTCGACGCTGATCCGGAACTCGGGAAGGTCGCTCATCGGGCGGGCTCCCTGGACGGGGTCGGGGACGTCATCGTCATTCGGCTACAGCAGCGTTCTCGGGCGGACGGCGTTGGCGCGCCGCACCATCGCGTGCCGGACGTCCCGCCCGTCCGCGAGCTTGGCGAGCAGCCGGTACGTCTCCTCCAGGCGCGCACGCAGAGCGGGCTCCCGCAGCGGCGTGCCGAGCAGCCTCCGGCCGGACCGGAACCGCGCCGCGACCGACCCGGCCGCGCCCGCACCCGCGCCCGCCCGCACCCACGCCAGCGCCGCCTCCAGCACCTCGGCCGAGAACACCGCGCGCCGCTCGGTGTCCAGCCGCAGCGACTCCAGCCGCCGCCCCGCCGCCAGCAGCGCGTCCGCCGACAGCGCGCCCGGCTCCCGGCCCCGCACCGCCACCGCGACCGCCGCGAGCTGCGCCGCCAGATAGTCGCTCGAGATGCGCGGCACCGCGTCCAGCACCCGCTCCGCACCCGCCCGGTTCCCCGCCGCGAGCCGGACCCGCGCCAGCCCGAACGCCGCGCTCACGTGCGTCGGATCGGTCCGCCACACCGTCTCGTAGTAGGGACCGGCGGACGCCGCGTCGCCCCGGCACTCGTGGCAGAACGCCAGCGCCAGTTTCGGCGCCTGCTCGCCCGGCATCAGGTCGTACACGCCGTTGAACGTGCGCGCCGCCGCCTCCGCGTCGCCGCCCGCCAGCGCCCGCACCCCCCGGTACCAGCCGACCCGCCAGTCGCCCGGCCGCTCCTCCTCGATCTCGTCCAGCAGCGCCGCCGCCCCGTCCGGGTCGCCCAGCCCGATCCGGGCGCGCGCCAAAGCCAGCTTCACCTCGGGCGACGCCACCGGCGCGGCGCTCAACGCCGCCGCCAGGTCGCCCGGGTCGCGGGCGGTCAGGCCCGCGAGGAACGCCGACGCCGGATCCGCCGCCGCCACCAGCGGCGCCGGCAGCGCGGCCGCCGCCGCGGACGCCTCC